>JAFMBH010000121.1 GCA_017858735.1 Bacteroidota bacterium
AATCACTGGCTCAGTTTGCCCCGGATTTAGTGGCTCAGTTTGACCGGAATATTCAGCCAATAATTTCAGTTGGTTAGTGGCACTAACCAACTGATTATTCTCTTTTTTCAGTTTGGTTTTAAGGTATTTCCAATAATTGCGGACTTTAGTATAATCGGGTTCTTCGTTCAGCGCACCTACAATATCTAATACACTAAACCACCATTTGGAACAATCATCATCCCAAACAGCCCGTATCTCACGGTCATCAAAAAAACGAACAGATATTTTCAGTTGTTCTTTCATCCTTCTCTGTATGTTTGCTTTCTAATCTAATTTTTTCGGCTATTTAAAAGTATTTTAAGATAACTATAAAAGGTCTATATTTCTTATGCTTGCAGTTATCGTTATTTTTCACCGTTTTCAAGTTCTCTCCCATACGATATTTAATATCGTAATTTTATGATAAAATCTAATTCTTCATCGGTAAAATCGTAATGTTTGGCTAGAATTGCATCTATTTCATCAATAATTTTTATAATAATATGAGTAATCTGTTAGAATAGTACCAATGATATTTCGAACTTGTCCAGATTTCGAAATAAAAAGCAATATCTTTATTAGCATAGGTGCCTCCAAATCTTCCAGCCTTAACAAGCATCCTTGCAGCATTTGTTCGGCTAATCCATTGACCAACTGACATGATAAACCTATTGATACCAAACTCTTTTTCAATTACCTCGAATTCGGGGTGTTTGAAAATGTTTTTGTGACCGATATTTCAGATGTAGTGGTTGTCAATAATCCATTCGAACATCCTTTTTTTATAGAAAACCCAGAAACAATTTTTTGTGGGGACGAACCTAAGATACTTGAGAATGACTGGATGATAGACCACTCGGCCCATTTTCGACAAAGAATAGCAGATTATTCAAATTATGAAAACAAGTTCGCTAATGAAAAGCTGCTAAATTGTGGCATCATAGGCGGTCCCATTTACATGGTAAAAGATTTTATCCAGAACCTTTGCGCTATTCATAAACAATTTAATATGGATAATCGCACCCTTTTTACGGGAGATATGGGCGCCTTTAATTATCTGGCAAGAACAAAATTTAATAATCAACTCAAACACGGCGCTCCGGTTAATACGCTATTTAAAGGATATGAACTGGAACGAAAGGATTGTTGGTTTAGGCATAAATAGTGGTAAAAATTCACTAAATGCGTCGCGTTTGGACTGTTAGAATTCGGAGTAATAAGAGATAATCCCAGCCAGGTACATATTTCAAAACGGGTTACCTCATTATCTGGTAGATCTTCTTGAAGTTATAGGCAAACATTACATTCCACATGAAATTTTCATTACCAGGTATATTTGAAGTAATAGTTTGGTTCAATGTTGATTGTATTGAAAATGGCGATTTTTTATGGGATAAAATGCCAGTTGCAGATAAGTAATTTCCTGTAAATCCGTCTGTTCTTAAAAAAAATATCATTGGAATAAACTGAAATCTGATGTCTTTTCCAAGGTGAATATCACTAAAATTAGTACTTAAAAATAGTACATCTGTGTTTTGAGGTCCATGTAGCTGAAGCCCGGATCCATGTAAAAACATGGCACTTACACCCCATTTTGGCTTAATTTGATAGGTGGAAACTAATTCTCCAGCAGCAAAACGTAACATTTCTGTTATTTCGGAACTTGTACCATTTTCCACGACGTGCCTTTTTACCAGGGTAAATGCAGGATGAATACCTATTCTTAATTGAAACTTTTTTTGTTCAATAAGTCTGTAACGAAACCAAAACAATAATCCACCTTTACTGGCATCAGGAACAAGTCGAAAATCAGGATCAAAACTAAACTTATTTTTTCGCCATGAAAAATTCATAATAGTTGCCGGGCTGTTCAATGAAAAAGTAGGGATGATGGAAAAACCGTTGTTTGTAATGCCGATGTTACCTGAAAATGAAACTATTTGTGAGGTGCTGTCTGGAGATTGACCTCTAAGGCCTTGTGCCACGGTAGCTACCACGAGCAAGGTAATAAAAATGGGGTAATTATATTTCATTAAAATGACATTTTTTGTTGCGGCAAAATTACATAATCACAACAAGGGGGATTTTATACATATTACGGTTTTACTTACCATTTTTACGGTTCGGTCAGAAACATTTGATTACATTAGCTATGTTTGAATACAAATTTGGGCTATGATTCATTATGATACCATAAAAAAATATGCGGAAGCATTCAACAATAAGGCACTTCACCCTCTCATTGCTTATGTTGATTTAAATAAATCACTTCCAATGTTAAGAAGCCAGTTCATGTTAGGCTTTTATGCCATTGTCATAAAAGAAACAAGATGTGGCGATATCCGTTATGGAAATCAATATTATGATTATGATGAAGGGACTATGGTGTTTATCGGTCCAAATCAGATCATTAAACATGAGCCGGAAGGAGAAATCCTTCAACCTTACGGAAAAGCCTTGATTTTTCATTCTGACTTAATAAAAGGGACAAATCTAGGAAAGCATATTCATGAATATACTTTTTTTAGTTATGCATCTTATGAAGCGCTTCATTTATCTAATAGGGAAAGAGAAAAAATATTGGTTTGTTTTGATAATATTGAAAATGAGATTATTCAGCATATAGACAGGCACAGCAAAAAGTTAATCCTTTCAAATCTTGAATTACTCTTGAATTATTGTACCCGTTTTTATGACAGACAATTCATTACCAGAGAATTTATTAGTCAGGGAATCATTGAACAATTTGAGCAACGTCTGACCGAATACCTTAGGCATGAAAAATTACAGGAAATCGGTTTGCCAACTGTTTCTTTTTTTGCTGAGAAGTTAAACCTATCCCCTAATTATTTTGGTGATTTGATAAAAAAGGAAACAGGAAAGTCTGCCATAGAATATATCCATTTGAAATTATTGGAATATGCCAAAGAAAAAATAATGGACAAAACGAAGTCCATTAGTGAAATATCATACCAACTCGGATTTAAATATCCCCAACATTTCACAAGACTTTTTAAGCAAAAAGTGGGGATAAGTCCAAATGAGTTCAGGAGTCCCAAAGAAAATTGACAACTGGATTACCCATATTTAGCCCTAATCATAATTAAAAACTTTAATTATTCTGGTTTTCCAGTTCTAGTATTTTACTAAAAATCAGAATTTTACGTAAAATTTACATTTTCTAGCTTAGTAAATATTAATTTTTCTTTGTTGACTGCAAGCAGAGGGATTGACATCTGCCTCTTTGCAGGAAGCAAAAAAGGAATACATTCTGTATAAGAATAACTTTGACAGACGGTTACGCACAAACGAAACATTTAGTTTTGCCACGACCCACCAACCAACGCTTCACAAAATCAAAAGAACCACTTTTTTCATCGCTTTTTTGGGAAGTTCAAAAATAACGACTAATTTTGTTAACCTTTTGCGTTAATAGTATTAAAATATGTAGTGGAAATAAGTTACAAAAGCCGAAAACTCGAAAAGCAACTAACCGACCCAAATGAGATGATAAAATCCTTTGGGCAGTTGGCTCGTAAGGTGAATCAACGGCTAAAGGACTTAACCGATGCAGATAATTTAGCTATAATGAGAACAATTCCGGCAGCTAGATGCCACGAACTGACAGGCGGCCGCAAAGGCGAATTGGCCCTAGATGTTTCTGGAAACTACCGAATGATTTTTGAGCCTCTCCATGACCCATTACCCCAAAAAGACGATGGTGGTTTGAATTGGGAAGAAGTCACCAAAATTCAGATGAACGAAATTGAAGACTACCATTAACAAACAGATTAAAACAAACAACATGGCAACGACCCTTGAAATAGCAAAATCTTTACTCTCCCCTCCAGGCGATACTATTCAAGAGCACATAGATTTTATTGGCATGAGCCAAGTTGAACTTGCCGAAAGAATGGGAAGACCCAAAGAAAAAATTAACGATATCATCAAAGGAAGAGAGCCAATCACAACGGCAACTGCTTTTCAATTGGAAAAAGTGTTGGGTATTCCTGCAAGCTTTTGGCTTAATAGGGAAAAAACATATCGTAAAGAATTGTATGAATTGCAACAACAGGAAGAACTTGAAAAAGAAATGGATTGGTTAAGCGCTTTCCCTGTAAATGAAATGCTAAAATTTGGATGGCTTCCCGACACAAGAGAAAAGCACATTTTAGCAGATAGTATGCTCAAATTTTTTAGTGTGGCCACTTCTGATGAATGGCAACAACTTTATATAAATAATTACGCACTAGCTCAATACGGGAAATCTACAGTAAATGAGCAAAGCCACCATGCTATTTCTGCGTGGTTACGCAAAGGCGAAATACAAGCTAGGGAAATTGACATTGCGGAGTTTGACAAAAGGAAATTCAAAAATGCTTTAGCAGAAATAAAAGAACTAGCTTTTTTAACGCATGATGATTTTACCCACCCATTGCAAAGCATTTGCGCCAAATGTGGCGTTGCAGTAGTGTTTACTCAAAACTTGCCAAAAGCCCCGATTAGTAGTGCTACACGTTGGTTTCATAACAAACCAATTATCCAACTTTCGAGCAGATGTGGAACCAACGACCATTTTTGGTTCACCTTTTTTCATGAAGCAGCCCATATCATTTTGCATGGTAAAAAGGATATTTTCTTGGAGAACGTTGAAGGAATAGAAATAGACCAAGAGAAAGAAGAAGAAGCGACTGCTTTCGTCGCCAAAATATTATTAAAAGAAAACAGAACTGCAATAAATTAACTCAGAATATCCAGTATGCATATTCCGGTGATATATCACTGGAATATGCAGCATTCACAGCGTTGCGTTTAATATTCCTCTTGAAAATGAGTGAATAGCTTTAAAAATTGTATCTTTATCCAGCATTCACACCGGCCAATATTAAACAGATGATTTACAAAACGTTGTGAAAAATAAATATTGCTTAATTCATAAATTAAGAGGATATGATTTCATAAAAGTCTTCCTCAGATAAAATTTTTAAACTATATCCATTTTCTATTAATTCAATTGCTTTCAAATGACTCTCACTCATATCATTTTCACCTACTTCTTTAATATCCTGTTGACCAACAATCAGAAAATCAGTGGTCATAGTACATTGATTCTTTACGTTTCCCCCAATATCTGCAATAATTTGTTTTGCTTTTCCACGAACCATTGAAGACAATGTACCTGTAAAGACTACCGTTTTGCCGTAAAAAATACTATTGGGATTAAATTTTGTAGGGTCACCCTCGTACAACTTAAAACTTTTTCCTTTTGTTTGGTTTACGTTTGAATTATATGAAACTACTCCTATGTCAGATAGATTACCAAATGGTAAATTAAACCTCTCTTTGAATTCATTAACTGAGCTAACACCTGCCGCTTGAAATGCTTTTAGCGTTAATTTAGCAGTAGCCTCACTATCATTGCCCGCTCTGTGATGCTTAAATTCAATATTATTTCGAACGCACAATGGCTTTAAACCATATTCAGGTAACCCAACCCAAACTTTTTTTGAAATTTGCATACTGCATAAATAATCAAAGGTTGAATATGGTATTTGATAGGCTTCTAATGTTTTTTGTAAAACACCGAAATCAAATTTTGCGTTATGTGCAATTAATACCTTATGCTCAAGTAATGGTTTAATATCTTGCCAAATTTCATCAAACTCAGGCTCGTTAACAACATCTTTTGGCTGAATGCCATGAATAGAGATATTGATTGGATTAAAATATGGATAGCATTTTGGCTTAATTAACCAAGACTTAGTTTCCTTAATTTCCCAATTTTCAACGAATGTTAGTCCTACTTCACAAGGGCTAAATCCATTACCTGTTGCAGTTTCAAAGTCAATCGCTATAAAATCCATACTTTTTCATGTTAACGAAATTTGAATTAATAATCCTATAAATTGAATTAGTAAAAACTCAAGAGATTCAGAATAGCAAGATCCCAATGGTAAATAAATAAATTTATAAGTCTAGCTCTTTCCAAAAGTCATCTTCGTGAATGATAAGTATTTCAGCACTTTTAATATTATTTAAATTTTTAGCTTTTTCAATTTTTCTGCCATAAGAAGCAAAAGCCCACGCAGGATTGCCCATGTCACCAACCATCAAATATTTTGTTTTGGGAGATACGCCATCTACATATTTGCCACCATGCTCATTAATAATTTCTATAATTTTATCTCGTGAAACGTTTCTTGAAGATTTTCCTGTAAAACTAAATTGGTTTTCAATGATTTCAACTTTCAATACCTTACTATAATAGGAATGATTGCTTGAAACTTCCTTAGTTTCTGAATCTATCTGAGTTTGGATGTCCTCGTTATTAATAAAGATAAAATCATTAAAATAACTCTTCAACAATAGTCTCTCCTCTTCATCAATCTTTGAATCTTCTAATACTTCACTTAAAATATTCACTATTTTATCATAAGGAAAATAGGTTGACAAATGTTGATTGTTTTCAAGCCAATTAGCCAATGAGTATATCTCAGAGTCTAACAGTTCACCATCAGCCATTATACCATGCAAAATTCCATTTAGTATCTGAAGGTCTGAACTAAAGGTTTTATAATATGAAAATTCATCTTTATGAATTTCACAAAGCCATTTAATATCTTCAATCGTTTCTAAACAAAAGTCATCGGAATCTGTCAAAAGAGACTGTATATTACTTATTACATCTCTAAACGGATTAGAGTGCATCAAATGTTGATGATTTTCACACCAACTTTCAAGTTCCCTAATTTCATTATCATTTATTTTGTTATCCATTGCTATACCCTCCACGATACCGCAAAGAGTATTGAAAGCTTTATGTGCTTCAGCTTTTGAAGTATATCTTCTATAACCCAAATCTTCAAGATTTTCCATTTACCTTATTTTTTGCACTATCTATTAATTTTTTGACACTTACATTTTCATCATAACTTAATGCTAATTCAAAAGCGTGAATTGCATTTTCCAATTCATTGATTACCAAATATCTTTTACCAATATCCTTATACAGTTCTCCTATTTTTGATTTGCTTAAATCCTTGTTGTCTATTGAAGCTTTCCACTCAATATATCCTTTGACATGCTGTTCAATGTGATAAATAGCTTTAGATGGCAGATTAAGTTTATCATAAAGAACTGAAATCCAAATGTGAGGAATATACCTGTCTGCATAAGCCAAAGTTTCAGAATAAAGGAGATAAGTCTCTATCGCTTGCTGAAAGTTGTTTTCTTTTTCATATTTCATTCCTAACCAAAATAAATCGTATCTCTTGTCAATATCTTTAAATTCAGTATTCATAACGTTGAATTAGTTATTATAAGTAAAAAGCTAATTTTTATAAAGGTAAAAAATAATATGATTAAAAAGTAAATGCTAATGATCATTATTACATGGATTATCTGAAAAGGTTACAAAACAGATCCTTTGAAATTAATTTTAGAACTTAAAAAAATTAGGAACTTAGCGAAACTACCTGTATTCAATCCACCAAATAATGCCCAGTCTCCTTTACTTCGAATGTTTGCAAAACCTTTATTATCTACCCCTCTTTCATAAATGTTTTTTGAAAGTTCGGTTTCAGTTGCCGCCAATTTTTCACGAGCCTGTAATCGTTCATTCAAACGAATTCTTTCTTCAAGCAACTCTTGTTTTCTAGTTTGAATTGCAAAGTAGCTTTGTGCAAATGCGATTTGTTCTTTCTTTGGATCCCCATTTTGGGCAATGAGATAGCAAGCATACCTGGTAAGCATGATATCATCTTGTTTTCGCTCTGCTCCGGAACCGATTTTGACCATTTTGTTGACGTCAACGAAATGGTCAAAAACCGCTTCGCCCAATGTGTTACAGCTTAACTTTGCCTTTTCTACCACATTGATAAAATTACGCCAGTCAGAATAGCCAAGGAGTATTTGAAGTTCCCTGGCAAGCCAATATTCAACCCCATCTTCTTCGTATGCTGACTCTTCGAATGATTTATTTAATTTAATAATTGTTTCCTTTTCCACACGGTATTATTTAGCTTCTAATTATTTCTCAAGTGATTCTTTTAAATTAGGCTGATCTCCATATTCAATTTTGCTAAGGATGGAAACATCAATGACAATATGTTCCGCTACTTCCTTCAACGATATTTTGCGTTCCTGTATATTCCGGTGATTGCTATAGTGCCACCTATTCCGGAGTAAAATTGGTTCTTCGTCACTTTTGGTGAAATTTCTTAATTGGTTTTAATAAGAAAAATAGGAATGACCAAGAACCAGAACTAATTTTAACAATAATCTTCCATGAAAAGGTTGTGATTGACAAGAATGTGAGCCTAAAATAAATATAATCACCAAAATTGACCAAGAGCCGAATATGATGCTAGTTATTCCGTTATAATGTGCCATTATTAAGTGTTTATTAAATCAAAAAAAAATGGTTTTCGGATTGATTTTTAGACCAATTCCGGTCGCCATTGTGCCAATTATTCATGATTTATTTATCCTCTTCAAAAAAAACATTGACGATGGCAGGATTAAGCATTAACATCATGGAATTAAGAAAAATTGACCTGTAGTGTGTTACAAAGTTGGAGAGATGCCCCTGCGTGTTTACACGAAAGTAACCATCTAAGAATAACCACTACGCTAAAAACGAAGACATCCTCTTTAATCCTCAAAATCCTGTAAATCCTGATTCAAAACACCACGATACAGTAACCATTTCCCAATAACCACTACGCTACAAACAAAGACGTCCTCTTTAATCCTCAAAATCCTGTAAAACCTGTCGAGAAGAAGACGCGAAGCATCGCGTCTCTACTATCTCGTTATCATTACCTTTCTTGTCTCAATGGCTCCATTCGAGGCTATAGTTACATA
>JAFMBH010000122.1 GCA_017858735.1 Bacteroidota bacterium
AACAATCCAATTGTTTTTCCTGCAAGAAATCCAACCTCAAAATGAGAAGTGGCATTAGATGAGACACCAGCTCCAAACCAAAAGGTTTGATTGTGCTGATACCTTAAATTTCCGTCTATAACAGGAAATTGCCCAGGTAAATACCGAACCCATGCAGATAAATCTAATATGGCTGTTTCATCACCTAAACCAAAAAAATCAAAAGGTATATACAACCCTCCAACAGCATAAACATGTCTGAATCTTTTAATGGAAAATAATTCCTTATCAGAATCCATAGATTTATATCTGGCGGTCAAATTCATAAATTGGGGAAAAGAAACCCCTAAATAATATTTATCTTCATTTCTGTAATAAATACCAATATTCAAATCAGGTAAATAAGTTGAAGTAGGAATAATATCAGGTTCTGCGATGGGAAAATCCGCTCCATTTATCTTTGAATAATAATTAATCGCACCGGCAGAAATTCCAAAACTTAGAAATTTCTCTTCTCTTCTACTTAACCTAAGTTTATAAGCATATTGTAGATAAGCCCCATTATTTCCCAATAAACCTATTTTATCAGAAACAAGTTGTAGTCCAAAGGTACTGTTTAAATTGTCATTTACCCATTCAGCATTAAGAACATTAGTATTTGGAGCATCTTTTCCATTTAATCCAATACCCAGATATTGAAATCGGGAACTTGCTGAAACCGTAAAAGGATATTCAGTCAGAATATTGTTATTTGAGACAGCCGCAGGATTTATAAGGTTCCAATGATCTCTATATAAAGTGAATGGCGTTAGTTGTTGACCATCTGTTTCGGATGCCATGCATAAAAAAAGGATGAAAAGTATGCCAGCATACCTATTTGATAATTCCTTTATCATAATAATTATTCCATCAAATAAATGATTCCATTTTGTACTACCTTCTCATTATTTTCAATTTCTCCAATTAAAGAAAAATAATAAGCACCTGCAGGTAATTTAAGTTGATTTGGAGATAATCCATTCCAATTTCCAACTATTTCTCCTTTTTGTAATTGTAGGAATTCCTCTTTAAAAACTACTTTCCCCCACCTATCTAAAATATTTAATCTTGCACTGTACATGGGCCTTGCCGCTTCAAATTTCCATACAGGATTATTGAAATTTGGCCTTAAACCAATGGTTGGGTATATCAGGGTTCTAGGATTATACGTCACATTTAAGATAACTTCCGCGCGATCACAATTATTTGAGCAATTCCCTGTGGTATCAGTATTACATACTTCATACACAAATTTTAGAGATTGGTCTTCCGAAATATTAGGATCACGGGAATAAGTAAAAAATCCTTCTTTGTTAATAATCACGTTTCCAGAAGATGGCGTTGAAATTAAATTGATCTTTAAAAATGAAGGAGGAATACCTCCCAAATCATCATTCTCAAGAAAATCAAACAATGCCGTATTTTTTGTGTCGTCTAAATTCACTGTATCGTTAATTAGTTTGGGCCTTGGAACATAATAAACTAAAAGAGAATCTGTTATAATACAATTTCTTGTAACGACAGTCCATATAAAGTCATTCTTCCCAGGAACCAATCCTTTCACCCAAGTATTTTCATCTTGAGGGGCACCAATAATTGCTGAGCTACTTGTCAACCATTTTCCAATGGCATTTGATGGCATATTAGCACTAATAAAAACGGAATCCTTACCACAAACTGTTTTATCAGATTCGGCGAAAATTTCATTGATTTCCTTAGAAAAATTAATTGAAATAGGTCCAAATGCGTTTGACGTACATTTTTCACTATTTATACGTACATAATAATTGCCAATATCCTTGCTTTCAAATTTCGGAATAGTGAACGAAGAAGTTAAGGTATTAACTAAGCCTTTAGGAGTTTGCCAGTTATAAATGAAGCCATTATCCTGTTTATTTGTTTGCAATGTTATGCTGCTACCGGGACAAACCAAGGTGTCTGAAACTTCAATTTTAATGGGGGTTTCAGGTGTTGGTAGAATTTTAACTGGAGTACCTGGCGAAATTGAAAGACATGGGTCATTTAAATCTAATGAACCATCTGATAATTTTCTACCTATAACAGCTGATATATAATAAGTTTCTCCCACTATCATTCCTTGATAATATTTTATAATTCCAGTGGTATCTATATTTAAAATCTGATTTCCAAAATTTATACCCGGACTATTATGCATAACAAACCAACGACCGTTGTTAAGACCTAATTTCTGATTACTGGCATCATATTTAGATTGTCTGACCTCATTTTTACAAATAGAGACCATATTTCCATCCATAACCCCTACTTTACCTTCACAATTACAGACCAAATTTTGTGATAATTCACCAAAACAATTATTACTGTCAATAGCTGCAACTTCATATTTTCCTGCATAAGCATTCTCCAGCAATAATCCCTTTTGTCCATTGGACCAGGTTACCTCCGTTGGAGAGGTGCTTTTAACTTGAAGGACAATTTTTCCATTTGGCAGATTACAGGCGGGTTGGTTTAATGAAGTAACATATAATTCGGGCGGCTTTATTGGAGTAACTTTAATATCTTTCCGATTCGAACAACCATTAGCATCCGTAACAGAAAAGGTATATAAGCCATTTTTAACAATGATACCCGGACTGATTTGATTGGTATTCCAACTATAGGTATATGGTTTTTTTCCCAAAGTCACCATTGGATTTAAAGCTTTTTCCTCATTTTCACAAACAAAAACCTCATTTAGCATTTGAATATCGGGGCTTTTTAACAGCGTAAGGGGTAAGGAGGAAAAAGTTCGACAACCCTTAACATCAGTAATTTCAACACCCACTTTCTGAATAGAATCAACTGAAGGATAATCTACCCTGGTTGTGGTTTCCCCACTCGCCCATTTTATTTGGTAGGGCGAATTTCCTGATAAAATATCCACTGTAAATGAAGAAGGAGTATTACTACAATTTTCCTTTTTCCCAATAAGATTAACTACTGGATTTTCAAAAATTTGTAATTGAGAGGATGCAGAATCTTTGCATCCTTCCAAATTAATAGCCCATACTTTTAATAATTTTGATTCATTTGCAAAAACTTCAATTTTATTGGATCTTTCACCAGTACTCCATTGATAAGTCGTTCTATTATTAGGGTCAGAAGGAATTTCTATTAATACTTTATCTGATTTACATGCTTCAAAAATAGTAGGCAAAACAATATTTGGCTTATTAAATGGCAAGATTAATAAACTATCTACTGCCATACAACCTATCAGATTTATTACTTGCAATCTCATGGTAATTGAATTGAGTACCTTCTTAATAATCTGTGATTTGGTCTGTCCGTCAGACCATTGATAACTACTGATTCCCACTTTATCCTGAATATTAGGACTAATTAATACTTCTTCGCCTATACAACGCCGAATAGTATCAGGGAGTAGTATTTGGGGGATCTCTTTTTTTAATTCAATAAAAGTAGATTTTTTATCTGTGCAACCCGTTTTATCTGAAACAACCAAAGTTAAATTAGTATTATCAAATAAAAGAGTATTAAATTCCGCGGATGTATTGCCGTTACTCCATAAATAGGAATAAGGAGCTAATCCACTTGTTACTTTTGGATTTATTCTGACAGATTCATTGGTACAAAATGTATGCTTAGGATTGAGTTCCAAAATTGGTTTATCATTCACCTTAATTTGAGCAGAGAGAATGGTTTTACATTGATTAATATCTGTAATTGTAGTAAAAATATTTTTATCTGAATCAACAAAATAGACTGACTCCGAAGATTTTTGTCCATTTGACCAGGTAAAATTAAATGGACCTGATCCTGAAATATCACTTAAATTTACCTTTACACTATCAGCCAAACAAGCATTAATAAAAGCAGGCAAGGTTGCTTTGGGAGAAGAATTTACGTTAACAATGGTTTCAGTAATGCCTGAGCAACCTAGTTTATCTTTTACGAGTATTGAATATGTAGCTTTAGTTAATGGTTTCAGAACTAAAGATTCTCTAATTGAACCATTATTCCATAAAAAGTTCAGGTCTCCCCCATTCGTTCCAATGATCGGTTTTAACGTAATAGAATCACCTAAACAAATATTTGTATTTGAAGGTAAAGTGACAGAAATGCTTTTTGTTGTTGAAACCTGAATAGCCCCTTCACCAATACAATTATTTTTATCTGTTAATGTAATTTTATAAGCAGTGGGTATTATGGGCATTGTTGTAATAAATTTACTGGTGTCACCTGTACTCCATTTATATGTGTAGGGTAAGGTTCCGCCGGAAGGTAGAGCCGTTAAGGTGGTAGATTGGCCAGGACAAATTTCAAAAATACCTGATATAGAAATGGTTGGATTAGGAGTCACGGTTACACCCGTTATTGCTGTTGCAATACACCCATTTTGATCTTTAACTCTAAGCGAAATTATACCGGATAATGATAAAGAGGTGGTTAACGTAGCATTTGTTGAGCCATTATTCCATAAATATGCATATCCAGGCGTTCCACCACTAACTGCAGGCGTTAAAGTAATTGGTGTATTTGCACAAGTTATTTGGGAGGAAGGTAAAGAGACCGACGGATTAGATTTAACGTTTAAACTAACCGTTGCAACACTTTTACAATTACTGGCATTAGTGACGGTAACTGAAACATTCGTTGAGGTAGATGGGGTTAAAGTAATCGCTGAAGCTGTGCTTCCTGTACTCCAATTAAAAGTATTTGAAGTAGTACTTAATTTTGTATCAAGCGTCACCGCATTAAATTGACAAACATCTACAGCAGCTGGTAAATTAACCGAAGGATTTGCATTCATTCCTATGGAGGTAGAAGCAGTCCCAATACAACCCGTTGCATCTGAAACCGTCACAGCATAGGATTGGGTAGCATTTATGGTCACAGTATTGGTGGCACTGGTAGCACCGTTGCTCCACTGATAACTTAAGGCTCCGGAAAAATTAGAAACTGTTGGTACTATCGTATAACTTTCTCCCTGACATTTTGATATACCTGTAGGTAGGTTAACGTTCAAGAACCTCTGATTTACGACTACACATACTTGTGACGAGCAATTATTGGCATCTCTAACGGTAAGACAATAGGTTTGAGGTGATGTTGGATTCACAGTTTTAGATGCAGTAGATGTAATAACGCCATCCCATGAATAAGTATATGGAGCAGTTCCACCACTAATTATTGGGACGAGCGTTACCGGTTTACCTGAACAATTTGTAAAGCTACCAGAAAAACTAACGGTGGGGCCAGCAACCTGAGTAATTGATTTTGAAGAAGTAACATTACAACCAGCGGCATCAGTTACTGTAACTGAATAGGATCCCGCTGAAGAAGGAACAAAATTTATAGTTGAACCTTTATTACCATTACTCCAGGCATAAGAATAAGAGGTTGAATAAAATTTATCTAAATTAGCTGTTAACGAAATATTTTGCCCTGAACAAAAAGAACTGTTTCCATTTATTGTAACCGTTGGAACGATATAATTATTTATAATCACAGATATTGTTTTGGCACAAATAATATTCTTTGTATCTGCTATTCTAATGGAATAATTACCTGCTGGTAAATTTGAAAAGTTAGTTTGGGTAGTGGCTGTGTTATCACCATTAAAAAAAATATTAAAAGCACCGGAACCACCTGTAATATTAAGCGTAATACTACCTGTTTTTAGGCCAGGACAAGTTGGATTAGCAATAAATGTGACAGAAAAACAAGCAGTTGTTTGAGCTTTTATTTCAAAACTTAAACTTAAGATGATAAGAGATAAAAGAAATAGAAAAGCTCTCATAATCCAACATTAATAAAGTAAGTATAACGGAATATTATCACCTAGTCCTTTAGACATTTTCGCAGGCATTTGCTTACTTTTCTTTTTTTCCATTACCATATCGGGAACCCGTTTCTGAAGAAAATCAAATAATTCTCCAAATCGAATGATCTTATCGCCATCGGGATCAGGATTTAGTCCGTTTGCTAAAGTTTTTCCGGAAAACGCTTCCAAAATCGCTTTTGTAAAAGCGCCATTTCCCCAGGAATCATCCTCGTAAGACAATTCGTCCACCTGACTACTGGTCAACACATTAAGACCAGGATATGCGGAATTAATTTCTTCAAGTGCAAATCTGGCCTGGTTAATCAATCTTGCACCTTGGGCGGAACCACTATGACAAGCGTCAATAAATACAAATTTTTTGCAATCAATCTGATTTAAAATATCCAGTATATCCCTTTTGTAATCAATATTTGAAACATCACCATAGGTGTCATAATCTGATGCTAATATTTTAAAATCGTTATTATCATCTGTTTTACCGTGGGAAGAAATAAAAAGAATCAAAACATCTTCTCTATTAATTTTCCCACCAATCAAATCAGTATTATACCTCCTTTTAAGATCTTCCATAGCAGCACGAATATCAAGATTCCTGGTATTTTCCCTGGTATTCTTTTTTTCAACATATATCTTATTAAATACCTTATCCATACCCGTTTGATTTTGAAAGGCATTAGCAAAATTTTCAGCATCTACGGTAGTAAATTTTAAATCTCTGTGAGGAATACCAATACTTAAGACATGTAGATTAGGTTGTTTAGGTTTATAATTAATAATCATTTCATTTGATTGAATGACACCATTGGGAGTAACTAATTCAATCAACACCTTATTTTCCCCTTCAACCAGGGAGATTACATTTTCATAATCATAAAAATTCATGGCATTTCCTTGACTGTTAGCAGCAGGAGGAGTTAGTTTTTCCTCATCCATTTTAGAACGTTCGGGAATGACGCCATTAATTTTAACTACGGCATCACCAAGTTTAAGGTTATTACTACTGGTTCCAAACATAGCTTCAATTTTAAACGTTGGATTACTCCAATCCGTCCTTTTCTGAGAAGCTTTGGGATTATTGAAAACTATAATATTTGAGGATTGACTGGCCGTAATGACATCAAACCTTGAGGTAACCGTTTTAGAAATTCTGGTAAGTTGATTATCAAGTGCATTCATTTGAATAGTTACTTCATTCCCTTCAAATTGAACTGTTTTTTGAAATCTAAAGGATGCTTTCTTTAAAGCCTTGGAATTGATTGTACCCAGTTTGACCATAGTAGAAGTTAAAGCTAATATACCTTTTGGAAGAATAAAATTAATTTGAACCTCAGCAGCTGGCAGGTCCCCATCATTTTGAATGTCAACGAAGAGCGTTTGGGGACTAAATTCATCAACACCTTCTTTTTCTGTATTCGTATTTACAAAACGAAGCGTTGCAGCCTTTGGATTCAAAGATTTCACTGACCCAGTAATCGTTTTTATAAGGTCTGAACCAGAATAGACCTTAATTTCAAGTAAATTATCCTTTGTTTCAATATTATCCTCTGACGCAATAGGGATGTTAATTTGCTTATTGGTATTTGGTTGTAAAGGTTGAATAAATACAGTTTGATTAACATTAATACCTTTTTGACCATCCAACTTATTAACTTCAATTCTTATATTTTCTATTTGATTTGCTTCCTGATTATTCAGTTGAAAAGAAATATAAGATTGAGCATTTGGCTTTAAAAGTCCATCGGACGTATTTAACCATATTTTAGATTCTTTTATCCTTAAATTACCTTTTGCCAATAATCTGTTCATTTCCGGAGCAGGAAAACGAACCATCCAGGCATCTTTCTGACTTTGGGCATTTGATTCAGTCCAACCTGAAAACAGAACACTACCGTCATGGATTTGACATAAATGATAAATATCCTCATTGTTATCACCACCATAATCTGCCTCCCATTGCAGGTTTCCACCAGGATCAATTTCAATAATTCTGGCAGCAAATTTAGTAGCCCCCTTTTTGTTTAATAAAGACAAGCTGGACCCTGCCAACCAAATATTGCCATTAAAAAGGGGTAAAATGGTTTTGGCAATATCAGCTTCTCTCCCTCCATAAGTTCTTTCCCATTGTAAAAAACCATTACTATTTAACTTTACAAGCCAAAAATCTTGTTTCCCATTCCCTAAGGAATTGGTTTCACCACAAAAAAAGATAGAACCATCTTGAAGAATTATAAGATCATTTAGTTCTTCCCATAATTTACCTCCAAAAAATTTGCGCCACAATTCATTTCCATTTTTATCCAATGAGGAAACCCATACATCCCCAACATTTTGTCCCTCTCCTTTTTTTGAATTACCACCAAGATAAATGAGACCATTCAGGCCAATAGTTACTTTCCTTAAATCACCATAAGACCCTAAAGAAACTACTTTTTGCCAATTAATATCGGTGTCATTATTGAGATGAATCAACAAAATATCATCCTTATTAATTTTTGCAGTCAAATAAAATCCAGCTTCAACATCGGAATGTATGGAAGTTAAAATAGCTCCCTCTGGCAAGGGTAAAACTTTCTCCAGTATTTTATTACCTGCTGCATCTAACTTTATCAGCCAGGGATAAATGACTTTATTAAAATTGGAATAACCCACCATAAAAATATGACCATCAGGTAATTCTATAAGGTCATGAATATATATTTCATTTTGGTTTCCGAAAGTAACTTTTTTAATGATTTTTCCTGTACTGAAATCAACGAGAGATAAGTTTCCATGTTTTTTCAGTCCGTCCGGAGCGGTAAGATTTCCAATAACTGCAAGGTTACCGTTCGAAAGTTGAATGGATTTTGTAAAAAAATCCTCTCCTTTATTTGCTTCCTTAACTTCCCAACTAATAAAGGATGGTTGTGCATATATGCAATTAAAAAAAAGCAAGAAAGTGAAAAGAAAACCATTTTTCATAGCAAATAAAATTTATCGAACGCTTATTCTAATTTACTGAAATTTTTAAAATAAGAGGGATGATTGCCCCAGGATTTC
>JAFMBH010000038.1 GCA_017858735.1 Bacteroidota bacterium
ACCGTTGCTTTTAACTGTCCACTATTAACCTCTGACATTCTTATTCTGGAAGAAAGACCAGAAAATTTCTCAGGTAATTTATCTGCAAACAAAATAGTTGCTCCAGCATTTGAGAGCGACTGAAGATGAAGAAAAGTAAGCTCAGAAATGTAAGTTGTTGCAGGAATGATTAGTGCTGCAACAGAAATATAGTCATTATATAAACGTCCTTTATCATCTACTTTCAAATTTCTCAATTGTCTGTCAGAAATGTAGTCAAAACTAATACCATTATTCCAAAGCAAGGTAGCCGTTTGTCCAAAAGGCGTTTGACCAAACCATTTAGCATATTTGTGTACGTCGAGCTGAAGCAGATGAGAACCTTTATGGGTACTCCACAGATCGTGAATAGGAAAATACAATAACACATCTGAATCAGAAGTGCTTTCCTGCAATGCCATTTGAACATTCGTCACATACTTATTCAATAAATGAAATTCATCTTTAAAATGAGATTGTAAACCTACATTTGAAGAGGCATAAAAAAGCCAGCCAGGATAAGGCACTTCTTTAGGTGAATACGTTGTTCCGTGATAAAAAACATGATTAATTCCAGAAACAAATAATTCATCTATTTGAGGTTTTAATTGACTCAAATTCACTTTAAAATGATTGGCCAACCAGGTGCCTGTTTCTGAACTGACCAATGATTTACCATTTACATTGGCTGCCGAAGAGGCCATTTTTAACATTAGCGGATTTGGGCGCCCGAACCGATCTTCTTCAAAATCTTCGTCACAAGCTAATCCTGGAATATCAAACTCACTACATCCGAAAGATTCTGTTTCAGGTATATCTGCTAATGCATACAAATCGAGTAAATTACCAGGTGATCCATGTGCCTGAAATCTGGAAAGGCCTTTATTATTTTTTACCCATTCTGTCCATTTGGAGCCAAAAGCTTCATACAACAAATCAGATAAAACCTCTCTGATATCACACATTACGTAAGGAAAATCAACATGTAAAGTATCCTTTAATACCCCCAAATAGGGAAGTAAAGAGTAATTTTTTCTTTCCTCAAATGCGCTCAACAAATTTTTTGTCCAATCTGCTCCAAAGACCTCATAGGAATCGTGATAAAAAGCACGGGGACTTAATGTTCCAGGGTGTTTAATGAGCACAGAATCAAAATAATTCAAATAATGAAGGACAGATTCCTCGTTAAAATAATCCATCACCAGCCCTTCACCACCAGGTGCGGCACGTTTTACTTTTTGACCTGTGGGTTTTACGCCCCAAATAGTTACTTTCCAATTTCCTTTTGGAACAAAATGTAAGCTAACACTTTTCTTTTCATCAAGGTCAAGCCATATTATTTCCCCCTTTTCATTTTCTGCCTTTGCCCCGAGAATGCCCAAAGGAAAGGTTTTTATTTTAAGGCTATCTGAAGGAATGCGCAAAGAATCTGCAGCTAAAAATACTACTTCAAATTTCTCCAGTGCCGCAGCGGCAGAATTTTGATCTATCATTGGCCCGCCATAAGGCCAACCAGTTCCAAGCGTTATATCAACACCCAGGCCTAGTGAATGGGCTTGATTTTGAGTAAACTGAACCAACTCCAGCCATTTTTCTGACATAAAAGGCAGAAATTTTGATTCAAATCCCCTCGCTCCATAAATGGGAATAATATGAACCCCACCTAATCCTGTTTTTGCAAAATAATCCAGTTGAACCTTAATATTTGCTGTATCCACTGCGCTTCCCATCCACCACCAATAGGTCCATGGTTTTGCCGTTGACATGGCATTTTGAGCATCAAGCTTAGCATACCAATAAAAGCAACAAAAAAGCAGTATAAAAATCCTTTTCACCATTTTTTTATTTAAAAATAAGTAAAAAATGGATTGATAACTAAATAAGCATTGCTTTTTCAAACTTTCATAACAACAACTTATTTCTGTATAGTTTTTTGAATTTGTTTCTCTATTTCCAGCTCAACCCCTGGTGCATAACCCATATTTGACCAAACGACCTTTCCATTCCGGTCCACCAAATAGCTTTGAGGAATACTTTGGAAATTTAGTTTGTTTTTTAAGTTGCCAACAGAATCCTC
This sequence comes from Bacteroidota bacterium, assembly GCA_017858735.1. GTDB lineage: Bacteria > Bacteroidota > Bacteroidia > Chitinophagales > Saprospiraceae > BJGN01. The sequence continues at coordinate 2,096 of JAFMBH010000038.1, forward strand.
AAAGAAAAGATAAGGCCACCCCTTTGCTTTTATCATCGGTGCAACTTTCGATAATTGCCTTGGGTTATCTATCGTTATAGCCACCATTTGTAACCCATACTTTTCTTGCCATGAAGGATAAACAGATTTTAACGCATCTAATTCCACTTTACATGGCCCACACCACGTTGCCCAAAAACTAATAAACGTAAGCTTGTTTTCGAAGATTTTTTTAGTAGAGACAGATTGTCCGTCTAAAGACTTTATCATCACATCAGGCATTGATTTTTGCCCGAAACTATAAATGGAAAATAAAAGAAAGATTAGTAGGTTAAGAGTCCGCATTTGTTTTTATTTTTACGAAAATACAACATTTTTAAGTGCGCATACAATGAAACCTGACAAAATGCTTTAAAAATCGTCTGTTTCTTCTGCGCATTTAGTTTTTAATATGTCAATCCATGCCTTTTTTGAACATTAGATTTTTACTGCAAATATTGATTATATGTATCTCTTTTGTTCCTGTTTATGGGCAAAATGACCCCGATCCAGATGACAAGCTTAATGTGTTTGGACAATTCCAAACCAGGGCCAATTTTTTCCTGCGGGATTCCCTCATTGGCGCGGCGAATATTCCCCAATATGACCACCAACTTTTCGGGTCTGAAAGCTGGCTAAATTTACAAGCTGATTATCAGGGATTTTCCCTCTCCCTGCGTTTTGATTATTTTAATAATTCCAATTTACTCGTGCCTACAGATAGTTATAGTGACCAGGGCATTGGCAATTTTCTCATTGAGAAAACACTGGATAAACTAACCCTATCAGCAGGTTATATTTATGATCAGATAGGTTCAGGACTCATTTTCAGATCTTTTGAAGAACGATCCTTACTGATTGACAATGCATTAGCCGGCATAAAACTTAAATATCAACTTTTGCCCGATTTATTTGTAAAAGCCTTTGCCGGCAGGCAAAAAAGGCAATTTGAATTGTATCCTTCCGTCATTCGGGGTTTCCAAAGTGAATATTTTCGTTCCTTTTTGTTAGGTGGTAAAACGTTGTCCTGGGCACCCGGTGTTGGTATCGTGGCGCGCACCATAGATGACGCTTCCATGAATAATCTGGTGAGTACGCTTCAAACTTATCCAGGTTCCGAAGTTTTCGTACCCAAGTACAATACCTACGCAGGTACTTATTATCAAACCATTCAATATGGAGCCTTCAGATGGTATGCTGAGGCGGCACACAAATCAAAGGATACTTATATAGATCCTTTTGCTGTAACGCTTTTACAAGGTGACACCCTCATTGGAAACCGATATAAGCAGGATTTGGGATTTATTTTTTACAGTACCCTAAGCTATGCTACCGAGGCAATAGGAATAACCCTCGAAGGAAAGCGAACTAATAACTTTTCATTTAAAACACGCCCGCAAGAACAGCTCAACAGGGGAAATCTTAATTTTTTACCTCCCTTAACCCGTGTCAATTCATTCAGATTAAATACCCGTTACAATCCTGCCGCTCAGGAATTAGAAGAATGGTCCTGGCAGGGAGATATACAGGTCAGACTTAGCGAAGATTTTTCAATGAATTTGAATCATTCCGGCATGCAAATGACGGCAGAGGATCCTCTTTACAGAGAATGGTTTTTAGAATTCACCAAACAAAATGAAAAACAGCATTGGACGGTAGGCATTCAACATCAATTATACAATCAACAATTTTATGAGTTCAAACCAGGTGCGCCAACAGTAAAAACGATAACTCCTTTTGCTGAAATTGAAATGGATGCCGGTAAAGGGAAATCTTTACGGATAGAAGCACAGGCTCTTTTCATGAACAAAGGGAGTGATTTTCTTCTAAATGACTACGGCCACTGGATGTTTGGTCTCGCAGAATATGTTCTTAGTCCGAAATGGAAATTTTCAATGTCTGATATGTTTAATTGGCAACCTGGAAGATTTAGCCCCAGAAACAGTCAAAATAAATCTATTCCTTTGCATTTTCCTAGATTCGATGTATATTATCAACCAGGCAATAACCTTTTTTCCTTGTCCTATATCAAACAAGTGGAAGGCGTTATTTGTACTGGTGGCATTTGCCGATTGGAACCTGCCTTTAGCGGCGTCAGACTTTCTTTAAATAGTTCATTCTAATATGTTTCCATTTCAAGCTCTACCTTTTATTGTTTTTCTTTCCCTTTTCATTACCTCATGTACTGAAATTCCCCCTGTCATCACTCCCATAGATGCCTCACCCATTGGAAATGAATTGGAGACAGCCAATGTATTAATCGAAGAATTTGGTGGGGTACGATGTGTGGGCTGTCCAGCTGGTCATAGCCTGATTAAAGAGTTGAAAGGCATTTACAAGGATAAATTAATCGTAATATCAGCACATACAGGCTCATTCTCCATTCCTTATAGTGAAAATAAATTTGATTACCGCTTACCTGAAAATGATCAGCTTGTTAATGAACTGGGGAAACCTGTAGGCTATCCAGTGGCTACCATCAATAGAAAACTTTTTGATGGTGAATCATCCAGAATGCTGTCTCCTACTCAATGGCCCGGATATTTAGCTAAAGTTACTTCCCAAAAAACACTGTTGAAACTAGAACTTACTGCCTCCTTTTCAGAGGTATCTAACAAGTTATCCGTTACTACCAATATTAAAATAAGCCGTGACACCTCTTTTTCTGCATTATTTTTAAGTGTTCTTTTAGTGGAAGATGAAATTACTGACTTCCAGCTAACCCCTACTGGTAAACAACCCAATTATGTTCATCAAAATGTAATAAGAACCTGGCTAACCCCATCGTCAGGTATTTTATTGTCAAAATTATCTACCACTGACAATTTGGTATATAACTTTAACCCCTCGATTCCCGCCATTTGGAACATTAATAATATGCGCCTCATTGGCATTTTGCATAAAAAAGAAGCAAATAATTTTGACGTACTACAGGTTATTGAAAAAAAAATAAAATAAACAGCGAAGAAAAGGGAACAAAAGTCATTATGCTCAACATATTGATATGTTAACTTTATTTACCTATTTGTTTAATTTTTTAAATCCATTACCATGAAGACTCCATTTTTTTTAATTCTTGCTTTCTGCATAGGATTTTTAAACACAGGTTTTGCTCAAACCACCTCTGATCCATTACAGCAATTTTACAGAAGAAGAGATGTTGCCAAAATAGACCAATCTCTGACCACCATCGGAAAATCAGCATTAGATGCGGATAAGAAGTTCTTTTCAAGCATCAGAAATGCAACCTTTACTATAGAACCTAACCTCACATTAAACAGACCTTTAAGTCAATTAGCCGGTACGATTACTCCTAGAGGAGATAACTCATCAGAATTAAAACTTCAATTCGAAAGAATCAAAGCTGAAATTCCTACTATTCAGAAAGTATTTGAAGCAAAACAGTTTGTTTGGAATCCTGACTATTTTATTGATTTAAGACTCATAGACTGGAAAAAAATATTAATGGGTGCATCAGGCTGTACCATTAAGACAAGCTATCTTACTCCTGTAAAAGATCAGTTAAGTTGCGGCAGTTGCTGGGCATTTTCCGCTGCTGCAACCTGGGAACACTCCTATAAGAAAATCTTTTCCTCTGCTGTAAATCATAATCTCTCCGAAGAGGATATGGTAAACTGCGGAAAAACCTGTGCTGGTGATGATGCAGGCAGTTGCTCTGGTGGCCATACGTTTAAAGCTTTCGATTACATTAAATGTTTCAAGGTTGCAACTGAAGCCAATTACCCATATACGGCAACAAATGCCGCTTGTATGGCAAAACCAAAAACTTACGGAGCATTTTTTAATGGTCAAGTTGGAACCAATGTAAGTTTTCCAACCACTGATCAGGTAAAAGCAGCTATTACCTTATATGGAGCGGTGACAACTTATGTTTTTGCAAGAAATTGGGGTTCTTATGGAACAGGCGTTTTAAATGCTATCCCTAATGCCGCAGTCACTTCCTACACCTATACAGGAAGCGATGGAAGGACTTATGCCTGTGGTGCTAATTATATCAATCATGCTGTCACCATCGTTGGTTGGTGCGATGCAAAAAATGCATGGATCATAAAAAATTCATGGGGTACTGACTGGGGATCTTATGGTGGCTATGCTTATGTAGCTTACAACACCTATAATATTGCAAAATATGTATATTATGTTGTTCCGAGACCCTAATGGTTAAATTCCTTCACGTAAAAGCGGAGAGATAGGCTATCTTTCCGCTTTTTTGCGTATAATAGGGTTTAATTAATTTCGTTTTATTCAACGATGGTTAAAGCTTAAATACTAAAATTATGAATGCTATCTCCTTCTTAATATCCATTACCATTTTTACATATTCCTGCTCTTCCTCCCAGAAACCAGCCATGAAAGATACTTTCTCAACAGAAGGATGCCCAGAAAACATAAGCATTAAATTAGGGCAAACCTACACACTTAAATTACCCGCAATCGAAGGAACTGGTTATTTATGGATTCCTAAATCATCGGCGCTCTTATCGTGGGATGAGGAGGAGAAATACGAAAAAGAAATGGCTGATTCCAATGCTAATAAACCCGAAATGGTAGGGTCTGCCACTCGGCAGATTTTAACATGCAAAGGATTGAAAACAGGAAGTTCCCAGATAGTCTTGGAATATATGCGTCCCTTTGGCTCCAGGAAAACAGAAAAATTATGTCAATTCACCGTAAATGTCACCCCCTGAAATAAGAAAAATCATTCATATTGATATGGATGCCTTTTTTGCCTCCGTTGAACAAAGAGATGATCCTTCTTTGAAAGGAAAACCAATTGCGGTAGGTGGAGGGGGTAACCGGGGCGTAGTTGCCTCTGCTTCTTATGAAGCCAGAAAATATGGCGTTAAATCGGCTATGCCAGGAATGTTAGCACGAAAAAAATGCCCCCAAATTATTTTTGTTAGAGGTAGTTTCGACAAATACAAGGCGGTTTCAAAAGTCATTCGAACGATTTTTCACGACTTTACAGACTTAGTTGAACCACTTTCTCTGGACGAAGCTTATCTCGATGTCACACACAATAAACTTTCCTTATCGTCGGCCACTTTGATCGCCATGGAAATTAGGAAAAGAATTGAATTAGAAACAGGGCTAACCGCTTCAGCAGGTGTTTCTTACAATAAATTTTTAGCTAAAGTAGCCTCTGATGTCAATAAGCCGAATGGTATAAAAGTAATCACTCCCATTGAAGGGCCTGATTTTTTAAAACAACTACCCATCTCCCGCTTCCATGGAATAGGTAAAATAACGGCTGAAAGGTGCAAAAGAATGGGCATTTATAAAGGTGAGGATTTATTAAAATGGTCTCAACAAGACTTGACGAAGGTATTTGGTAAGGCAGGATCTTATTATTATCAAATAGTTAGAGGGGATGACCGACGATTGGTAAATCCAATCAGGCACCGAAAATCTATTGGCACCGAAAGAACCTTTTCAGAAGATTGTAGCGATCTACATTTTTTGGAACTAACGCTGGAAACCCTCTGTGAAAAATTATTCCGTTTTATGGATATCGACGATAATTTTGGAAAAACAATAACGATTAAAATCAAGCATTTCAATTTTGTCCTTGAGACAAAAAGCAAAACATTTACAACAGAACTAAATGATTATCAATTACTATATACTATTGCAGAAGGATTAATGAAAGAACTTACCGGAGATATTTTCTCGATTCGCCTTTTAGGTGTTTCCGTTTCCAACTTAAAAAAAGAACAAACGATGGTTGGGGTTCAGTTGACGCTTGATTTTTAAACAGCATCCACTGAACCCCGATAAGCATTATAATTTAAATATATTGATTTAAAATATTTTCAAATAGCTCCTGCTTTCCACTTTTTTGAACAGGATCGGCAGAAGATCCGGCTAATTTATGCAAATCTTCCAAGGATAATTTTCCCTTTTCAAAAAGGGCTCCATCACCTGAATCAAATGACGCATATCTCTCATTTCTAAGGGAAACGTAGGCAGATTTATTGATTATTTTATCCGCAGCAATGAGCGCGCGCGCAAAAGTATCCATGCCTCCAATATGTGCCAGGAACAAGTCTGTATTATCTGTAGAATTTCTTCTTATTTTGGCATCGAAATTGACGCCCCCACCTTGAAATCCACCCGCTTGAAGAATAACCAGCATGGCTTCTGTCAACTCACCCAAATTATTTGGAAATTGGTCGGTATCCCATCCATTTTGATAATCACCTCTATTGGCATCAATACTACCAATCATATTATGGGCCGCTGCAACCGTTAATTCATGTTGAAAAGTGTGCAGGGCAAGGGTCGCGTGATTCACCTCAATATTCAATTTAAAATCATTATCAAGCCCATTTGCCTTCAAGAAACCTATCACGGTAGAGGAATCATAATCATATTGATGTTTTGTAGGTTCTGCTGGTTTAGGCTCAATGAAGAAATGTCCTTTAAAGCCTTGACTTCTTGCATAATCTTTAGCTGCATGAAGGAACGTAGCCAAATGCGCTACCTCTCTTTTCATATCTGTATTTAGCAAGGACAAATAACCCTCTCTTCCGCCCCAGAAAACATAGTTTTCAGCACCAAGCTGAATAGAGATATCTAAGGCATGTTTAACCTGAGCGGCGGCATAAGCAACGACCGAAAAATCGGGATTTGTTGCTGCACCATTCATATATCTTGGATGGCTAAAAAGATTAGCCGTTCCCCATAGAACTTTCACCCCGGAAGCTGCCATTTTCTCTTTGGCATAATCTCCGATAAATTGTAATCTTTTCTCAGATTCCACCAAAGAGTGACCCTCTTCAATCAAATCGAAATCGTGAAAACAAAAGTAGGGCGCCTGAATTTTTGTTATAAATTCGAAGGCAGCATCCATTTTATCCTTTGCCCTATCCATTGGATTACTGGCATTTAACCAAGGCATATTCCTGGTTGGCATACCAAATGGATCAGCACCATTTCCGCAAAAGGAATGCCAATAAGCTATTGCAAACCGAAAATGATCAGCCATCGATTTTCCAGAGATAAGCTGTGCTGGATTATAATATTTAAAAGCGAAAGGATTATCTGAATCTTTACCTTCAAAAGGTACAAATTCAACTTCCGGAAAAAAGGTTTTAGCACCCGTCAATACATTTTTTGAACTCATTGTAGGTTGTTTTTAAGTGTTTGTCTCCATTTTAATGCCGCTGCGGATAAAGCATCAGAAACAGGTTCTGGATAAAAAGTATGGATTGATTCTGTTTGTCCGACTGCTTCTGCTAATGATGTATAAAATCCACAACCAAAGGCAGCGCCTCTTGCGGCACCCTCGGCACCATTTGTTTTAACAATTTCAATGGAGCAGGAAGAAATATTAGAAAGCGTTTGAGAAAAAACAGCAGATTGGAACAAGTTATCATTCCCCACTTTTATTCGATTTGCCTGAATGCCCATTTCATTTAAAATAGACATACCATATTGAAAGGAAAAAGCAATGCCTTCCAGGGCAGCGCGAATAAAATGATCCGATGTGTGTCTATTAAAGTCCAGCCCTGAAATAGAGGCTCCTAATTGTTTATTTTTTAAAATTCTTTCCGCCCCATTTCCAAAGGGAATAATGGTTAATCCATCAGAACCTTCAGGGATTCCAGCAGCTACCTTCTCCATTTCCACGTAAGACAAAAGCCCCTTTCCCCATTGGTTTTTCAACCAGCTATATAATATTCCCGTTCCATTGATACAAAGTAACACCCCAATTTTGGGGTCATTTATTGTGTAATTCACATGGGCAAAAGAGTTAACCCTCGACTCGCTGTCAGGTAAAATTTCATTGGCCACGGCATATACCACACCAGAAGTTCCACCGGTTGCCGCAATTTCACCAGGTTCTAAAACACCAAGAGACAAAGCATTATTTGGCTGATCTCCAGCTCTGTAGGCTACTGGAATTCCTTCAGGGAGTCCCAATAAATGAGCGGCTTTTCCCGACAGAAAGCCTTGTTCTCCAAAAACATTGGTAATGGGCGGAAGTAACGTAGCTGGTATTTGCCAGTGCTCCAACAGATTCCTTGAAATTTCCTTATTTTTAAAATCCCAAAAAACACCCTCTGATAATCCAGTGATGGTGGTATTCTTTTCACCGGTCATACACCAGGCCAAATAATCTCCTGGTAAGAAAACTGTTTTAATTTTCGCAAAAATTTCAGGTTCATTTTCCTGCACCCATCTTAATTTTGATGCCGTGAAATTGCCCGGGGAATTTAGTAAATGGGACAGACAATAATCCGATCCTAATGCATTAAACGCTAATTCCCCTTGTGAGACCGCTCTGGAATCACACCAAATGATTGAAGGTCTCAAAACTTCCCCCTCATTATCCAAACAAACCAAGCCATGCATTTGATAGGCGATGCCTATGCCCTTTATTTCATTGGGATCAATACCCATTTGAGCCAACAATTTCCGGGAAACTTTTTGACAATTTTCCCACCATACGTTTGGGTCTTGTTCAGCAAATCCCGGTTCTGGAGAATCAATCGCCATTTCTGAATCAGGATATTGGCAAGTACCCAACAATACCCCTGATTCCGTATCAATGATGGCAGCTTTAATGGAAGAACTGCCTAAATCAAACCCAATGCACTTCATTTTTTCTATTTAATTTACCTCACAGGCTCATTTTCTAATTCCTTTTCAAAAAACAACTTCACCTCATTCCAATTATTCAATCTAATATATCCATTTTCATTGATATTATGTGATGCTGAAAATAATAATCCAAGCCCGTCGAAAGTTTTCAGATTATGGACGTGATCATCTATCATATAATCGGCTTTGATAATAGATTTATCCCCACAAAATACAAATTGCTTCCATGAAATGAAGGGTAAATGTTTTTGTAACCAATGATATTTGTCAATTAAGGAATGGGGAAATTCCTGGGCTGCCGTCACTATGAATAAATCAAAATGTGTATTTAACCACTCCACTACCTCGGCAGCACCCTCAAAAATGGGTAAATCCAAAAAAAATCCAGGTTCAAAAAGGTACTTTCTGAAATTTTCCGCGCCTTTGACATTGTAAAATTTTCTACCCACATAGTCCTCCGGATTTGGAACGACGTTATACTGTTCCACATAGAGAGAAATAAATCGGTCATAAATATTTACTATCACCTCATCCATGTCCAACGCAATCTTTTTTTTCATCCTTTACATTTTGATGAACAATATAGAGGGAATTTAACAAAAACAAAGGGCATGACCACAAAATTAATACAGGCATAAACCGAAAATAAAATTAATTTGTTAGTGTATCAAAATAAACAGTGAATTATAGATCCGTATCTAATATTTTGGAAAGTAGTATTATTGACATGGGTTCTTTTCAGGTAAAACAGCCTTTACCTACACAAAAAGTACCCCAGATTAGTCCTTTTTTATTGCTTCATCATTTTGGGCCTATAAATGTTGAACCGGGCTTTGACCCCATAGATCTTGGCCCACACCCTCACAGAGGATTCGAGCCGGTGACCTTCCTTTACCAGGGTGGCATAAGACATAAAGATAGTTTAGGGAATGAAGGTATTTTGGAAGCGGGTGATATTCAATGGATGACATCTGGTCGCGGCATTATTCATAGTGAGCGGGCAAGTGATTTCTTTATGGAAAATGGGGGGACCATTGAAGGTATTCAGCTTTGGGTAAATTTACCCGCTCAAAATAAAATGACACAACCCAAGTATCAGGAGATCAGGAAAAATGACATCCCAATCCTTGCGGAAAACAAGGTAACACATCGTTTGGTAAGTGGTAACTGGAACGGGCAAAAAGGAATTGTTGATACTTTTAGTCCTATGATTATTATACAGACAAGCATTTTATCTGGTGGGAAAACTAACATCCCAATACCCGAAAATTTCAATGCCTGCATTTATATTTTATCAGGTAAAATAATATTGAATGATAATTTTGATTACTCGGCTGGAAAAATGATTTACTTTACAAACAATGGAGATGGTATATGCATTGAAGGCCTTACAGACACCGAAATACTTGTTTTATGCGGTGAACCCATTGAAGAACCCTTAGCCCAGTACGGTCCGTTTGTCATGAATTCTCAAACAGAAATTATGGAAGCGATGAGAGATTATCAAATGGGAAAGATGGGTTTTTACATCGATTAGTTTATAAAAATAAATTAATTGAAAAAAATCAACTAAATTTAAATAATTATTCGTTAATCAAGAATTAAAGGTTAAATCTATACTCGATGAAGAAGCCTTTTATGGTAGAATTTGAATTGCCAGAGGAATTTGATGATGATTTCATCGCTTTAATACCAAGTCAGCGCTTGCATATCGACGAATTATTGGCCGTTGGCAAAATTCGTTCTTATGCTCTGTCTATGGATAGGTCGGTTTTATGGGTGGTCGTTGAAGCTCAATCGGAGTTTGAAGTAATGGAAATCATTGCCAATATGCCCTTAGCAGATTACATGCATCCATTTGTGTCAGAGTTAATGTTTTATCATACTGCGGAAAAGTTAATGCAATTTTCACTGAACTAAATGTTCAAACTTTCCTGCGATTAGCCCCCATTATCATGAATAAAATATTTTCAGCCGTTTTATGTCTCTTTATTTTTATGAATGTGAATTTTGCTCAGCAAAATTTTCAGTTGTATGTGCATTTAGGAAATTTTTCAAACCCTTCCTATAATGATTTTAGTAAAATTTCTCATTTAGGCTTTTTACATGCAAAAAAAACGGACGCAACCCGTGCCGATGTTTTTCTATTAGGATTTGAAACCAGGGAAAAGGCGGAAGAAGCCCTGGCAAATATCAAAAGACTTGGATTCACTAAGGCAGATCTTGGCAGTAAAGATGTGAGCAAAGGCTCTGCAAAATATTATGTTCAACTGGGCTCTATTGAAAAGAACAAGCAGGTAAATTGGTCTAAATTTGAAGCCGTTCCCTCTTTATTTGCCTTTCCCCAAACAGAGGTATTAAAAATAGTAGCGGGTCCATTCCGAACGCTGGAAGAAGCAAGAAATGAGTTAGCGCTTTTAAAAAGCAAGGGCTTTTCTGATGCCTTTGCCCGGGAACTGAATGAAATGGCTACTTTTCCCGTTGGCGCATTTGAATCGAACCAGGTGCTTTCCGATGTTAAACAAAATACAATAAGTCCACTGAGTGTAAAAGGTGACGCACCTACTGTATTAACGGAGGAGGCAACTTCTTTCTGGCCTCCAAAAACGATGGATGCTAAAATAGGAACTACCCCAAAAATTCTCTCTACCCTCAAAAGAACCTCTGTTTTATCTTTACAGAAAGTATTGAAAAGCGAAAACTACTATCCAGGTGTTTTATCGGGATATTACAATGATGCCACCCGGGTTTCTTTTGAAAATGCCTTAAAAAATCTCCCGGAAATGAAGTCTTTTACCTCGAAAAATGAAGTAAAAACAAGTTTAGCGGTTGATTTGGACAAATTATCTTCTATTATAGACAGAATGCCAGAATTAAGCGATCCTTTTATTGCTATCAATAAATTTTCAGACCCACTGGCAAAAGCATATTCCGCCTATTTGACTTTTTTAAAAAATGGGGCAGGAAAAGAGGTTGATTTAAAAATGAATGCAGCCATCAAAGGCGCCTTTTCCGGACTATCAAAATCGCCACCCAACATACCTTTTTTTGACTTTAAGGCGGTTTATTCCTATCCCAATATTGAACAGCTGTTATTACACCTTTTTTATATTCACAGTACGCCCGATAATACCATACCCACACCCTGTTGGTTATTCAATGCGCACAGAAAAGAAACCCAGGCTGCTGTAAATAGGTTCAATGATGCTAAAGTGAAAAATACAGCAATCAGTGGATGTGACTATGCTATGGATTGGCAGGACTTCCGTTTGTTAAATAACATAATGGTTTATTTAGGCGGGAAACAACCTGATCAACAGGAATTATTCCAGGCGGCAGAAGAAAGAGCTTTTTTGTATAACAGTACACAGGCACTAGACGCGGCATCGTCTAAAAGTGTTTTACAATGGGAGGTACAGGTCTGGGAAAAACTGGAGCTTTGGGGCAAAAAAGATCCAATTAATGTGCGAATGCTGACTGCCTTGAAAATTGCTTATTTTCAATCTTTTATCCGAATAGAAGATCATTTTCTGCAAAAGGGAATGGTTGGAGCCGATGCAAAAAACATGGCTACCGCCGTTATAGCCACGGTTATGACACCTTATCTTGACCGATTTATGCAATAAATTATAGTTATCACCGTGTAAACTATGGTGAGGTCTCACTGTTCAGCAAGGCGATGAATTCATTTTCCGTCAAAATGGTTATGGATGGAATTTCCTCTGCTTTCTTGCGTTTTGAACCTGCTTTTTCGCCCACAACAAGAAAATCCAGATTACTGCTTACGGCACTTATATTTTTCGCTCCCGCCATTTCTGCCTTTTCCTGCGCCTCCTTTCTTCCCATCACCATCAGTGTTCCGGTAAATAAGATGGTTTTTCCATTAAACGGACTGTCTGCACTAACTTCTTTTGGTCTGTCCTCAGCGGTGGCCTTCAAATTAACACCCAGTTCTTCCAGTTTTTCCAACAGATCAATATTCATCTGATCCTGAAAAAACGCAATGGCATTATCCGCGACAACAGGCCCAATATCTTTTATTTGAAGAAAGCGCTCCTTATTCCAGGAGGCCAATTCCAGTACATTGTCTATTTCATAAGCTAAAAGTCTGGAAGCTTTTTTACCTAAATGGTGAATGCCTAAGCTATATAAAAATCGATGAATTGGATTAGTTTTAGCCTTATCGATCGCGTTTTTAAGGTTATTAATGGATTTTTCCTTGAAATTATCCAACTGGATTAACTTCTCATAAGGTAAATTATAGATATCTGGTAACGATTTAATAAACCCTAGATCAAAAAATCTTTCTACAATAGATGCGCCAAGACCATCAATATCCATGGCTTCTTTGGACACATGAAAAATAATTCTCTGTAAATTTTGAGCCCCACAAACACATTGGGGGCATCGCCAGGCAGATTCACCTTGTTCCCTTACCAAAGGGACTGGGGTTTCCGTCTGATTTACCGGACAATGAACAGGGAATTGGATTATTTTTTCAGAGCCGTCTCTTAGCTCTGGAAAACTTTTTGATATATAAGGAATGACATCGCCGGCACGTTCAATAAGAATGGCATCGCCTATCCTCAAATCTTTTGATGTGATAAAATCCTCATTGTGGAGTGAAATGGAGCGAATGGTCACACCCGCAAGTTCTGTAGGTTTAATTTTAGCAACAGGGGTTATGGTTCCAATTTTGCCCACCTGATACTCCACATCCAATAATTCGCTTTGCGCTTGTTGCGCTTTGAATTTAAAGGCAATAGCCCATCGGGGATGATGTGCAGTAAATCCAGCTCTTTCCTGTAAATCTCTGGCATCAACTTTCACTACAATGCCATCAATTTCATAAGGATAAGTATCGCGTTGAATTTGCCAGTTTTCGCATTTCTTAATGACTTCCTCTATATTTTTACATACCTCTCTTTCTGCCCCGGGAACTTTAAATCCAAGATTAGACAGAATATCCATGCTTTCATGATGAGAAGTAAATTTAGATAAAACATTTTCATTATTTACATCAACGGCATACCCAAAAGTATAGATAAATGCTTCCATTCCCCTTTTAGCTACCTCTTTAGGGTCTTTCATCCTCAATCCACCGGTGGCAGTATTCCTGGCATTAGCAAATAAGGGTATTTTATTCTCCTTTCCCGTTTCATTGAAAAAAGCTATATTTTCCTCTTTTCTTTTTTCATTTAAGCTGGCAAAAACATCTTTCCTAATTAAAACTTCCCCTCTTAATTCTGCCTTTAGAATACCTAAGTCACTAAATTTTGCAGACATGGGGATAGAACGAATAGCCTTGGCATTGGCAGTAATTTCCTCTCCTAAAACACCATTTCCCCTGGTTGCCGCCCTAACCAGCAGGTCATTTTCATAAACAAGGGCAATACTTCCCCCATCAAACTTAGGCTCAATCGCATATTCTATAGCCATGTTTGCGGGTAACTGAAGTAAGCGTTTAATTTGTTGATCCCATTCTAATAAATCTTCTGCATTATAGGAATTTTCAAGGGAAAGCATGGGACTCAGATGTTCCACAGAAGGCGCCTCCTCCGATAAATCGCTACCTACCCGTTGTGTCGGACTATGTTCTAATAATCTTTCCGGCTGAGACTGCTCAAAAACTTTCAATAACTTGAAAAGCTGGTCAAACTTCAGGTCGGAAATGAGCGCGTCGTGATAGACATAATAACATCTTTCGTGAAAAGCTACTAACTCGATGAGAAGTTCATATTGATTGACATCTTCTACCTTGCGCTGCCCATTAATGAACTCCTCAGTGATAGTATCCCAATGGGGAAAAGTCTTGAAATCGGCCATAAATTATTAATTTTTTACAAATGCAATGGTTTTAATGGCCTTATTATCTGTTATTTTCAAATAATAAACACCTGGAAACCAATTACTCGCTGGAACATTTAACGTGAAATTTTCCTCCACCATGAGATTTTCCATTTCCCAACATATTCTGCCAAAAATATCTAAGACCTGAAAGTTTAATTTACCAACAGGTAAGGCATTTGCCTGAATTTGAAGAAAAGAGGAAATGGGATTTGGAAAAATCTTTACCTCACCCTTCAGTTCGGGAATAGTTGAAATAAAAGATGAAATAGATTCACTAAGGATGACGGGCGAAGTCAGGTGCACGGGAGAATCACCACCTGTACTTCCGTTATCGTTGGTAATTAATCCCGAGGCATAAAAACGAACGGGACCTGAACCAGAAACCGGTGCCGTCCATGGGATGACAAAACTGTTGGCAACACTTGGTGTTGATTGCTCAATATACCGCCTGTTGTCAAGTAATATCTGTCTGAATCCACTGGGAGCCTGTCCGAAAATACCTGCTGTTTGATTGTTTGCACTTGCTAAGGCTGTCAATTGAAAACCGTATTCACGAGGATTATTTTTTCCCTCCAAGGTCACCTTTATTTGGTATTGTTTTCCCGGGATATAGCGGGTTACCTGCTGATCTCCCTCAACTATGGCGACATTTAAAACGGGCAAATAGTTACCGCCACTATGACACGAGCCGCAAGTCCCAATACCTAAAGGTGAACCTGTTCTATCGGCACCCTGTGCATTTCCTGCGCCACTTGCATTGGATAATAGAAGAAATAAAACACCACCGCAGCAAGCAAAAAACAATAGAAATTTGAATTTATTCATCATCATTAATCGTTTAAGGAAATACAGTCAAGGATTAAAAAAGTTGATTTTCAGCTTACCTTTTTGTGTTTCAGGTGAAATAAGGTGAAAAACAGGAAAATAGCGACGCCCATTGCATTTTCAAAAGTAGCTTCAACCCAAAAAGAGGCGAAAAATGATAAATATAGAGCCAAAATAAATGGATCCTGATAATTTTTACCGTAAAATAAGGGAATAAAAAATCCTACACAAAAAAGAATCAAACCAACTACGCCAGAACTAGCCAGAACCATAATAAACTGGTTATGAGGCGTTAATTTCTTTTCAAATGCTGGATAATCTCTTTTATAAAGTTCATTCATCTTAATCCTGATATTCCCCGCTCCGACACCATACATAGGATTATCTGCAAACAGTTCCATTCCTAATTTCCATGAAATGAGCCGCGAAGCATCGGACAATTGGTCCGTCGCCTCACCTTTTAAGAACATATCTACATCGTAATATACATATTCAATTTTCTTTTTTAAACTAGGTATTAACTTCATCCCCATAAAAGGTAAAATGATAACCCCTGCTAAAAATAACATTAATGTCGCATAAGCCCTTTTCTTAAACAAATAGGGAACACCCATTGAAACAATAATCAGATACAAAGAGAATAAACCGCTTCTAACCGCTAAAAAATGGATGAAAACAAATAGGAAAATGGATGAAACCTTGAAAAAACCGCTGATACGCGGTAGGTTTGAATGCCCTCGATGCAACCAACCCCAATAAACCGATGCACAAAAAGCAACTACCTGCAGTAGGGCATATCGAATATGATTAGCCGGTGTAGGGATGGCCTTTCCTTGTTCTAACAGAAGTTGAATATCTTGTTGATGGTTAAAATAATACACTATAACCCCTACCGCCACTATATCTATGACTAAAATAACAGCCAACCACCAGTTTCTATACCAAATAAGAGATAAGGAAGGAAGTAAAAAGAAAGCAAAGGGTAAACCAATAAATGGCACTCTTAATCTGATCCTTTCCAGCATATAATCCCAATCAAGGGCGACAAATATACCTAACGCAACTTCTAAGAAAATGAACCCGAAAACCCAATAATCCAATGTCCGTTGGTAGGTATTCCAAAAGACCTTTTTGTCCTTTGTTTCCACAAAAAAGTAAAATAAAGCTATACCACCCAGGAGTAACAAGGTAAAAGACTGTAAAAAGGGGGAAAAGATCATCCCTATTACATGGAAGAAAGCAATAAAACCTACAGCAAAAGGCGTATTTTTCAATATCATAAATTATGGGACTAAAGATATACATTTATAGGAATCCTAAAAAATACTTCCCATTTTGAAATGGAAATCCTACCTTTACATTCAATTCAAAATATTATGTCTCTGAACGTATTCGATAATCTTACCGCCCTCAAGGAAGAAATAAGCTCCTGGAAACCCAACGACAGTGAGGCATTGGAAATATTCCGTATTCGATTTATCGGTACAAAGAATATACTCAAACCTTTAATGGGAGAAATTCGTAATGTACCGAATGAGAGGAAAAAGGAATTTGGACAACTTTTGAATGAAGTAAAAGACCTGGCAGAGACGGTTTTTCAAAGCCAGAAAGAAATATTTGATGCGTCGAATGCAACGGGAAATTCGTTACATCTGGATTTAACTGCGCCGGGTGAACCCGTTGACATAGGATCACGGCACCCTGTGTCAATTACCATGAACCGCATCATAAAAATTTTCGATAGAATGGGATTTGTGGTTGCGGAAGAGCGGGAAATTGAGGACGACTGGCATAATTTTTCTGCCATGAATACGCCAGCAGATCACCCTGCCAGAGACATGCAGGACACCTATTATCTCAGAGATAATTCGAATATGTTGTTGAGAACGCATACCTCTTCCGTTCAGGCAAGAATAATGATGTCTCAAAAGCCTCCAATCAGAATCATTGCACCGGGTAGAGTATATAGAAACGAAACTATTTCTGCACGGTCCCATTGCCAGTTTCACCAGGTAGAAGGCTTATATATTGATAAAAAGGTATCATTTGCCGATTTAAAACAGACGCTGCTACATTTTTCCAAAGAAATGTATGGTCCTCACACAAAAATTAGACTCAGACCTTCCTATTTCCCATTTACTGAACCCAGTGCTGAAATGGATGTTTCTTGCTTTATTTGCGACAGTAAAGGATGTAATGTTTGTAAATACACGGGTTGGGTAGAGATTATGGGTTGTGGCATGGTTGACCCTCAGGTTTTAATCAACTGTGGCATTGATCCGGAAGAATATTCAGGTTTTGCTTTTGGAATGGGTATTGAGCGTCAGGCAATGATGCTATATGGTATTCAGGACATTAGATTACTTTTTGAAAATGACGTTCGATTCTTACGTCAATTTACCTCTGCCAGATAAATTTTTATTATGAAACCGAGTATCCCAAAAGGTACGCGTGATTTTGGACCTAAAGAAGTTCAAAAGCGCCAATATCTTTTTTCCATTATAAGAGAAGTTTTTATTCGTTTTGGCTACCAACCGATAGAAACTCCTACCCTTGAAAATTTATCGACGCTCACAGGAAAGTACGGTGAAGAAGGTGATAAACTACTTTTCAAGGTTTTGACCAATGTGAGTGGGGAGGAAAGCGGACCGGCAAAACGAGGATTGCGCTATGACCTCACGGTACCATTTGCCCGTTTTGTGGTTATGCATCAAAATGAACTACATTTTCCGTTCAAACGATTTCAAATACAACCTGTTTGGCGCGCCGACCGCCCTCAGAAAGGAAGATACCAGGAATTTTATCAGTGTGATGCTGATATTGTTGGCTCCCCTTCTTTGATGTACGAAGCAGAATTAGCCCAAATATTTGATCTCGTTTTTGCCAGATTAGGTATTCCCGTTTGTATCGAAGTTAATAATCGGAAAATTCTTAGCGGTATTGCGGAGGTCTTTGGTATTTCCAGTCATTTTACAGCCATGACCATGGCCATCGACAAATGGGACAAAATTGGCCCGGATGGCGTAGCTAAAGAGATGATTCAGAGAGGAATTTCAGAGGAAATTGCGGGAAAATTAATTGATGTTCTCGGTAATAACGACCTTGAATTTTATAGAAACTTACTTGAGAATAGTGAAACGGGTCAACTTGGTATTAATGAACTGGATACCTTTTGGCGCTATTTGTCCGCTTTTAATCCGACAAATAAAATCATTTTTTCTCCCCTTTTAGCCAGAGGACTTGGGTATTACACAGGTTGTATTTTTGAAGTAAAAGCAACAACGGTTGAAATGGGAAGTATTGGTGGCGGAGGAAGATATGCCAATTTAACAGAAATATTTGGCTTGCCGAATATGCCTGGCGTTGGTATTTCTTTTGGTGCGGAGAGAATATATGATGTAATGGAAACTTTACAACTGTTCCCAACCCAATTTTCAGAACGCATCAAGGTTCTTTTTGTCGCTTTTGACGAACCTTCCCATCTTTATGCCTTTAAAGCACTCGCAAAGGTTAGAGAAAACGGCATTTGTTCCGACATCTATCCCGATCCGACGAAACTGAAAAAACAAATTAAATACGCGTCCGATAATAATATTCCTTTCATCGCCATAGCGGGAGAAACGGAAATGGAAAATAATCAGTTTATGTTGAAAAATCTTGAGTCGGGTGAACAGAAAAGTTATTCACTAGACGAATTAATATCTTTCTTAAAGAATTAAAAAATAGAAGGTGTTTTAACATTATGTCAAAACACCTTCCACTTTACATCGTTTTATACTCTGCAAATCCTGCTTTTATAGATCGCACAACACCATCTCCAGTCCATTCTTCGGCACCAGGTATGATGGTAGTTTTGGCAATTACAGCTTCCTCCGTTAAGCCATCTTTTACCTGTTGTTTGATATAAACCCGTAATTTATCCAAATAATTTTGCATCGCTTTAATATCAGAGGCATTGATTTGAACCGGGTATTTTTCATTTGCATGACCACAAATAAAGATAGTATCTTTATCGTAGTACTTTACAATTTTCTCAAGGGTTTCTATCCATTGATCAATGGAAGCACCTCCGGGAACATCAATAAATGGAAATCTACGGTTAAAAACCAAATCACCCACGTGAGCAATGTTTGCATTTTCAAAATACACCACAATATCCCCATTGGTATGCCCCCTGCCAAAATAACGGCATTCGACTGACTCCTTAGCTAGTTTAAATGATGCCTTATCTATGACCACCGTGTCGGCGAGCAGATTTTTATCTAAGGCATTTTGAGCAAGCGCCGTTTTTTCTAAATTAATCCGACAATTTTCATGGGAAACCACCTTGTCAACCACATCCTTAAAAACAATATTTCCGGCCGTGTGATCCCCGTGATGATGCGTATTAATAAGTAGATTTATTTTGTTGGCATTCAATTTACGTATCTCCGCCAACATATTAGCCGCTTGTTCAGGGAACTGGGTATCAATAACCACAGACTGGTCTTTGGTCAGATAACAGCCAATGGTACCTCCTCTTTCGGTATAATAGCCAACATTCCCTCTTATCATCGTCATATTTCCGGCAAATGAAAATTGACCGATCAATGGATTTAACCAGGCAAAACCAGCGATTGCAGCGGATTGCTTTAAAAATTCTCTCCTGTTTTTCATGGTTTTACTTTACTGACATGCAAAGAATAAATAGTTTTACTTTGAAATGTTTCTCCTGGTTTTAACACCGTTGTAGGGAAATTTGGATGATTTGGGGAATCAGGAAAGTGTTGGGTTTCAAGACAAAATCCATTTCTAAATGCGTATTTATTCCTTTTTTTACCTGTTAAACTACCATCCAGAAAATTTCCACAATAAAATTGCATACCAGGTTGTGTTGTTTTTACTTCCAACAGTCGACCACTTGAAGCTTCCCAAACCTGAGCGGCAATAGATAATTCATCTCCATTCTTATTTAATACAAAATTATGATCATAGCCCTTTCCTCTTATTATTTGATCAAATTCTGAATTGACCCTTTCGCCAATAAGATGCCATTCTCTAAAATCAAAAGGAGTATTGGCAACATCAGCATGATTTTCCAATGGGATTAGGGTACTATCCACCGGAGTGAACTGATTGGCAAATATTTTTAACTGATGATCTAAAATATCACCATTCCCCTCACCTTTCAGATTAAAATAGGCATGATTTGTAAGATTGACTACGGTTGTTTTATCCGTGGTCGCTTTATAATCGATGGAAAGTTCATTTTTATCATTTAACCTGTAAGTGACTTCCACTTGTAAATTTCCTGGATAACCTTCCTCCATATCAGGGCTATTCAGCGTTAATATAACCCCAACGGCATCCTTTTCTTCCAATGATTTAGCGCTCCATAATTTTTTGTGGAATCCTAATGGGCCTCCGTGTAAAGCATTTGGAGGATTGTTAATCGCTAAAGAATAGGATTTACCTTCCAGGGTAAATTTCCCCAAAGCAATTCTATTTGCATATCGGCCGACTAAAGATCCGAAGTAAGGATGTGTCCCCTGATAGGATGACAAATCATTAAAGCCTAAAATAACGTCATCAAAATTTCCGTCTTTATCTGGCGCTGACCACCTGGTAATGGTACCACCAAAGGTAGAGATATCAACCTCTAAACCGTTTGTATTTTTTAATGTAAAGAGTTGTGCTTCTCCCTCAGGTGTATTGCCAAAGGATGTTGAACTGACCGAAAGTTTACTCATGGTATTTTCCTTGTTTGTGTTTGACTGACATCCCCAATTCATTAAGATTGAAATGCAGCATAATGTCCAGATATATTGTTTCATTTTTGTTTTTTTAATAGTTTAAAAATGCAATGGATAATCAAAATCAGCCATTAAAATATAAATAGGCCCCTAAAATAAGTGCCAGAACCAACAAAGTGGCGAAAATATCCATTTTATTATAACTGGAACGCGTTTCCAGCTCTTGTTCTTCGTTGACGGTATCCATGGTTAATCCAGCGAAGGAAGCATAATCCGGCGCAGGTGTGGCATAACTTACCACAACCATAACTAACCCACTGACGATTAAAATAAGCAAACTATAATATTGAAAGAAAAAGTTATTAACAATCCATAAAAAAGAGCCGGAAGTGTAGGAAAAACCTTCATATAACATAACTGGCGTATCGATAGCCAGACGAAATAGTCCCATGATGAACCCTACAATAAGAGCTGAAAGCGCCCCTTGCGCGTTCATTCTTTTATTAAAAATGCCAAAAAAGAAGACCACAAAAATGGGAGGAGCCAAATAGCCCTGAACACTTTGCAGATAATCATAAAGTCCTCTACTACCCTGAATGACAGGGATCCATAATAACCCAATAACTACCATCACTGCGGTAGCTATTTGCCCGACCCTCACTAAGGTTTTTTCAGAAGCATCCGGTTTATATTTTGAATATAAATCCATGGTAAATAAAGTGGAAGAGGCATTAAAAACCCCTGCCAGGGAACTCATTAATGCGGCTAACAGCCCTGCAACTACCAATCCCCTAATGCCAGAAGGTAAAATATGAGCCACCAGTAAAGGAAAAGCTTGTTGGGCATTTGCTTTAACCAAGACCCCGTTTTCATCTAATAAAGCCTGACCAATAACGGGCATTTTACCACTTGCAGCCAATGCAAAACTGATAATACCAGGAATAATAAAAATAAAAACAGGTAAAAGCTTAAGGAAAGCAGCAGCTATAGTTCCCCGCCTGGCTTCCGTTAAACTAGCGGCACCCAACATTCGTTGAACTATATATTGGTCTGTACACCAATACCATAATCCAATGATAGGAGCACAAAACAACATACTCAGCCAGGGATAGTTACTGTTAAAATACCAGGCTAAATGCGTTTCTGTTTTTACCGGGGCCCAGGTTCCCGTCATGCCATTGGGAACCAGAGGTTTCCATAAATTAAACATCTCCGAACCAGCAATTTTTTTTAATTCTCCCCATCCACCTAAAGCATCCAGTCCATAAACCGTCACTAAAAGGGAGCCAATGATTAATATGACCGTCTGAATGGCCTCTGTATAAGCCACAGCTCTTAATCCGCCAACGATGGTGTAAAGACCGGTCAGCACAATAACGAGAATAGAACCAATCCAAAAGCTATTCAAACCCATAAAATTTACTTCAGGAAGTAAGACGCCAAAGACAATACCTCCAGCAAAAATGCCAACGGCTACTTTTGTCAGCACATAAGCAACCAATGAGATAATGGACAGAACATATCGTGAGACAGGTGAAAAACGCTTTTCCAAAAATTCAGGCATGGTAAAAACCTTGGATCTCATATAAAATGGAGCTAATACCCATCCCAAAACCAATAGACACCAGGCATGTAATTCATAATGTGCCATAGCGACACCATCGGTAGCTCCTGATCCGGCCAACCCTACAATATGTTCAGAACCAATGTTTGAAGCAAAAATGGAAGCACCCACGATAAACCAACCTAAATTTCGGCCGGCAAGGAAATAATCGTCAGAGGTATCTTTTTTATTTTTTATTACTAACCAGGCAATACCTATTAACAAGGTAAAATAACCCAGTATTATTAACCAGTCTAAGGTGGAAAGTACATTCATAATTATTCATTTAGTATGTTAGCTTATTAAAGATAAAAATTTAGGCGTTTAATCCTTGAAATAAGACCTGTTTTTTTGAAGTAAGTGAATGAAATTTCATTTTTAAAAACAATTGTTTACTTTTGAACGAACAACTAAAATCTATTTATCATGTCACGACACCAATCTTTTATCCACCATGTATTTTTTTGGCTTAAAAATGCCAAAAACCAGGAAGATCAGGCAAAATTAGTCGCCGGACTAGAAAAATTACGTGCCATTGCTGATATTACCGGCTTTCATATAGGTATTCCTGCCGTTACAGATCGTCCGGTCATTGACAGTTCCTACGACATATCGTTATGTATATTTTTTGATACATCGGAAGCTCAGGATGCCTACCAGATTGACCCACTTCACTTAGCCTTTATCGATGAATGTAAACATCTCTGGGAAAGGGTCGTCGTTTATGATTCCATAGATATCTGATTACACGGAAAGACCAATGGGGTAAATTTTGTCATTCATTACCCCAATCACCCGGTCTCCTTCCCTAACTTTAATAAAGCATCCTCCCGTAAACTGTCCAAAAGAAGGGAGGATGCCCTGATGTTCTGAAAAATGAAAGCAAGGCATACTTATTTGCTGCTTGCCCATTCCTACCATTTTAACTTTTGGATGAAAATGCCCACATAGTCTGAAAAGTTTTTTTTGCTCCCCGACTAAACTATTTTCGGGTAGTTTGTCGAGAGGTTCGTGAGCGAGCAAAAATGGATGTAGTTCAAAGGTATCACACCTATTCAACCAATCATTTTCACTGGTATTTAGATACTTCACCAGTTTAGTATCGTGATTGCCTGTAACTAAGGTAAAATGAATGTGATTATATTTAAGACAAAGACGTCGGAAATCGAACCATTCCTCATTAGTGGCGCTATGAAAAAGATCTCCAAGAAAATAACAATCTTTAGGCTCATAATCGATAAAAAGTGATTCTAAAACATCGAGATTCATCGTTGCCGCCGCTGCGGGGATGGCCATGCCTGATTTTCTGAAGTGGGAAATTTTCCCCAGATGAAGATCGGCGATAAACAATGCAGCCGTGTTTCCCCAAAAAATTACTTTTCGTGCATCTAACGTTAATTTCGTATTTGCAATAGATAAATCGAAGCTAATCATTGCTATTTTTCAAGGAGTAAGGTCATTTTTTTTATTCTGTCTTCCAGTTTTTCCGAGCTTAATTTCTCTCTTAATCTGTCAACCATAATAGGAAATGCAAAAGGGGTTGTTTTGTTGCATACCTTTAATAGAATCTGTTGATTCTCTATCCGTTTTAGAGCGTCGAACATCCTATGTTCCTCCATTTGAAATAAAAGAGCTTCCTCATAAGCCTGAACTAACAGTAGATTATCGGGTTCATAGTCTTGAAAAACCTGAAAAAACAAGGTTCCTGACGCTTGCAAGTGTCTATCTTTTTTATGATTCCCCGGATAGCCCTTGAACAATAGCCCTGAAATAGTTGCAATATCCCTAAATCGTCGGGAAGCCAATGCGGTAGAATGTATGCTTTCCCTACTGTGTGAAAATAAATGTTCCACGGAAAAAAGCTGTCTTAAAAGATTAACATCTACATCAATTGGGGTATCAGAAAGCCATTCAATGCCATAATCATTCATAGCAATGGAGAAAGATTGAGGTTTAATTTTTGACAATCTCCAGGCCACTAAAGCACCCAGGCCTTCGTGAACTAATCTACCTTCAAACGGATAGCAAGTTAGATGATACCCCTCTTTACTTAAAAAAGATTCAATTAAAAATTCATTTTCCCGGGGAATGGCAGAAGTCAGTGTCTGAATATTAATTACAGGTTTTAAAGCCTGAATTTCAGGTACGAGACTATTTTCATGGTTATGGAGGGCATAGATTTGATTTCTGAGAAAGGTACCAAGCTCGCTTGAAAGCGGTAAGCGTCCACCCTGCCAACTGGGAATTTTACCTTTCTGCTCTTTACTCTTTCTAACCTGGACCGTCATATCCTTTATTCTTACTAAGGACAAGGCTTGACCGGCGAACCAAAACACCTCTCCAGGTTTCAGGGAAGAAATAAACCATTCTTCAATAGTTCCTAAAAAGCCCCCTTTCACATATTTTACCTGTAAAACGGGATCGCTCACAATAGTACCCATTTGCAATCTATGTCTTTTTGCCACTAATCGGTCAGTGACAAGCCAGATCCCATCTTGAACCTCCACTTTAGCATATTCGGGATAAGCTTGCAAAGAATTCCCTCCAAAGCGAATAAATAAAAGGGCCCATTGCCATTCCTCCGGAGAAAGAGAAGCGAAAGCATAAGTCTGTTTAATCTCTTCAAAAAGAAGATCTGGTTTAAATCCAACGCCCATAGCCCTGGTAATCAAATACTGGACCAGCACATCAAAACATCGGATGGGAGGAATCCTTGCTTCCACCTTATTTTCAGCAACGGCTTCTCTTAAAGCGGCAGCTTCCAGCATTTCCAAAGCATGGGTGGGTAAAAAATAGATTTGACTTAACCCACCGGGTTGATGACCACTTCTACCGGCGCGCTGTAAAAAACGAGCTATTCCCTTTGGGCTGCCTATCTGAATGATGGTATCAACGGGACGAAAATCAACACCGAGATCAAGACTGGAAGTACAAACCACTGCTTTTAAAGTACCCTGATAGAGGGCATTTTCAACCCAATCGCGAATCTCTCTGCTCATAGAGCCGTGGTGCATGGCCAGTTGACCAGCCAGGGAAGGTATAATTTCTAATAAATGCCTGTACCAAATTTCGCATTGAGCCCTTGTATTTGTAAAAATGAGCGTACTGTTACTGGATAAAATAAGCGGAATCAATTTATCGGCCATTTTAATGCCTAAATGGCCTGCCCAGGGATAAGAAGCCACTTTATCAGGAATAATAGTGTGAACATCTATTTTTTTTTCAATGTCTGACTTTATCCATTTTCTTTTCTCAGCTTCCGTATAAGTACCCAGAAGCACGTCGGCAGCTTCTTCAATATTGCCTATAGTCGCTGAAATACCCCATACCTGTAATTTTGGAACCAGCGTGGAAAGCAAGGCCAGGGCAAGTTGCATTTGAACGCCCCGTTTAGAGCCTACCATTTCATGCCATTCATCTACAACGATACCTTTCAAATGTTTAAAAATTTGAGGATACGAAGGATTGGTTATCAGCAGATGCAGGCTTTCAGGGGTGGTAATAAGAATTTGTGGAAAACTTTTCAGTTGTTGCTTTCGAATATTCTGAGCCGTATCGCCCGTTCTGATACCAATCTGCCAATTTAATCCGAGTCCTTCCACCGCCCGTTGAGCTGACAGCTCAATTTCCTTTGCCAGCGCCCTGATGGGAGTAATCCAGATAAGTTGAAGGCCTTCTGCTGAATTTTTATTACACTCAGACAATCCTTTCAGAAGAAAAGGAACTAATAAAGCATAAGTCTTGCCCGTCCCAGTTGGGGCGGAAAGTAAACCTGAATAACCACTATATATAGCTTCCCAAGCCTCCAGCTGAAACACTTGCGGACGCCAATGATTCTTTTCAAACCAATTCAGAGCAGGTTTTGACCAATTGTTAAATGTCATTTTTCAATGTCATTCGCAACCAATAGGAGCTCCATCGGGCAAAGATGGAGCAGGAGGTATGGAAAAATCTGCTGGATTTTCTTTAAACATTTTAATTCGTTGTAAAATGTAATTGATGTGCGCTCTCTGTGCTGGAGAATAGGGCAAGTTAGCCAGTAATTTTGTTTCCAATTTCCTGATTTCATCTAAAGCGATAGCAGAAACCTGTTGCATGATATTTTTGTCTCCTGCAATATTTAGCAAATGATTTACCATTCTTTTATGGACAATGCGTCCAACTTCTTGTTCGAAAGCCGGTAATGAACTCCATTGCGTGGCTTTATTTAAAAGCGTTGAAAATAATTCATTCACAGAAAGTCTTGCGGCATTGCTGCGCGCCGATTGTTCGACCATTCGAGCTAAACGTTCAGGAGCCAGTAAAAACTTCAGGGTATGTTCTGCTGAAGCTTCAGCTGCCGCCAAGGGATCGAAAGTATTTCCTGTATAGATTTTAAATAATTCTCTATTTCTTTCATAGCCAGGTGGTTGAGGTGGAATAAGTTGGATGATTCTCTCCGGAATGCTTAAGAAAGCTGGCTGAAGCGTATTAAGAAGCGCAGTAAAGGCTTTCCGTTGGACCTCGTCTTCAATCATTTTATTAGTCACCTGACCGTCACCATTACCTGCATAAGAAAAATAAACACCTCCAACCATTTTTGCCACGGCTTCAACCTGATATCTGTGGCTCAAATAAAGAGGAACCAGCACATTTTCTAAAGAGGCCATAGGTGCTTCCTTAGGAATGGTTTTTTCACCAAACGATTGTAAAGCCTTTTCACGTACCGTAGAAATTCTTATTAATTCGTCTATGGGAGAAGCCCCATTATCCCACATGTGATTTAGAGGATGAGCACTCCCCATAGGTCTGGCATCCTGATCTGTTAAATAGTGAAGACCTTTATCTCTGGTTTCCTGTAATATTTTTAATAGATTTCCCTTTTCGTCCTGTGAAAACTCGGCATAACCATATCTGATGGCCATTTTATCCCACTCCCCTATTCCTTTGTCATATACTTTACTGAAGTCCAGTTTCCCTTCTTTTGTCAATTGAAACAAAGGATGAGGATAATCCATAACGGAAGAATTATTGTTAATGCTTGCTGCAAAATTATGGGCAACCCCCAGGGTATGCCCTACTTCGTGAGCAGCTAATTGGCGCAAACGAGACAAAGCCATTTCCAGCAAACGAGGATCAGGATTAGAACCATCCTGGTAAGACTCCAGCATACCTTGAGCAATCATGAAGTCCTGACGAACCCGAAGACTCCCTAAGGCAACATGACCCTTTATGATTTCACCCGTTCTGGGATCTGTCACAGAGCTACCATAGGACCAGCCGCGGGTAGAACGGTGTACCCAATTAATGACATTGTATCGGACATCCATTGGATCTACGTCGGCGGGGAGCACATAAACCTGAAAAGCATTGATGAAACCAGCAGCTTCAAAAGCCTCATTCCACCAACGAGCACCTTCGAGCAAGGCAGAACGAATGGGTTCCGGGGTGCCACTATCCAGATAATATATAATAGGTTCAACTGCTTCACTTTTTTCAGCACCCGGATTCTTCTTTACCAATCGATGCCTGTTAATAAGCCTTTTCATGATTGGTGAGGAAATAGGCGTGGCATAATCCATATAATCTGTGGTGAAATAACCAGCACGTGGATCAGAAATCCTCGGTTTAAAATCATTATCAGGCAACTCGACAAATGAATGATGCATTCTAACAGTAATTGCATCGGGTGAGGGTGTTACCGAACGAATATAGTTGCCCGTAGCTTCCCCTGCAAAAGTAATGATGGCTTCAAATTCTGTGTTTTTAGGAAAATTTTTAATCCGTTCCGGATAAAGCATAGAACGGGAGATATCTTCCTTATAGATTCCCTGGTTAGCCCTTTTCAATTTAGCGGCCACACTGTGAGCATCTCTCATCAGAAAAGGAGTCAAGTCAATGAGTAATTTTCCATCATCTTCCGTCTCGATTTTAAATCCTGCGATAGCAGATGAAGCGAAAGCATCGCGAACGGAAGCCTTTTCTGCAGCATCAGAACTAACTGCGCGATAATCATAATTGGGTTGAACCATTAATAATTTTGACCCATTCCTTGTGAAATAGACTATTCTGGTATTCCCTAACTGATTCCTATCGAGACCAATATCGTTGGAGCCCACTCCGGCAGGTAAGGAATTAACATATAAGAATTCTTTATTTAAAAAATTGACTGGCACGCTAAGCCATATTTTACCTGCGGCATTGTCATGATAAAAAGTAAAAAAACCTTCTTGTTTGGATGCATTTTTCACTAACGAATTAAAACTGGTTAGAATACTTGTAGCATTCTGAGAGAAGGCAGACAGGGCAAATAATGCAAATACAACGGAAGTAAATAATTTTTTCATGATAAAATGAGCTTGAAAATTTTTCAGTAATAATCTGAAAATTACGGATTTCCACGGAGGAAATAAAGAAAAATAAAACATTTTTTAAAAGGTACTTGTTTTATACCGATTCGTTGCTTATTTTTGCATCGCTTTATAAAAGTGGTATAGACCCATGGTGTAATGGTAACACTCCGGTTTTTGGTACCGTCATTCTAGGTTCGAGTCCTAGTGGGTCTACAAAAAGAGTTCTCAATAAAAATTGAGGACTCTTTTTTATTTAGATAAAATATTGCTATAAAAATTAACCGATAAAAACACCAATTTTAAACACTTTAAGGATATTGGTGAGAGATAAACTATTTTCTTTTATTTTGAATTACACCTAAGGCGATACCTACTCCAATTTCATCTCCGGTCCTTATTTTTTTGTCTGAAACGCTCATTTTTTACGCAATCTAAGAAGATCTACGGAACATAATATAATATTGATTATTAAATAAAATAATTGTGAAATGTTTGTAATTTTTTTTAAAAAGTTTACTTTAGTACTTAATTACGCATAAAAATGGTAAAAACATGTTAAATTTGCGTAATTAAACAAATACAACGCAAAACAAACAAGGCATTCATTACTCAACGTTGCTAAATAAAAACTGTAAACTAATTATCAAAATCAATAACTTATGATGAAAATTCGAAAGCTAAGTATTTGGCAGAAGTTTTTTAACATTTCCGGTGTTAAGGATTTCACCACAATCATTGCTTTATGCTCAATGGTGGGCACGCTAAATGCTCAAACTGTTTCAGGAACAGTTACTTCAACTACTGATGGAAGCGCGGTCATTGGCGCATCTATCCTAGAGAAAGGAACGTCTAATGGTACAATTACCGATTTGGACGGTAAATTCAGCATTCAGGTAAAAGCATTTCCAGCTACTTTGGAAATCAGCTATATCGGTTTTGCCAGTCAGTCGATTGAAGTTACTTCTGCCACGCAAACACTTCAGGTTTCCTTAGAGGAAGGTGAAGCGTTAAGTGAGGTAGTAGTTACCGCGTTAGGAATGAGTAGAGAAAAGAAATCTCTTTCTTACTCTATTCAGCAAATCAAGGGTGAAATGGTACAAGAAGTGCGTACTGCAAACGTAGGAAACGCCCTTACAGGTAAGATTGCGGGTGTAAACGTATCTCCACCTGCATCAGGTGCTGCGGGGTCAACCCGTGTAATCATTCGTGGTGGTTCTTCTTTAGGAGGAAATGATCAACCATTGTATGTAGTAAATGGTGTTCCCATTGAAACAAGTAACTTTGGACAAGCTGGTCTTTGGGGTGGAAATGATGGAGGCGATGGTCTTGCAGCATTGAACCCGGATGATATAGAAAATATATCTGTATTGAAGGGTAACACAGCAGCCGCTTTATATGGTGCACGTGCAGCAAATGGTGTAATCATCATTACCACTAAATCAGGTATTTCCCGCAAAGGAATTGGAGTACAATTCAATTCTAATCTAACGGTAGATCAAGCTATTGACATGACCAATTTCCAAACTGAGTACGGACAAGGAGTACAAGGCAAGAAATTTGTATCTCAGGATGAAGCACTTGCTAACTCAAGTCTTGCCTGGGGACCTAGATATGACGGATCGAATACCATTCAGTTTGACGGAATAAGCCGCCCATATTCTTATTTAGGTGAATCAATCGGTGATTTCTTCCGCAATGGTTCTACGTTGAATAATTCATTAGCCTTCTCTGGAGGAAATGAATCTGGTAATTATCGTTTGGCGGTATCAGACCTTAGAAATTCTGATATCATGCCTAATGCCAGTTTCAAACGTCAAACAGTAGCTTTAAATATTAACAGTAAGTTAAAAAAACTTACCTTAAATATTTCTGCTAACTACGCTTATCAGGATGCAACAAACCGTCCAAGATTATCTGACTCACCTGGTAATGCAAACTTTGCGGTAGTTACCAAGCCACGTGAAATTCCTTTTAGTGTTATTCAGGGCCCTGGTGATAAACTAGGAGCTAAAGCAGATTTAACAGAACTACGTTTTCAAGGAAACACCTTTTCAACGAACCCTTATTGGGCTGCATACCAGTTTTACAGAAGAGACATTTCCAACCGTTTATTCGGTAACATGTCAGCTAAATATGACTTGACTGATTGGTTATATGTTATGGGTCGAGTTGGTACAGACTTCAGTAACCGCGACGCGGCAAGTTCAGAAGCTTATGGTACTGC
>JAFMBH010000039.1 GCA_017858735.1 Bacteroidota bacterium
GATGCTTCGCGTCTTCTCCCCGACAGGTTTCTATGTCATTTTCACTCCTAACGCCTGGTTTTGAATCAGGATTTACAGGATTTTCAGGATTACAGAGGACTTTTTTGCCAGGTAGAGATGCGATGCTTCGCGTCTTCTCCCCGACAGGTTTCTATGTCATTTTCACTCCTAACGCCCGGTTTTGAATCAGGATTTTCAGGATTGCAGAGGACGTCTTCGTTTTGGGTGTAATGGTTATTCGTAGATTATGTTTTTTTTTACTCTTCTTTTCGCCGATGCGTTACGCATCGGCGAGAGGTCTGGCAATAAAAGCAGCATTTAATAATAATCCACCGAATCAGACCAACGACGTTATAGTTAATCCTATAAATCCTGATTCAAACAACTAGCCGCTGTGCACATAATTTCCACCGAAGAATGGGGGAGGTGCTTGCTTTTGGGGAATGTTTCCTGTAACTAATTTTGAATCACGGTTTTCACGGATGATAGGATTTCAAGGATGATAGAATTCTGCCCCTGGCGACACAATTTCCCCAATATACCCTTTTCATTCCTGACCCATTGGAGTCACCTGTCTATTGATCATTATTATTTAAGTTTTACTCTCATAATATAATCATCGCAAGTTAGGAACAGCACCGAAAAATCTTTATTGAAGGCACAATTGGAGGTAGCTTCGCCGGTAAATATTCTTCCAAGGACTTTAGCCTCAGGACTAAAAATCCACAATCCACCCGGCCCGGTTGCCCAAACATTACCTTGTGGGTCAACTTTCAATCCATCGGGAGCACCTTTCCCTTCGTTATCACCTGGAATAAAGAAAATGCGCTCATTCAGTACATTGCCCATTTCATCTAAGGAAAAAGCATGCCAGCTTGCCGGAAATTCAGAATTTGAAACGTACATGATTTTTTCGTCCGGCGAAAAGGCAATGCCATTTGGTCTTGCCAATTTGTCTGTAATCAACTTGATATCCCCTTGGGGGTTGCATCTAAAAACCCCTTGAAAGGGTAATTCTTTTGTGGGGTCATCTGAATTTCCAACTAATCCATAAGGAGGATCTGTAAAAAACAAATTCCCCTTCGAATCATAAACGGCGTCATTAGGACTGTTAAATTTTTTACCTGAATACTGCCCGGCGATCGATTCAAAAACAGCTGAGGGTTCCTTTAATGGCGCCGACATTCTGGCCATTCTGCGATCACCATGCTGACACATAACTAATTGACCTTTAGGGTCCAAAATCAGTGCATTAGAACCAGGTTCACCACCTCGGGGCACTGTTCCTGTGTATCCTGATGGCTTTAAATATAGACGAACCCCCTCTTTTTCATTCCATTTAAAAATACTATTCTGGGGTATATCCGAAAATAGCCAGTAGTCCCCGTCTTCAATATAAAGAGGTCCTTCTGTCCAGATAAATCCATTTGAAAGCACTTCAACAACGGCATTGGGTGCAATAAGACTGTTCATTTTGGGATCTAATCTCTCAATCGATCCTGTAGTTGGATACGTTCCTTGTGACATTGCTTTAAAACTTAATAATAAAATGAAAATGGGTAAAAAAGGCATTACTTAACAATGTTTCTGGCCAATAAATCAAACTTTTGTCCTTTGGACAACATAATAAATGGTTTATACATTTTCCCAAATTTTTTCACCTGCAGTGCCCAGTCCAAAGGATTGTAAACTAAAACGTATGACGGACCCCAAACGCTGAATTGATTATTTGAAACAATAATGGCGGTTTGCTCGTCCATGGCAATACCCAGTAAATGGGGATAAGAATCCAACACGGGAATTAAATCGAACTGCCTGTTTCTCTTTAATACATGCTGATCTAAAACAGTCCCAGGCAGTAAATCTAAAGCGGGCGGATAGGGCATATTTATATTTGGAAAGGCACGGGCATCCCCACCAATTAAAAGCGTTCCCATGATGGTTGCGCCAGCCGAAGATCCCATGATTACGCCTCCTCTATCAAGTAAACGTTTTAATTCGTCGTGAACTTTCGTTCCTAAGAAAGCATCCGCTATTCTTGATTGGTCTCCACCCGTAAAGTAAATAGCGGACGCCTGCTGAATTTTAAGCACATTTTCAGGAAGATTTGCTTCTGATTTATCTCTGGTATGAACCACTTTAATCGAAGAAAATCCAAGTTTTTCAAATCTGTCCTTAAATTTATATTCAGCGATAGCCTCATCGCTCATCGCGGTTGGAATAATGACCATCTGCTTATCTTTCCCCCCGGCAAGCTGGCCAAAGATATGATAAAGAGAATCGGCCATACTTCCACCACCCACAATAATAAGTTTACCCCGCTGCATGCCATCTGATTGAGAAAAACCCAATGAGACGACACACAACAAAGGAAAAACCAAAATATATATCCTGTTAATCAGTGACAAAAACTTATTCACTTAAAATCATTTTCTTTGCGTGAGACACACATTTTACCACTTCCTTAATAGCATCGGAACCTTCAGGAACTGCATACTCCAGTTCCACTGAAACAGGGAATTTCATTTTTTTATCTTTCATTAACTGAAAAATTTCCTTCATTGGGGTATCACCCGTTCCCCATGGTAAATTTCCTGCACCATGTTCAGGCGTCGTTCTATCCTTTAAATGCATGCTACTTATGCGCTTATGATTTTTTTCAATAAAAGCGAGAAGAGCTGGAATGGTGTTTTTACCTCCGGCAGCCAAATAGTGACCTGCATCAAAATTGATAGTGTTATTAGGAGACTGACTAAGGGCAACATCCCATAAAACATCTGTAGCCTGGGTATGATTATGATAACCGACCAACATTTTGTGCTTTTCACCCAGTGCACCTAATCTTTTTGATTGCATTGGATCGTTTGGTAATTCCAGGGTAACTGATTTTGCACCCAAAACCTTCGCCACACGCATACCGTAAGAAACCTCCTCATCGGTATTATTTGGACTAAAGGCATTAGGTTTAAAGGCATAAATTTTGATACCTGCAGCATCAAATTTTTTCCTTACCTCCATAAATTTATCCATCGAAACGGTTGCTCTCCAATCGGCTACTTGCTTATTGTAGGTGGCTACCTGCGCTTTTTGCAAATCGGTCATAGGCTGACGGGGACCGCTCCTCCATGAAAAATCTGCCGTTGGCTTCCCTGCATATTCTTCCACTGCATCACCCATCAACTCAATGGCACTGATGCCCGATGCCAGGCAAAAATTAATCAATTTATCTATATCGTGTGGCATACTCCGGTAAGAGTAAGTAATTACACCAATCTGAATACCCTCAAATTTTGAATTTGGCTTGGTAGAAACAGTTTGTGCGTGCAAAGAAAGCGTGAAGAAACAAGCGATGGTGCTTATCCACATTTTTAAATTTAGCGTCATAGTAGGTTGCTTTTTATTAAAAGTAATGAAAATAACAACTAAATACTATACCCACAACATTTTAATAAAAAACAGCCTATAAAAAGATTGAAACTAGAAGCCCAGAATACTTCCGAGACCACCTGATGAGGATCTCCTTCTCGTCGATTTTACCCCTAAAACGCCTAAAAGACCACGGGTTACTTCCTTTAAAATCACCTGGGTCGTTTTGCTCTCTAAAATTTTTTCAAAATCAGATTTCTCCGCTTTTTTAGGGGAATCGACTTTGGTCGTTTCAGTTTCAACCGAAGCGGTTTGTTTTATTTTTGCCGACAGTATTTCAAAAGCGGATTCTCTATCCACCTCCTCATTATATTTTTGAGCTAGTTTTGACGCTTTAACGTTGGCATCCAGTTCTTCTTTAGTAATAACGTCCATTCGGGTTCTTGGCGCAATCATCATAGAATGGGCCAACGGAGTAGGAATACCTTTTTCGTTTAACACGGTAATGATAGCTTCACCAATACCTAGCTGAGTGAGTAATTCATCTGTTTTATAATAGATTGATTCCGGGTAATTCTCGGCCGTTTTCTTTATTCCTGTTCTATCTTTAGGAGTAAAAGCGCGCAAAGCGTGTTGTATTTTCATACCCAGCTGGCTCAATATTGCATCGGGAACATCGGTAGGATTCTGTGTACAGAAGAAAACGCCTACCCCTTTGGAACGAATCAGTTTAATGATAGACTCCAACTGATCTAATAAAGCATCTGAAGCCTCATTAAAAATCAGGTGAGCTTCATCAATAAAAAGGACAAGTTCAGGATTTTCCTTATCGCCCTTTTCAGGAAATTTCTCATAAATTTCAGCCAGAAGACAAAGCATAAAAGTAGAGAACAATTTTGGTTTGGTTTGAATATCTGCCAATCTTAAGACATACACCTTACCTCGTCCATTTTCGTCCAACTCCACCAGATCATCTACATCGAAACTCCTTTCGCCGAAGAAGACCTCCGCGCCTTGTTCTTCAATTTCAAGTAATTTTCTCATAACGGTGCCCACCGTTGCCGGGCTAACCAGACCGTAAGCATTTTCAACTTCGGCCTTTGCCTCATTTGAAATATACTGTAACGCTTTTCGAAAGTCTTTAATATCTAAAAGAGGCAAATTTTTGTCATCACAAAACTTAAAGACAAGGGCAATGAGACCGCCCTGGGTTTCGTTTAAGTCCAATATTTTTGATAATAAAACCGGCCCAAATTCTGAAATAGTTGCGCGAAGTCTAACTCCATTTTCCTTACTTATCGTAAGAAACTCAGTGGTAATTTGTGTTGGAGACCAATCAATACCTATTTTTTCTGCACGCTCCTTTATTTTAGGATGATCTGTACCTTTTTGAGAAATGCCACTTAAATCGCCTTTAATATCCATTAATAAACAAGAAACTCCGTTAGATGCTAATGATTCAGCCAGCGCTTGCAAGGTTTTTGTTTTTCCAGTTCCTGTCGCACCAGCAATAAGGCCATGTCTGTTAAACATTCTTAAAGGCGCTTTAATGTGTAAACCCTTTACTGCCTGCCCATCGAGCATGGCACCGCCGAGGGTGATATAATCATCTGAAAAAGTATAACCCTCCAGAATATGTTGTGTGAAATTTGAAATATCGGCCATATTAAATTATTTTAAATTTTTTAAAAATCATTTTTTTAACTGCAAGGAGATTAAAATATCCATAGCTTCCTTAGGATTAGACTTTCCGCCTGTTTTTTTCATTAATTCCCCCATGAAAAATCCAGCAAGGCCTTTTTTTCCAGAGGTAAATTCCGACCATTTCTGAGGATATTCAGCGATCATTTCTTTGAAAATAAGTTCAATTTTTCCCTCCTCTTTTTCTTGTAACCATTGTTGACTTTCAGCCAAATCTAACGGATGGAGCGATGGATTTTCCATCCAAAGGGTAAATAATTTCTGATAAGCAATGGAATGACTTAATTTGCCTGACGATATTAATGAAAGAAATTGTAAAATCCCCTCCTTAGACAGCGGCGATTCAGCTAATGAAAGACCTTTTTCGTGAAGGGAAGGTAGTAACTTATTCACCATAAAATTGATAAGTAATTTTTTGTCTTCTACCTTTTCCAATAAACCTTTATAAAAAATAAAGGTATCTTTCAACTCAGAGAGAATGGAAGCCTCTTGAACCGGCAATCCAAGCTCATTATGCAGAAAATGGAAGGCTTCCCAGGGAAGAACCGTTATATTTTTTCTTTCGGTATCCAGAAAATCTGCACTTAACTGGATGGGTGGTAAATCAGGCTCGGGAAAATACCTGTAATCATGGGCATCTTCCTTAGACCTTAACGGAGAGGTAACTCCGGTAGCAGGATCAAAATTAAGGGTTTGCTGGGCGACAGTCCCCCCTTCTTCTACTATTTTTTGCTGTCTTAATTCTTCAAATTCAATGGCCTGTCTGGCAAATTTCATTGAATTCACATTTTTAACTTCGCAGCGGTTATTCAGAATATCTGTTCCTTTCGGTCTTATGGAAATATTCACATCACAACGAAGGGAGCCCTCCTCCATATTTCCATCGGATATCTCCAGATAACGAACGAGTTGTCTGATGCCGCTCATGAAAGCATCTACCTCAGCACCTGAACGCAGATCTGGTTCAGTAACGATTTCAATGAGAGGAATGCCCGCTCTGTTTAAATCTATAAACGATTTTGAATCATGCAGGGTATGAATGGATTTACCCGCATCTTCCTCGATATGAATATGATGAATTCTAATATTTTTCCAGACATCTCCCATTTTTATGGGAAGATAACCGCCTATACTGATAGGTTTTTTATCTTGCGTAATCTGATAACCCTTAGGAAGATCTGCATAAAAATAATTTTTCCTGTCAAAGGTGTTCATCGCGTTGATAGCGCCATTTAAAGCAAGTCCAAGCCTTGTGGCATATTGGACTTGCTTTTTATTCATAAAGGGCAGAGTGCCGGGATGGCCCAATGAAATGGCACCTATCTGGGAATTAGGACTTGCCCCAAACTCAGTTTTATCTCTGCAAAAGGCTTTACTTTCCGTGCTTAATTGCACATGAACTTCTAAGCCAATAATCGTTTCGAATGCTTCTTGCCCCATAATTTTTTCTTACAAGGCAAATATAAGATTTAACCTATTTTATTTATCATTCATTTTGGACAAATGCGCCAAATGGTGCCTAGAATGCCAAAAATAAAGCGCTGTTGCCCGTTCGATGGTAAAAAGGTATTTCATATCGGGGTGAAAAAAGGTTTTCTGCCATTCCTCAGCTGACATTTCAGACAACATAAAGCTCCATCTGCCATGTACCCCATCAATCATACTGAGGGACCACTGCGCCGGCGCTTTCAGACTATCCGATAAATTACCCCAACCATCCTGATGATAAGGCTTTATGGTAGGTTCATTTTCTGTTAAGGCCAGTTTAATACGAAACATAGCCTGGGCATGACTATCGGCGATATGATGAACAAGTTGTCTGGCAGACCAACCTCCTGGTCTGTATGGAGTATCCCATTTTTCTTCTGTCCAACCAGCCACTACCTTATTTAATAGGGCTGGAAATTCTTCCAGGTAAGCCGTCCATGTTTGCTGGTCCGCCTGGGAAATAGTATCGGGTTGTATAAACTTCCCAACGGGAAATTTATAGGCAAATAATTGTTCTTCAGAGAGGTTAAGTTGCGTATGTTCCATGTTAATACTTATTTTAATTACCATTCAATCATTATGCCAATCGTAGGAAGCAAAGTACCCTGTGCATCAGTTATTGTTTTCAACAAATATCTTTGCTCCGCTAAAGGTGCC
Source organism: Bacteroidota bacterium (assembly GCA_017858735.1). GTDB lineage: Bacteria > Bacteroidota > Bacteroidia > Chitinophagales > Saprospiraceae > BJGN01. The sequence continues at coordinate 7,213 of JAFMBH010000039.1, forward strand.
GTCGGATTGATAATTACCGGTCCACCCACAGGTTTTCCATCGGCATCTTTTACCCTATCTAAAATCAACTGATTACTTGGAATAGCATTACCCGTAATATTTTCAATATCTAAATAAAGATTAAGACTCCATTTTGTAAAAAACCATTTTTTATCGACGCGAATATCCACGGTATTAAATGCTTCCCGACGCAAAGTATTGATTTGGTTAAAATCTAAGATACCCCTGTTATTCACCGACCAATTGGCAACAAGAGAGGAAGCGGGAGAAAAAGGAGTAAATGGTAAACCACTCTGGAAGCGCCAGTTCATACCAATTTCCCAATTTTTCTTAAACTTTTTCCCTAGGGTTGTGCTGATGATATGCCTTGCATCCCAGGAAGAAGAAACGAGGTCGCCATTTTTATCCTCAAAGGCACTCCAACCTAAAGTGTAGGCAAAAATTCCATAAAATCCTTTGTATAATCTTTGCTGAAAAAGAAACTCAAATCCGTAACTTCTACCATTTGACCTTGGAATGGCAGGTTCGTTGCCAATAACACCGAAATCTCCCCCCAAATTGGCTAAGGTTACACTATCTCTGAGTAAAAATGGATAATTGTTATAAAACTTATAAAATGATTCAATGGTAATCTTGGCGTTGAAATCAGTATTAAACTCAAGCCCCAGAACCACTTGTTTATTACCTACATACTTTATGTTGTTAGTCTTATTTACAAATTCTCCATTTTGTTGGTAACCAAGAATAGTAAATGGCGGTAATTGATAGAAGATTCCGGTATTGAAATTCACCGACAATCTTTTTGTTAGCGAGTAAGCCAAAGAAATACGCGGAGAGAATTGATTTAAAGGATTGGACATATCTTTAGAATAGGTATTTCCATCCACTCTTAACCCCGCTGAAAGAACCAGTTTCTCCTTATTAAAGCTTTGACTTGCCTGAGAAAACATACTATACTTTCCCATATTAAAGGCAGAACTATAATTAATGGTTTGAGCCCCCGACGCCGTAAAAATTCTATTGTAAGTATTATTATTGTATTTGACAAATTCATATCCACCGCCATAAGTTAATTTAAAACTACCCGTTCTCAGCGTTCTTTCAATACGTAACTTATTTTCGATTTCTTGGGACTGATAATCTAATATTTTGTTTTCTGGTTTACTATCATCATTTCCAGCATATTTAATTGCCTTATTATCAAGCATATTTCTCGATAGAACGAAAGTCCAATAGCCCTTTTGAGTAAAGTGCTTCCATACCAGACCATTGGTATAATTCCATTGAGGCGTAGTTGGAAGTTGATCCAGTAGAAACTGTTGATCTTCGGTTTCATTTGCCTCCAGATTGAGTTCAAATTGGTCAATGGCCCCCAGTCCAATAAAGGTCAACTCATTTTTTTCGTCCAGCTTAAATTTAATTTTTGCCTGAAAATCATTATAGGTAGGTAGGAATGGAAGTCCGATAGCCTGAAATAAAAATTGCAAATACGATCTGCGGCTCGAAACTAAAAAAGTACCTTTATCACCAATAGGACCTTCTAAAGTTAATCCAATATCAGAAGCACCCACCATAAAGTTACCCCCAATTCTATCGCTTCTACCCTCTCTTTGTTTAAAATTAAACACAGAACTTAGCGCATTTCCTCTGTTTGCAGGAAAGGCACCCGAGAAAAAATCCACTTCGTTAATAAAATTTACATTGATAAGACCCACCGGTCCACCCGAGGCCCCTTGCGTCGCAAAGTGATTAATATTAGGTACTTCCACATCGTCCAGAAAAAAACGATTTTCATTTGGCGCCCCTCCCCTGATGATTAAATCATTTCTGAAAGATGCCGTAGTAGTTACCCCGGGCAATGATTGAATAACCCTGGATATATCTCTTGCCCCTCCCGGGTTTCTTTGAATTTCAGCAATACCTATCGTCCTAAGAGAAACGGGACTTTCCTCTGTTTTTTTGAATGGAGATGCCTGAACCACTACCTCCGTAAGTTCCTCAATAGATTCTTCCAATTCAAAATCTACTTGAGCCGGCCTTGCATTAGTAACCTGAATTTCAAAGGCCGAACCGTCTTTAAATCCTAAATAACTAGCCGTTACATTATATAAACCTGGAGTAAGTCCTGTTATTTCATAATTACCCGATTCATCAGAGGTTACCCCTTTATTTATTTCAGGAATAACAACCGTAGCGAAACCAATCGCTTCATTAGTCAATTTATTCGTAATTTTTCCTTTTATTATGCCTGTTTGTCCATTTACCTGACTAAGAAATAAAAAGATGAAAGCAACGGTAAGCGCTAGATAATTTTTCAACATAAAATCAATGATATGTAATGATTATAAACCTATTAAATAAACAAAATGAAAAGTAGTTCTAAATAGGTGCCAAAAAAATAAAAAAAAGGATGTTTTATTGAATTCTATGTACGTGAGAGTAAACATTGAACGAATTATGATTAATAAAACCAACCAGCGTAATATCATTTTCTTCCGCAATCTCTATGGCTAAACTACTTGGCGCACCAATGGCCACGATAAGATTTATACCTGCTCTGGCTGCTTTTTGTAGCATTTCAAAGCCTGCCCTGCCGCTGAAAAATAAAAATCCATCCATGCGAATATTTTCATCTTTTAACAAAGCATGCCCTAAGACCTTATCGAGTGCATTGTGTCTGCCAATATCTTCCGCAACCTGCAATAATTCCCCTTCATTATTAAACCAGCAAACAGCATGAGACCCTCCCGTTTTATTAAAAAGTGGCTGTAATGCTTTCGTCTTGTTAACTAATTCAAAGATTATTCCTCTTTTGACTTTTATAGTTTTCCCCCAGGAAGGATAAGGGATATTTCCTTGTAAAGCCTCTGCATTGGGGGCGCCACAAACACCACAAGCAGCATTTACTATGAATATTCTGTCATCTTTTGGAAAAATAGGATTGAAATGATAAGCTAACTCAACTAATTGTATTTTTTGAAAATAGGTTGTTTTCTGCCCAGGTAAAATATCGTCTCCGCGATGTATAATGCCCGCCGTAAAAAGGAAGCCAACAGCCAATGCCAGATCTTCTCCTGGAGATCTCATGATCATAGCTATTTTCTTTATTTTCCTGTCATCGATGGGTCCGTATTTTACATATATTTCAACAGGTGACTCCACAACGACGGAATCAACCATTGATTCCTGCGAACCATTATTGAAAAAACGGCTGATATTTACAGAATCGACAGATAGTATGTTACTTTTTTGATTATCCATTTTTATTTGCCGGATTAACATTTAATCTCAATCCAAGATAAAAAGTCCTGCCTGACGCTGGTTCAAAAAATCTATTGGCTCCCGCATTAATTCTAATATTTGAAAAATAATCAACGTTCAGCAAATTATTTACTCCACCAAAAATTTCAATTCCCGATGATTTAACTGGCAGTATATATTGACATCTTGCCCCCAGTAAAATATATCCGGGAACAGAAATTGTATTACTGTCATTGACAAATTGTTTACCCATAGACCTCATATTTGCGGAGAAGAAGAGTGATTTATTCCACTGGGTTCTTACTTCTGTAAACAACTGAAAAGGAGAGAAACCTGGCACCCAGTTGCCTGCATAATTTTGTGAACCTGAGAGGTACTCTTTAAAGGTGTGACCAGCCAAGGTAAGCGACATGATAGCACTTACTTTTCTTTCAGGAAAAAAATGAGTAAATATTTCTAATCCATTTCTTCTGGAAACCCCCGCATTTTTATAAAAGGTTCGACCGGGAAAAGCCTCTAATCCATAAGCTATCCATTCATCTTTTAAATCAATTTGATATATCGACACTTCTGATGTAAGCCATTTTACTTTTTTATATCGATAACCCAGTGAGAATTGAGAGGAAGTCTGGGGTTTTAAATTAGGATTAAATCCACCCAGATTACTTGGATTTGCACTGAGTTCTGTGAGTGCCGGCGTTTCAAAATGTTTACTCCAATCCCCAAAAATACTGGACGTTGTGGATATTTTATACACGAAACCTAAGGAAGGATTCAACCTTAGGTAGTCGATATTTCCACTATTATTACCGTCTGTTAAAAAAAGATCTTCTACGCCCATATTGATTTTATCCAATCTGGCGCCTATTACCCCTTCCCATTTTTTACTGAAAAAATAACGATACTGGCCATAAATACCTCCACCCTGGAATAATTCTTTCTGGTCTAAATTCAGATTACCTTTTACCCCGAGTTTATTAGCAAATCTCTGTCTGTTGTCAATCTGACTAGATGCTTCCATGCCAATTAACCATTGAAAGGTAGGTTTTAACTGCTGCAATGAAGCACCTCCGCCCCAAAATTGCCGGGTAAATGACACATAACCACCGGCTTCAAAGGGGAGTCTATTATCAAAAATGCGCTTTGAATAAAAGGAATACACCTGAACTTGCTTATTATTTTTTAATTGCTGATCCCAGGTACTCCCTATTCTGTATTGAACTAACTCCTCCCCTGCCTTAAACTGAATATTTCTGCTAAATGCCGACTTTCTCGATAAATTAAGCTCAGAAGAAACTAAGGCCCCAGGATCGTTAGCCAGTGGGCTCGAAGCCCAATTTAATAAAAATTTCAGCTTCCCCTTTGGCAAATGAATAACATATTTACCATTAAATAAATTTGTTTTCGTCTGACTCCAGTCTCTGAATCCTGTATGCGAAAAATTGCTTCCAAAAACACTCCATTCTCTTTTCGTATTTTTACCACCCATCCAAATATCTAATTTCTTCATACCATTACTCCCTAAAAGGTAACCTGAATTGATTGAAAATGAAGAAGTTGGATCTTTTGTATAAAGGGCCAATACGCCACCTGCTGCATTACCATAAAGAACGGTACTCACCCCCCTGATAACCTCCATCGTTTGAATGAAGGCTGGATCGATGTTATCTACATTAGCCTGACCGTCTGGGGTAGTTTCAGGAATACCATCGACTAAAATTCTAACACCGCGAATGCCAAATGCAGACCTGGAACCAAATCCACGAATGGATATACGCACATCCTGGGCATAATTTTCAGCATTTTGAGCTAAAACACCTGGAACATAAGCAGCATAATCTTGAAGCGACGTTCTTGCCTGCCCCTTTAACAAAATATCTTCTGTTAAGGTAGTAACCGCCTGATTTATACGACGGCTTTCTACCGATATTCTTGAAGCGGTAATCGGAATAGCAGGTAATTCAAAGGTATCGGTTTGTCCAACAGCACTTAAAGAAGTCAATAAAGTAACGAATACCAAAGAAAGTAACAGATTACTTTTTCTATTAGAAAAGGGGTTATATATTTTACTTTTTCTCACTTTCAGGTTTTGATATGGTTTTATCAAATAGTTGTAAAATCCTTCTATACTCATCCAGCCAACTGGTTGTTTCCACAAAACCGTGATCCTCCATCGGAAAAACGGCCAGCTCCCAATTTTCCTTACCCAGCTCAATCAATCTTTGAGACAGGCGCACAATATCTTGAAAATGAACATTTACGTCCACCATACCGTGCAACATTAACAGATTCCCTTTTAATCCATCTGCAAAATACATCGGTGAACTTCTCTTGTAAGCTAACGGATCGAGAGAAGGAACATTCAATATATTGGAGGTATAGCCATGATTATAATGAGCCCAATCGGTAACTGATCTTAGGGCAGCTCCACTTTTAAATGTATTATTTTCATTGAACAGCGCCATAAGGGTTATGAAACCGCCATAAGATCCACCGTAGATACCTATTCTTGAAGAGTCTATATTATGGTTTTCGATAAGGAATCTGGCGCCATCTACCTGATCTGATAAATCTTTACCACCCATGTGCCTGTAAATACCTGTTCTCCAATCTCTTCCATAACCCGCACTCCCTCTATAATCAATATCAAGAACAGTATATCCTTTATCGGCTAAAAGATTATGAAACATGTACTCCCTGTAATAATTACTCCACCATTCATGAACATTTTGTAGATAACCTGCACCATGAACAAATATAACGGCACCTTTATGGCTTACATTTGCCTCTGGTTTATACCATCGGGCAGGTACATTTTCACCATCCCGGGCCTTAAACCAAACAATTTCGGGCTTTCTCCAGGAATATGACCTAAAGGCATCCGACGTAGAATGCGTAATTTGAATAGTTTTGGCATTAGGTTTATTTTCCTGAACAAAAAGTTCCCAGGGTGTATTGGAGGTAGAAAATCTGATAGCTAAATATTTTTCGTCCGGCGAAATAGTTACCTCTGCATTTCCTACCCCGGAGGTCAATTTCACCAGATTTTTACCCGCAATATTGAGTTTATAAAAATGTTGCTGGTGAGGTCCTTCCGCATTGGCAGTCAAATAAATATGTTGTCCGTCAAGAGATAAGCGGGTATTTAATACTTCAAACGAACCTGAAGTAAGTTGCGAAACAGATTTAGATTTTACATCGTACAGATAAAGATGAGAAAAGCCCGTTTTTTCAGATTGAAAGTAAAACTGCTCCCCATTGGGCAACCATTCTATGTTACCCACCGACTGGTCATAACTATCAACGCCAGGGCCGCCAATCCATGCAGTGTCGTGTTGATGATCTATTTCCTCCCATTTTCCACTGGCAGGATCTAATAAAACCAACCATCTATCTTTATGATCTAAGGAACGCACCACAAAAAGAGGTTGATTTTTACTACTCCAAACGGGGCCGTTGATAACTACAGGTTTTGGGTCAGGAAAGGTATCTACAAAAGGATTTTTTGGATCCTGATACCATTTCAGATATTCCGGTTTTTTATAAATCCCTGATAATTTCTTGACATTCAGCGTATAAAACGAATCTTTTTCTGTTAAGAACACGCCCATCTCGTAAGTAGGCTGAGGAAAGCCAACTTTTTCCCTGGAGCGGAGATTGGTTGTAAAACCTGAATTAGTGACAAAATCAGGCACTTGAGTTTCTTTACCCGCATTTTCTGTTACCAATTTGCAAGCAACAAATTTTAAGTCCGGACTATGGGACATTTGAACCAATCTTTTGTTCTGTAAAAAAAAAGGTTTAGGCAAATAAAGATTAGATTTAGGTTCCTCCCTCTTTCTTTTATCTGCTATCGCTTTCCTGTCCTCCAACACATCAAATAAATCGAGCTGTTCCTTTTCAAGCCATTGCTCTGCCGTGTTTTTTAAAGCAGGCGTAGTAGGTTTTACTTCTGTAAAATGAGTGAGTTGACGCATTGAACCGTCAAATAAATGGATAGCGAAAAGATTATTATTTCGTTGAAAAGTCAACATAGAATCCCCTTTGGCAAAAGCTATATTCGATTCCCTGTCGGAGGAAATAATAAAGGGAGTGAGCGGCCCATCGGGCAATATTTGTTTATAAATATCGCCCTCCCTTAAAATGAACCTTAGCCCTTTATTTTTAGATATTACACCACCTGGTGGAAAAGCCAGCCACTTATCTGTAGCTAATTTAACAGGTGCAACAGAAAATGGCGCCTTCACCTGATAGGTACTTCTCAATGAATCATTATCAGGATTCCATGAAAAGAAAATTTCTTTACTGTTCGGGTGCCAGAAAATGCCCTCCGGCGAATATCCTATATATTTCTCACCAGACATAATAGCTTTTAAATCAAGCGCTTGATTTTTATTATTCTGTGCTGATAAAAAGGAGGCAATGAACAGGAATAAGACTGTTACTATCAGATTAACCCGAAAAGGAAAATTCGTTCTCATAAATCCATTATTATTTTGTCCCAATATAGCCTTTTCAATTAAAAAAGAAAACACATCAGAACAAACTTTAATATGTATTTTTATTTTAATTTGTATATATTTGTTTATATATATTAAGATATGTACAGATTATTTATTCTTATTTTATGTTTATTTATTTTCTCACTTAACCTTGATGCACAAGTAGTTAGAATCAAACTAGTTGAAAACAAACCATTTTGCGCAGGTTTTGGCCAGGAAAATGTGGCTCAGGTTAAGATATCAGCGGTACCCAACATCAGAATACCTGAAAATGCGGGAACGGTATATACCTGGTATGCCATCCACAAGGAAGGTTTCAGGAGTTGGCACACGCCCATAGACCAGAGAGCTATACCGCTTCCATGGCCAGGACGTTATGAAGTATATGTGGTTATGAAATATATAGACAAAGTAACGCTGTTGCCTTACTTTGCCTTTAAATCGTCCTCTATTTTTGTTAATGCTGACTCATGTCCTCCATGAGGAATATGGGAATTAATCGTATTTGAAAGGTAGAACGGAAGAATCCTTTATGGTGGAAAGCGTCATTAACGTTTTAAGCCTTTCAATCTCCTCTATTTGAGAAAGGGTTTTAAAAAGAAGTTGTTCGTAGGTTGGAATATCTTTACAAACAATTTTCATTAAAAAGTCAGCTTCACCGGTAATTATATAACACTCTACAATTTCGTCAATCTCTTGCACTTTTGCCATAAAATTATTTAGGGCATTGTCTTTTTGCCATGCCAAAGAAACCTGAACGAAAGTTTTTACATTCAAACCAATGGCTTGCTGATTTACTTTTGCGTGATAACTTTGAATGATTTCTGTGTTCTCCAGTTTTTTAACCCTTTCCAGGGTTGGGGCTGGCGACAACCCAATTTTTTTAGATAAATCAAGATTGGTTATTTTACTATTTTCCTGAAGAATATGTAAAATTTTTAAATCTGTTTTATCTAACTTTTCTAAAGACTCTTGTGCAAGTAAATTATTCATGGGTTATCAGTTGTTTTTTATAAATAAACGCAAAAGAACAAATAATATTACAAATACGCTAAAATTTAATTGTTAATTCCCAATTAAATTTTAGCGTATGGCATAAAACAAGTCTTATGGAAAAATACCTAAAGAATTATAATCACCGCTTATTTTATTAATTGCGTTAACAAAAGCGGCGGTTCTAAGATCTGGAATAGCTGGATTATTAACCATTACATCTCTTATTTCGCGATAAGCATTGATCATAGTTTCCTCTAAACCGGACCGAACGAGATCAATTTCATCTGCCCCTCTGGCTATTAGAGCAAATTCTCTATCATTCACGTTTCTACCTGTTAATTCCTCCACCAGATGAATCACCTGAGTTAATTGATTTTGATTAAATCTTTTCTCCATTCTGCCAAAACGCATGTGAGAAAGATTTTTCAACCATTCGAAGTAAGAAACAGTAACGCCCCCTGCATTTAAATAGACATCGGGAATAATGATAGTACCTTTAGCTAATAATTTTTCCTGGGCAGGAGCAGTAATTGGACCATTTGCAGCCTCGGCTATAATCTTTGCCTTTATATTATCAACATTATCTGCTGTAATTACACTTTCCAAAGCAGCGGGTACTAAAATATCACAAGGTTGTTCCAATATTAATTCCCTATCCTTTTTTTCAAAAGTTTTCATTGCAGGAAAGCCGATAATAGTACCGTTTGCCTTTCTGTATGCTAATAAAGCATGAACATCGATACCATCAGGGTGATAGATAGCCCCTTCCGCCTCACCAATACCGATAATTTTCATCTGCCCCTCATCCTGAGAAATCATGCCAGTATAGGAACCAACATTACCCATTCCCTGAATAATCATTGTTTTACCAGCGGCGCCGGGAGTCAGCCCAATTTTTTCCATGTCCTCAGCAAAAGAGCAAGCTTCGCGAATGCCATAGAAAACACCTCTACCTGTTGCCTCCGTTCTTCCCCGAATACCTTGTTGATTTACAGGTTTTCCCGTTACACAACCTGCTGCATCCAATTCGTCCCCTTTGAAAGTTCTGTAGGTATCATAAATCCAGGCCATTTCTCTTGGGCCTGTGCCGTAATCTGGTGCAGGAACGTCAATAGCTGGTCCAATGAGATTACGCTTAATCAACTCGGTGGTGTATCTCCTGGTGATTTTTTCAAGTTCATCTTCTGTATATTCCCAGGGACTGATTTTAACGCCGCCCTTTGCACCACCATAAGGAACATCGACAATCGCGCATTTATAAGTCATTAAAGCAGCCAATGCCATCACTTCGTCCTGAGAAACATGATTACTATAACGGATACCGCCCTTTGTCGGTGTCCTATGATGACTATGTTGAACTCTATAGGCTTCAATAACTTTTACTTCTCCCTTTATTTTAACTGGGAAGTTAATTTGGAATACGGCATTACATACTTTAATTTGCTGTAAAAGACCCGGTGGCAAACCTGTATGCTCAGCTGCTCTGTCAAAATAGACATTTACACTATCAAAAAAACTAAACTGGTTACTCATCTGATTTTATTTGGTTTTCAAATTTGGTAAGGCGGCGGTCAATTAAAATTAAATACAAGGTTATTCCTAAAAACAATAAAAGCATTACCCCGACAACCACATAAATTTTTCCAATACTTCTCATAAAATCAGCGTTGGCAGCTGAAGCTGAAAAAATGGAAATAAATTGCATTAAAACTAATAGAAAGAATCGGCTCATGAAGTTTACGTTAAAGGTTATATTTTAAAAAAAATATTGCGGACAAAATTGTTTCATGCTGAGGGCAAAATGACTGATTTTTTTTATAAAAAGAATGATAAATATCACCTAATCGACATCTTCCCTTAATTTTTGGAGTCTTAAATACCTGAATTGAAGGGAACTTAGCCAAAATCCAAACAGAGTGAAACCGATAACTGCCGGATAAAAAACCATTCGCATCGTATTGTCTAAATCTTGAGAACCAAAAGCTGGATTACCCCCCGACCCCGGATGGAGGCTATCGGTAAGTCTTGGAATCACATATAGCAGGGGAATAAGGGTAGAAAATGCAAAAATCCCATAAGCTGCACAAACTCTCGCTCTCTTCTCAGGGTCTTCAAAAGAGGCCCTTAAAATGAAATAGGCAGCATAGATTAACAGTGCAACCACGGTCATATTCTGTTTTATATCCCAACTCCAATAAGCACCCCAGGTGTTTTTTGCCCAAAGAGCCCCGGTTATGAGACCAAGTAATCCATAAAATATACCTGTTTGGGTATAAGCTTCTGCTTTTAAATCAGATTCAGCGTCTCCCTTTCTCAAATATTTTATACTATGGATAACTGCAAATAAAAAAAGGAACATCATACCAAACCAAAGCGGCACATGAAAATAAGTGTTCCGAATGGTTTCGCCCAGAATATTCCTGAATGGAAAAGTAATCTGTCCATTATTTGAAAAATTCTCCGGTTTTACCCAGGGAACTTCTTCCGTAGCTAAAACTTTCTCGGTCTGCGTTAAAAAAATCGCTGAAGGCAACACGGAAGTACCGTCAGTTTCACTATCAATTAAGAGAGTTACCGCCTGAACTTCTGTATTCTCAGGTAAATTATTAGGAATGGAAAACGTCAGATTCATTCTTCTTTCATCCAAAGCGACCATCTCCGCAGCCGCAATAGCCTTCCCGTTGTCCCATTTTAACCAGGCTCGAAGAGAATTCCCCGCTTCTTTAAAATGCGTATTGTAACCTGTTACCTGAATTTTTAAAGTTTCCCCCGCATTTCCGTAAGAAGGTTCGACAGATTCAATACCTGATTTTAAGGGAATTAATAAACCGGCTATGATAACATAAACGATTAAAATAACCCCTGAAAATTTCCAAATTTTGCCCTTTTCAATCATGATAATTCATTTAATCTCTCCAAATGAATGGAAATAACAACAATGCAACCCCACATAATAACAAATCTATGGCCACTAATATAGCAAGGTCACCGCTAACTGCTGTGTCTTGTATAAGCCTTAAGGCGTGGGCCGATATTTTTACTAACATCAATATAATTGGTATTATTAATGGGAAACTTAACACAGCGAGCAGCGTGGAACTTTGATTACTCGCCGCCACAAGTGAGGCTAAAAAGGTAAAAGTAACCGAAAATCCGAAACTTCCTAATAACAAAATAAGTAGAAATAAACCTAGATCTTTTACAGGATTATCCCCGAAAAATATAAATAAACCCCATATTAATAAACTTAATACTAATAGTAACAAGGTATTATAAACTATCTTTGCTATTAAAACATGAGATGGGTTTAATAAACTGTAATAATACAGCACCCTGTTTCCTTTTTCCTGAACAAAACTTTTGACCATGGCATTGACGGCAACAAACAATAGAATAATCCAGAAAAGGGTATTCCATACATTGGGTTGTATCTTGACAAAAGTTTCATAAACAACAAATAAAGTGGAAATTACATACAAAAATATACCGCTGATAGCAGAACGAGTTCTGAACTCTAACAAAAACTCTTTTCGCAACAACAATAAAATGAAATGTAAATCCTTCATATTCAATTTCTTAAAAAAGAAAACTCCTCCTAGATTTATTCATGAATACAAATATAAACTTCTATCATCAATCTTTGCCATAGTTATGCTGCTATCTTCTGCAAATATCAAGGAAGACTGGTTAATGGTGAAGGCCAAACAAGGAGATGGGATAAAAAAATTATTAGTCCGTTACCATTTAGATACCCACACATGTAATGAGGAAAAATTTCTATCCCTGAATAATTTATCTCCCGAGACTAATCTAATCCTTGACAAAACTTACCTTTTGCCTATTAAACAGGTTAGCTTTGACGGTAAATCCATCCGGACAAGCTTAGGCATTACCGAATTTGAGAAAGCAAAGGAAATTGAAAAATACAATGAACAACTTGTTTTAGATGGCATTAAATCAAAGCCATTTCAAGAAGATAAAATGCTATGGATTCCACACCATTTTACCCCCTGTAATTTGCCGGTTTCCACAAATGAAAAACGGTTTCCCATTTTTGGAAAATATGAATCAACGCCGATCCTCTCTGATGTTTTAAAAGGTAAAATATTTTATATTATCAGTGGCCACGGCGGTCCTGACCCAGGTGCTCAGGCGGTTAAAAATGGTCACACGCTTTGTGAAGACGAATATGCTTATGATGTAAGCTTGCGACTCTGCAGAAAACTTATTCAGGAAGGAGCCATGTCCTACATGATTACCCGCGATGGAGATGATGGTATCAGGGATGACGAAATATTACTTTGCGATAGAGATGAAACGGTCTGGGGCGGTGAAAAAATCCCTTTGAGTCAATTAAAGAGATTGGAACAGCGGATAGACATAGTAAAATCCCTTTTCGAAAAAAACAAAAAAATGGCACCAAATGGTCAGTATCTTTTAGAAATTCATGTTGATTCAAGGCATACAGAACAGCAAGTTGACCTTTTTCTTTACCATCAGGCGAACAGTCAAGTTTCACATCAAATGGCCAATAATATTCATAAAACCTTCAGCGAAAAATATAAAGAGAACCGCTCAACAGGTGTTTATAAAGGGACCATGTCAAGCCGTGAATTATACTCTCTTGAAAATGCACCCATGCCAGCTATTTATATTGAACTTGGCAATTTGAGGAATAACTTCGATCAGCAGCGATTTATCTTGCCTTCCAACAGACAGGCTTTGGCCAACTGGATTTTCGATGGTGTAAAATAACCGATTAGTCCAGCGCATTGATATTTGAAAGTAATCTTTTGATTTCTAAGCTATTATTTTTCCACCAATTTACAGTCCAGATAGGTAGTAATTCAATATTATATTTTTTTAATTTATTTGTTTGTCTTACCTCCCAAATAAAGTCAGTGTGGGTTTCATTGGCGTGAAATCCATCTAACAGAAAAAATATATAATTGGATTGAGCCATTTTTCTTTTTATAAAAAATGGAAAAAAGTCCTGATTAAAAAAGATATTTTTTTGAATATCATGGGCTGGAAGTTTATCCTCAAGCTTCAAAATCAACGCCGACCAAAATGAGGGATAACGCGTTTTAAACGGTTCTTCCAATTCCGGTTTAAATTTCTGAAACTCATACTCCAGGGAATAGATATCTCTACCGTCAACAGCTTCTAGTAATTTCAAATAGGGAATGAATAAATCATCTTTATTTTCCACTTCCACCATTTGTGCTCTTTTAAAGGAGGTAATGACCGTTAGATTATCCAAAGGTAATTGCGCCATTAATTCCACATAAGAGGGAGTAAAACAACACTCGTTTAAATACTCATTTACGTCATGGTAAGTACTTAGCAAGTACACCGAATGAAAATGTTTAGATTGAATATTATCGGGCGTTAAAATTTCCAGACCATTATTTACCAAATGAGTAAAATGATTATTCAGTGTTGATTCCTGGTGTTGGATCTTAAAAATCAGCGTCGAAATAAAATTCCGTTGGGTTACCGTCATGCAAACAACCCCTATGGTTGGTATATTTTCAGGCGTTGAGTAGCGAATTTTAGATAGCTCGTCGATGAGAATAGAAGCTTCTTCCTCATTTATCCCATTTGGCTGAAGGACACCATTTATTCTATGAAAATGAACAGATGCGTCCTTAATTGCATGAATAGTTATGTGACCTCCCTGCCACTGTTGCCATGGATTTCCCGGATAAAAGCAATGAATTTTAGATAATCGTGAAACTGGATACCTCTGTTTTAGCTCATTATCAATATATTCATTAGGAAATGAAGGGTTATAAAAATAAGTAACCCGAGGAGCCAGGGATTGAAATTTCGATAAAACGGCAGGAGACGAATACGAGGCATCGCCCCAAAAAATATGGTCAAAATGAAGAGAAGGGTTATCTTCAAAAAGATCATTTAGTTGATTAACTGTCATACATACCACTGGAAAACAGTCTGTTAACAGTGGTCTAATATCTTTTATGAACAACAAATAATCCACTTCATTCCATGATTCTTTTTCAAACCATCTTATTATTTTTTGTAAGGTATGTTTCTCCTCCTTTCTTAACTGTTTAATACGTTCCTTCCTTTTTTGAAACCACACAGATTGTATCTGCCGGGGTAACATGCTACGAAATAGCTCCCAATCGGCCTCGAAAGTCTCCAGCGGCAGCGATGAATCGGGAAGTTGGTGTTGGTAATGTCGCAACAGGACCTGGTGTAAGTACCAATTTTTGAAGGTCATTAACCAATCATCCGGATTAATGGTCGAAAAAGATTGTATAATTGTTTTTGCTCCTTTAGAAAGATTTTCCCAACTTGACTGCCATTGATAAAAGACGGGAAAGTCACGAAAATTTATAAGCATCAGATCCAACTTATTAACCAGAGATTCCAGCCATTTTTGACGGGCTACTAAGGTAAGGGAATGATGTTCTAATTTTTCGAGAAAGAATGACTTAGTGTTAAAACGATGAATAGCCTCATCCATTAAGGTTTCGAGTTCAACAAATAAATTGTTGGTATTCCCAAAGGAATTTACATTGGTACTGGAGGCACGAAGGACTTCCTCGTTCACATAATCTGGAAGCCGGGACTGCCATGCTACAGCACTCTCTTTCAATGCTTCCAGGTAAACCATCCAATCTCCTAAATGTGCCACACCAAAATCCTGAGGTATTTCAGGAAAAACCCAGATTTTCTGGTTTTGAATTTTATTACTTAGCTGTTGAAATAAACCATTTAGCTCTTCCCGCGCTTCTATGATTTTTTTTCCCCGCCCGGCCAACTTACTATACAAAAGGAGTGAAAAACTTTTCGAGTAAATAAAGTCATTTCCGTATAAATCAAAATATCCATCAAATTTATTCTTCAACTCCTCTATAAGCTCAATAATCAATTGAATTTCATTAAATAAGCGAATATTTAAGGAGTCTGAATACTGTGACAGACCATTTGAGTATTCTACAAGAATAAATCGAAAGTTATTCCTTTCTTCATTTAAAAGTAAGTTAAACTGGTCTGCTCCTTCTTCAAAATCAGAAAGATCTATTAGGCTGGTATTTAAAACATTTAAAGGATGTTGGAGCGTATTAATCGCTTCAAATCTTTTTTGTAAGGGTTCTATTTCTGATAATAAGGAATAAAATTCCGAGGGTATAAAATTAAAATTATCCGTAGGGATTCTAATATTAACCAATTGAATTTCATCATTGCTAACGCTTTGTAAAAAAAGGGTAACAACCTCTGTCCAATCAAGCTGGTCAAATATTTTTTTTCTGGACGCATAGTACGCCATAGACAACTTAGTAAAAAGCCTTTGGCAGGAAGCCAAAATTTCTTTAAAGTTATCCCCGGCAAACACGGGAGAATTTTTTTCCTGTTGAATAATAAAAGTTACTCTTTTAATGAGTTGTCTTAACTGATCACCCTCCTGTTGTGATAAAACCAGATTTTCCAAATTATTTGAAGAAAAAAAATGGTTCATGGATGCAAAAAATCCATTATTTTCAGAAATAATAAGGGAGGTTCTACCATTCGATAAGGCATTAGAAACCATATTAAAAAGTAAAAATTTCTTCCCGGTTCCTGCTGTTCCTTCAATAATTGTATGTGAATTTTCCTGTGTCTTATGATACGCTGTAGCCTGTTCAGGAAGTAAAACTTGCAAACCAAAAGAATGTCCTGGTAGAGTAATCTCCTGATTTTTTGTAAAATAAAGTGGTTCGCCTTGTTGTCCTTTTAGTTCAAAAAGTGATTTAAGAACCATTAATTGAACCGAATTTAAAATTTTGTATTCATTTTTCTTTATGGCTACATTTTCTGCGCCAGACAAAGGAACAATAACATCATTACTATTAAAAAGAGGATCAACTGCTTGATTTATAGCTCTAAAACCATCGAGATCTATTCCATTTTTATTTAAAAATGGCGAAATCACCGCTATTAATTTATCGAAGCAAGGAAGCGCTGAAATCATTGGATTTAGCGCAGGCAATAAAGATACATTCCGGTAAAACATCCACTTTACCCCCACCTTATCAACGGGTGTCAATGAAATATCCCAAATAAAAAAAGGTATGGATATAACCTCATTTTCCTCCATTGAGACTACTAAAGGGTATCCGACCTTAAGAGAAGGCGTTCCAAATCTTGAGTAAGATAATTTTTGCTTATGAAAAATTTCCCAGGTCAGCGCGGGGGAGAGCGTATTAAAAACCAGATTAGACGGAGCAATTAAATGTCCGGAATCAGCAACCCACCTCAAAAAATCTATATCTTTTGAAAGCGCTAAAATATCTAAAGCTTTTTCGTTTGTTCTTAACCTTTCATTTCCCATACTACCCAAACCTGAAACGAACTATTTGATATGATTGCACGTTTACGTTAATAATGAACTACTTAATTAAAAAGACAATACATTAATTTATTTACAAATATAATAAAATATTGATATAGAAAACCTTAAAAAACTTTTAGCGAATGAACCGTTTTAAAAAAATAATGTTTCATTTTGCTTTACGAAAAAATTATGACTGGAGACAAACCTACTGAATTAGCAGTAATTCTTACCGACGAAAAGAAAAGTATTATTTGGGTAAATGATGCCTTCCTTACCATTACAGGATATTCATTATTCGAAGTGCTTGGTAAAAAACCTGGCAGTATTTTACAGGGACAAAACACCTCAAAAGAAACCGTTGAATTAATTAGTAAGTCGTTAAAAAAACAATTACCTGTAGAAACCCAAATTATAAACTATCGTAAATCGGGTGAACCTTATTCCTGTCACTTAGCTATTCACCCCGTATTTAACGATAAAAAAGTGCTTACAAACTTTATTGCTTTTGAAATGGATGAAAGTAAAAAATCACCGGAAAGTGAATATAGCATGCTTCAGATTCAAAAAAAATATAAAGCAAGCAGTTTAGAACCAATAGATGAGGTGACCCTATTCAGGCGGTTAAACACTTTAATTATTAGTAAAAATTTATTCTTAGATCCTGATTTAGATATAAAATTAGTCGCCGTCGGACTCAAAAGCAATACTAAATACCTTTCCCAGGTGGTGAATAACCAATTTGGCAACAATTTTAAACATTATATCAATCAGTTTAGGATTGATAAATTAAAAGAAGTAATAAAAAACCCTAAAAACAAAGGAGCCAACTTATTTGATATGGCACAACAATGTGGCTTTAAAAATAAATCTACCTTTCATAAGGTATTCAGGGAATTCACCCAAACCACTCCTAAAGAATTCCTTAAGCAAAGCAAGGATAAATAGATTGGAATATTTGCTAATTTAGATGAATATCATAGAAAAGCAATTTGTATAAAATAAAAAAGGGAACCATGAATGATTCCCTTTTATTTTGTAGCGGCGGCAGGACTTGAACCTACGACCTTCGGGTTATGAGCCCGACGAGCTACCAACTGCTCCACACCGCGATTTCGTTCTGCAAATATACACCTTTTTTCAACATTGGGTCAACTATTTTGCAAAAAAGAATATTTTAATAATAAAAAGAGAATGGAAGCATTTATTTATGGTGCAAAAAGAACACCCATTGGAAGCTTTGGTGGCACATTATCAAGCCTTTCTGCTACTGCCCTTGGTTCAAAAGCCATCGACGGATTATTTTCAGAGCAAGGTCCTGCTAAGGAGGAAATTCAGGAAATTTACATGGGAAATGTAATCGCTGCAAATTTAGGGCAAGCGCCCGCCAGACAAGCTGCCCTGGGTGCCGGACTCAGCGAAAACGTTATTTGTACTACTATTAATAAGGTGTGTGCTTCTGGAATGAAAGCAACCCAATTAGCAGCCATGTCTATTCAAGCAGGTGTGAACGATTGGGTGATTGCCGGCGGTATGGAAAGCATGAGCAATGTACCCCATTATCTTCCATCCCTTCGATGGGGGAATAAATATGGCAATGCTGAAGTTTTAGATGGTTTAACAAAAGACGGATTGACTGATGCCTATAATGGCGCTGCCATGGGTAATTGCGGTGATGCGACCGCAGAAAAATATCATTTTTCAAGGGAAGAACAAGATAATTTTGCTATAGAATCATATAACAGAACAGCATTAGCCACAGAAAAGGGCTTTTTTAATGCTGAAATTGTACCAATTACCATTCCTCAAAGAAAAGGAGGAGATCTGGTGATTAAGGAAGATGAGGAATTCAAAAAGGTAGATTTCTCCAAAATTCCTTCTCTTAAACCCGCCTTTTCTCCCTCAGGAACTATAACTGCAGCCAATGCAAGTACTTTAAACGACGGCGCTTCTGCCTTGTTACTCGGTTCAAAAGAAGCTGGTAAAAAATCAGGTATTAAACCCATAGGTAGAATTGTTTCTTTCGCCGATGCCGAAGTGGCTCCTGAATGGTTTACCATAGCCCCGGTTAAAGCAGCACCGCTTGCACTGAATAAAGCAGGATTAACCTGGGAGGATATTTCGTTTGTAGAGGTAAATGAAGCTTTTGCCATCGTTCCCCTTGTTTTTGCCAAAACTTTTTCTATACCCTCCGATAAATTAAACGTTCGGGGCGGTGGAGTTTCCATGGGACATCCATTAGGATCCTCTGGTTCCCGTATTTTAGTAACCTTGGTCCATACCTTACAACAAAATGGTGGTGGCTATGGTCTCGCTGCCATTTGTAACGGAGGAGGAGGTGCCTCTGCCATGGTCATTGAGGTTTTTCCAGCCTAATTACGGTAAACTTTTTTTCAGCGAACCTTTCTTTTATTCACTTTATCGTACCTCATGACTGTTAAAATTTTTGTTACTGATGGAACTTTTGATAAGGAATATAACGAACTCGACGGTTCCCTTCATTTCAAGGATTCTCATTTACCGGAAATGCTGACAAGGGGTCGGTTTCAAGTTCCGGTTGATTGGACTACGCTGATGATGATGGACAGCCTGGATATGACCGATAGTGACAGACATACGATTGCGCAACACTGTATTTCAACACCTGAAAAAAATATTGTGATTACTCATGGCACGGATACCATGGTGGAAACAGCCAGCGTAATTGCCCAGCTTGTAAAGGGTAAAACCATTGTACTGGTTGGTGCAATGGTTCCTTACACTTTTAGTAGTTCTGACGGTT
This sequence comes from Bacteroidota bacterium, assembly GCA_017858735.1. Taxonomy (GTDB): domain Bacteria; phylum Bacteroidota; class Bacteroidia; order Chitinophagales; family Saprospiraceae; genus BJGN01. Next base: position 27,098 of record JAFMBH010000039.1, read on the forward strand.
TTTTTAACTTAGGTACCGCTTTTGCTTTTGTTCAAACACTACCCACAGGGGTTTACATTGCGATGAATGGGCGTTATTTCAAATGGGATAATGTCCGTAAAAACAAAAAAGAAGGAATCTTCGAGGAAATTAACTGACTACTCACTTATTCCCTTAGAAACTCCAGGTTATCCTCCTCGTCTAATTCCACCAAAACAGCTTCTTCTTCGGTAATATTTTTACTGTTTTTTAAATCGACAATTTCATCAGCAAGAGCTTTGGCACTTTCATCTATTGAATCAAATGCGTTGGCTTTTATTTCAGCACCGATAAATGCAGAGGTAGCCCAAAGACCCTGATTCACCAGTTGGATAATGGTACTTATTCCCAAAGAATTATCTAACCTAAAAGCTATTTTTGAAGATAAAATTCTTATGTTTTCAGGTAAATGGTCCGCGGCCAATAAAATACTGAGGGGACGGGAATGAAAAGAAAGCAAGGTTTCTACCCGAGGGGATAAATCTGGCACATAGTGCTTAAATTGTTCGATAGAATTAACCAAACATTCATAATTAAAATGAAAGTTATCTCGTTTGAATGATAGTAAACGTTCTATAGATTTCTCATCGTCGAGTAAACATATTAAAGACCACACCGTTTGCGTTTGAATTAATACGATCTTTCCTTCTTTCAAGGCTGAAGCTGCTGCCAGGATTTTAGGATCAATATTTTGAAAATCAATGCTATTTATTTGAACCATGTTAAATTTTACCACTAAGTTAAAGTCAAAATTAATCCTAATAACGCTGAATAGGAGTTTCTTGTTTTTAATGTTTTATATTTTCACTACCCCTCTTTTTGCGGAACACATCATTGGCGGGGTAATGAGCTACAAAATACTGCGATATACCAACAATGACCCGCTGTCTAATAGTTGGCGATACAAATTTACGTTAAAAATATATAGGGATTGTCAGGGATCAGGGGCAAATTTTGATTCGTGGCCGGGGACTTTCGCAGCCAATGCGACTATTTACCGCCTGGATCAACGAACTATTCCTGTAAAAATAATTATTTTTCCACAGCCACGTGTTGTAAAAATAAATCCAAATCCGGGAAATGAATGCTTAAAAATACCACCTAATGTATGTGTTGAAGAGGGAATTTATGAATTAGAAACCGATTTACCCATTATTGACGCTGCTTATGTAATTAGTTATCAAAGATGTTGCCGGAATATTTCTATTTCGAATATTGTTGATCCAGCGCTAACTGGAGCGACGTTTTCTGTTGAAATAAGTTCTGCGGCTCAAAAAGCAAAATTAGACAGTCCGGAATTTTTAAACTTCCCTCCTGTCGTTCTTTGTGCAGGACAGTCTTTTGATTTTGACCAGTCGGTTACATCTATTAATGGCGACAGTTTAGTTTATTCGCTGGCTAACCCAACCACCGGCGGGGGGCCCGACAATACTAATGCTAGAAGTGCCAACGGAATAGCCCCCGATCCGGATCTCCCTCCCCCTTACAATGAGGTTCAGTATGTTGGGCCAACTTTCACGAGCGCTAAGCCCCTGGGATTAAACAGTATCCTTACCATACATCCCAATACGGGACTCATTCAGGGAAAACCAGCTTTAACAGGGCAGTTTGTGCTGGGTATTGAGGTAAAACGCTATAGGAATGGCATTTTGTACCATACGCTGAGAAGAGATTTTCAAATAAATGTAGGAAACTGCGATGCTAAAGTAAAAGTTAATTTACCCCTCACAAATGTCATCGGAACCAGTGAAAATATCTTTCAAAATTGTGGTGAGACTAAAGTGACCTTCAAAAATGACAGTCAGGATACCTCCGCCATTACCTCTTATAACTGGACGTTTACCGGCGCTACCCCATCCCAGGTATTTACGTCTAATCAACGCAATGCTACCATTGATTTTTTAGCCCCGGGCACCTATAATGGTAAGTTAGTCCTGAATCCGACGGGAACCTGTAAAGACTCCTTGTCTTTCAAGGTAGTTATTCCTCAAAAAGTTAAAGCCGAAATTCAGGTCAAAGGCGATTCTTGTGTCGCACTTCCCCTTAATATTACCTACAAGGGTTTGGTAAAGCCAACCTTCATCCGTTGGGATTGGGAGAGATTCAGTGCAACCTCAAATGGTTTGAAAGGTTGGGTGATTGGTACAGACACCTTTCCCATCGGCACAAGATCTGGAAGTTATACTATCCAGCTTTTGGTAGTAGGAGAAGGAAACTGCCGTGATTCCACCATCGTTAAGGTGCCCTATTATCCAATTCCAGGTTTCGCAAACATTGATGTAACTCCTTCTGATGCATGTTTGGGTACCCCTATCAAATTTTCGACGAACCCTGACATATCAAAGGAAGAACTTACTGTAAAATGGGATTTTGGTGACGGAAAGACTTCCAACACCTTACCTACAACACATACCTATACTAAGGAGGGTCTTTATAAAGTTAGTATCATCCTAACCACTGGAAATGGTGTCTGTAGCAAGAAAATAGATTTGACCTATGAATTGAATATTCGGGTTGCCCCAACCGCTTCCTTCTCCTATTCCCCAAAAGAGGATCTTTCGCTAAAACAACGGGTTACCTTTACGAGTAATTCCGGCAACCAGTTAAAGCATTTGTGGAAAAATGGAGATAAAAGAATAGATTCCACACTGAATTTTTCGTTTGCGCTACCCGATACGGGTTTTGTTCCCATCAGCTTACAAGTCACCGATATTTTAACAGGGTGTTCAGACATTATTTCACAGGAAATCTATGTTAAACCACAAGTTAGAATTTATATTCCTAATGCATTTTCGCCTAATTTTGACGGTATTAACGATGAATTTATCGCTTCAGGTGATTTGGAAATTTTAAAAGATTATAAAATGCAGTTATTCTCACGCTGGGGAAACCCTGTTTTTATTTCCACCGATCCCAATATTGGTTGGGATGGCAGTCTGACAAACGTCAATCAGGGAGCACCCGCAGATACTTACATTTATATGATCAGTTATACAGATAATAAAGGAGAAAAACAGTATTTTTCAGGAACCGTTCTACTAATGAGATAAGATTATGAACTTTCTACGCATTCTTCCTTACGTTCTCCTCCTCGGCATTTCTTGTTTTTTGGGCGTAAACTTACAGGCAAAACACCTTATTGGTGGTAATTTAACTTATAAATGCCTTGGAAATGGAGACTATTCTTTCACCCTTAAAGTTTACCGGGATTGTAATTGTACCGATTGTGCGCAGTTAGACGATATTGCAGAAATTGGTATTTATCGTTGTAATGGGGATGCAGATTGTGGAAGGTTGCGGCAAAATTCCGTTTTTTCCAGAGTTCAGGTAAGATTAACGTCAAAAAGGAATGTGGAACGTCCTGATTATCCTTGTTTAATACCCCCAAATATCTGTGTTGAAGAGGGTATTTATGAATTTAAGCTTAGTAATTATGGCATTCGTCTTCCACCTGGAAATTTATCTTATCACGTGTCTTATCAAAGATGTTGTCGAAATAATACCATTACCAATATTATTAATCCCGACCAGGTGGGATCCACTTATGGCATAGAAATAACTCCGGAAGCCCAGGCTGTATGCAATAACAGTCCTGAATTTAAAACCTTCCCACCAACGGTTATTTGTGTTAATAATGAATTAAAATATGACCATAGTGCTAAAGATGCCGATGGAGATTCCTTAGTTTATTCTTTTTGTGCCCCTTTTAACGGTGGTGGCCCCTCTACAAATAATGTGATCTACAGAACTTGTGAAGGCGCTTATCCTACGCCTGCTTGTCCTCCTCCCTATTCACTGGTTACCTTCCGTGGTGGAAATATTACTTCATCGACGCCCATGGCCGGTGATCCCATCGTTAGCATAGATTCAAAAACAGGGTTGATAACGGGAAAACCTACTGCAAAAGGACAGTTTGTGGTAGGGGTTTGTATTGCTGAATATAGAAACGGCATTTTAATAAGTAAATCAAACCGGGATTTTCAATTTAACGTTGCCGATTGTGACCCATTGGTTTTTGCTAAACTGGGCGAAGCCATTGCCGTTACAGATCAGGAGTATAAAGTAATTTCCTGCGGCATAACCGATGTTAAATTCGTAAATAACAGCTATCAACGTGCCTCCATTAAAAGTCAAAGGTGGGAATTCAACGTCGGAAATAATAAAATAACATCAACCGATTGGGAGCCAACTCTGAAATTTCCAGGCATCGGAAAATATAATGGTAAACTTTTATTAAATCCAGGCACAGGATGCGCAGATTCCGCAGATATTGAAGTCCTTATTTTCCCGGATCTAACGGCAGATTTCACCTATAACTATGACACTTGCTATGCCCAACCCGTTAATTTCACAGATTTATCAGTGAGCGGAAGCGGAGGAATAAGCAGTTATAACTGGGTTTTTGGTGACGGGCAAAAAGGGACGGGCAAGTTAACAGGTCACCAATATAACTTAGCAGGTGAATTTTCTGTTTCCCTGACAGTAAAAGATTTGAATCAATGCACGGAAACGGTGACAAAAAAAGTACGCTATTTTCCCGCTCCACCTATTTTAGTTGTAAAACCCTCGCAGGCAGTAGGTTGCGCTCCTGTAAACATGGTTTTTGATAATCTGTCAAAACCTATCGATGAAAGTTACAAGCTTAACTGGGAATTTGGGGATGGTGGAAAAAGTACTAAAATTAATCCTACTTACACTTATACGAAAGAAGGCATTTATTCGGTAAGTCTCTCCGTAGTCTCGCCCATAGGGTGTAAAATAGATACCGTTTTTAATAATCTTATTAAAATATCCTCTTCTCCAGAAGCAGCTTTTGATTTTGCCCCGAAGCAAATAACCAATATCGATAATAAAGTTGTCTTTACAGATGAATCTATTAATGCTGTACGCTGGCGATGGGACTTCGGTGATAATGCACAACTTGAGGAAAGAAACCCCATTCATCTTTATCAGGATACCGGTATATTTACTATAACCCTCGTTGTAACACATCCAAGTGGTTGTCTGGATACCGCACAGGCTTTACTCGATGTTAGACCTGATGTCAGATATTTTTTACCCAATGCCTTTACGCCAAATTATGATGGTAAAAATGATATTTTCAGGGGAGTAGGAATAATGACAGGTGCTACAAATTTTAAATTCCAAATTTGGAACCGATGGGGAGAAAGAGTCTTTTTTACCGATGATATTAACGAGGGCTGGAACGGAAATCACCTGAATAACGGTTTAGCATCTCCGGAGGGCGTTTATATTACCTTGATTTCATATAAAGATCCCCGGGGTGTTCCAGTGGAAATCAAAGGAATTGTAACTCTTTTACGTTAATTTATAAGGATTGTAAGTATTTATGTGTAAAAATTGTATTTACCAGTTTATTTATATATTTTTGCACGTCAAAAAAAATTAAGTTAAGATGGACGCAATAAAATACGTGCACGAACAACTCACACCGAGTAGCACCTTCCCAAATTTTCGCCCAGGAGATAACGTAGTAGTAAACTACGAAATCGTTGAGGGTGATAAGAAAAGGGTTCAAGCTTTTCGTGGCGATGTCATTCAAATTAGTGGTCAAGGACCAACCAAAACCTTTACGGTAAGAAAAATTTCTAACGGCGTTGGCGTTGAAAGAATTTTTCCATTCGCTACACCAAATATTCAAAGTGTTGAAATATTGAAACGCGGTAAGGTACGTAGAGCTAAATTATTCTACTTACGTGATCTTGTTGGTAAGAAAGCACGTATTCGCGAAAAGAAAATATATCGTTAATTCGATTTTCTAGCGCATAAAAAAGAGGATGTCTAAAAAGATAGCCTCTTTTTTTTATGCTAATTTACAC
>JAFMBH010000123.1 GCA_017858735.1 Bacteroidota bacterium
AACAGATGGGTGATTTTGTGGTGAAACAAAAAAATGGTCTGCCCTCCTATCAATTAGGTAGTTATGTTGATGATCTGCATTTTAATATAACCCATATTATCAGAGGAGCTGACTTACTCACTTCCACCGCCGCACAATTATGTATGGCAACACATTGGCAATCTACTGCTTTTCAACACATCTATTTTGGACATCACCCTTTAATCACGGATAAAAATGGAAACAAATTATCGAAATCAGCTGGTTCTGAATCGTTGAAGTCATTAAGAGAAACCGGAAAAACCCCTTTAACCATCATTGAAATCGTTAGAAAATCATTAGGTTTGCCCGACGAGAAAATAAAAACAACGGAAGAATTAGTACAACTATGTTTAGCATATAAACCCTTCTTAAATGAAAAAATCAGAAGTATTTAAAGAAATTGTAGAGCATCGCAGGTCTAACAGATATTTTTCTGAGGACATTGAAGTGCCAGACGAATCTGTTTTATCTGCCTTAACATTGGCACAACTTTCTCCAAATAGCAGTAATATGCAACTTTGGGGATTTTACTGGATAAAATCAAAGGACTTACTGGAACAAATGACGCCGCTTTGCATGGGGCAATCCGCAGCCAAGACTGCAAAACATCTGATTGTTTTTGTTACCCGACAGGGACTTTGGAAGGAAAGAGCTGAATGGAATTATAACAATGTTAAAAAGGCTATAAAGGGCGAACCCACTAAGCTAAATAAGAGAGGCTTGAGCTATTATAAAAAATTAATGCCCATAATTTATCGACATGACCCCTTTGGATTTAACACCCTATTCAGAAAGGGAATTGTTTTTTATAAAGGATTCAAAAAGTCATTTATGCGTTTTGAAAGCCATGCTGATCAGAGAGTTATGCTTCACAAATCGTGTGCTTTGGCGGCACAAACATTTATGTTGGCCATGGCTTCTGAAGGATATGACACCTGTCCTATGGAAGGTTTCGATGCAAAAAGGGTTAAAAAACATCTTAATCTACCCAAAGATGCTGAAATAACCATGATTGTTGCCGTTGGAAAGGGGACGGAAAAAGGGATTCATAGTGAACGTATGCGCGTACCTCTGGAGGAAGTCATTTTTATTCGATAGATAAAAAACAACCTATTCCTGAAACCCAAATTTCACCTCCATTTGTCCTTTAAATAAAATTGTTTATATTGGTACGTTCTTTTTAAAAACACCTGGAATGAATACAAAAAACCCTTATTTATTACCTTTAATGCTCATAACTACGCTCTTTTTTTTATGGGGTTTTGCGCATAATTTAAATCCTATTCTCATACCGCATTTAAAAAAGGCCTGTGAACTGAGCGATTTCCAATCTGCCTTGATAGATAGTGCTTTTTTTATGGCCTATTTTTTAGTTGCCTTACCAGCAGGTTTTGCCATGAAAAAATGGGGATATAAAAATGGCATTCTCCTTGGATTATGTTTGTTTGCGCTGGGTGCTTTTTTATTCATACCCGCCGCTAATACCCGTCTTTTTCCATTTTTCCTTTTGGCTTTATTTATTATTGCCAGTGGTTTAACCTTCCTGGAAACAGCAGCGAATCCTTACGTGACTGTTTTGGGTGATTCCAATACCGCCACGCAACGTCTGAATTTATCCCAAAGTTTTAACGGTTTAGCTGCCACTTTAGCGCCGGCTGCAGGTGGACTATTTATTTTAAGTGGCACTGATTTATCCACTGAGGCTACACAAAACATGACACCAGAAGCATTAAACGAGTTATTAAATATGGAGGCAGCGGCCGTAAAAATCCCTTATCTCCTCATTGGAATCATCGTCTTAGCCGTCGCTGTATTAATATATTTCAGTAAATTACCCGAGATAAAAGAAGAGGAAACATCCGTTAGCAAAGGTTCTGGAAAATCCATCTGGCGTCATTCCCATTTGACGCAAGGGGTAATCACACAATTCTTTTATGTGGGAGCTCAAGTATGTGTATCCAGCTTTTTCATACGATATGCTGGTTCCGCCGCAGGAATGGCAGAAAAAACAGCCGCATTTTATTTGGCCATTGCCCTGTTTGGATTTATGATAGGTCGTTTCGTAGGCACTTTTCTTATGCAATATATCTCCCCTACCCGACTATTAACTGTTTATGCTGTCGTTTGCATGGCACTGTTGGCTGCCGTGGTTGGCTTTGGAGGCATTTTTTCAATTTATGCCCTTGTCGGCGTAGAATTTTTCATGTCCATCATGTTCCCAACCATTTTCTCCTTGAGTGTGAAATCTTTAGGAGAAGATACAAAACTCGGCTCTTCCCTGGTTATCATGTCCATCGTTGGCGGCGCCTTATTCCCTTTAATCATGGGAAAAATGTCTGACCAAGCTGGTATTCAAATAGCTTATATCGTTCCATTAATATGTTTCCTCATGGTCGCCTGGTTTGGCTGGCGGGGGCATATTGTTAAACAATCATAAAGTCATTTTCTAAAATGAATCATAACTTAAGCAGGATGCACCTGCAAATTCACCCAAAAGATAATATTTGGGTAGCACTGAGGAATTTATCTAAAGGGCAAACCTTTCAGGAAGGCAATGTGAGCGTAACACTCATCATGGATATTGAGGCAAAACATAAGTTTACCACAACCCCTATTCCCAAAAATGAGGACATTATTTTTTATGGCGTTCTGGTAGGTAAAGCTTTAAAGGACATTGAGAAAGGGGAAAAGATTACGACTGAAAATTGTATTCATGAATCGGAACCCTATTCGATGGAACGGAGAAGAGCCTATCATTTTCAGCCGCCCGATATATCCAAATGGCAAAATAGAACTTTTGAAGGTTATGTGAGACCTGATGGTCAGGTCGGCACCCGAAATTACTGGTTGGTCATACCTCTTGTTTTTTGTGAAAACCGAAATATTCAGGTGATGAAAGAGGCTTTTGACAAAGAACTGGGATTTGGTCAACCTGAAAAATACAGGCCTTTAGTACGGAATCTTTTGCATGCTTTTCAAACTGGCGCTGATATTGAACCACTTGAAGTAGCTGCTCCCTGGCAAGAGCATGGACCTGCTTTCCCAAATCCTCATTTCCCACAGGTGGATGGCGTTAAATTTTTAACCCATGAAATGGGCTGCGGAGGGACAAACCAGGATTGTCAGGCTTTAGCTGCCGTTTTTGCCGGATTTTGTATCAATCCTAATGTCGCTGGTATTACTATCCTTAGCCTGGGATGTCAAAAGACTAGTTTTGACGACGTTAAAGACGAAATACAACGTAGAACGAATACTTTTGATAAGCCTATCCTCTATTTCAATCAGCAAAGCTATGGGACAGAACAAGCGATGATGTCGGCCGCCATTAAAGAGACATTTAAAGGGTTGATTGACATTAATAAGCTTAAAAGAACTGCAGTTTCTATCCAAAAGTTAAATGTTGGACTAAAATGTGGTGGATCTGATGGATTTTCAGGTATTTCCGCTAATCCTGCCCTCGGTGCTTTATCTGATATTTTAACCACCGTCGGCGCCACCACTTTGCTCGCAGAATTTCCAGAACTCTGTGGTGTTGAACAGGAATTGATAGATCGTTGTGAAGCTGTCGAAGATGCCGAAAAATTCATTTCCCTCATGTCGGGTTATGCGAAGCAAGCAGAAGCCATCGGTGCTGGCTTTGATATGAATCCGAGTAAAGGAAATATTCGCGACGGACTGATTACCGATGCCATCAAATCAGCCGGAGCTGCGAAGAAGGGCGGAAATGCCTATATCCGCGGGGTATTAGATTATACGGAACAACCTGAACACTCGGGGTTACATCTTTTATGTACGCCGGGAAATGATGTATTAGCAACCACAGGTATGGCTGCTTCGGGTGCAAATGTCATTTTGTTTACCACTGGTTTAGGCACCCCTACGGGAAATGCGATTTCTCCCACTGTAAAGATTTCCACCCATACGGCATTAATGGACAGGATGCCAGATATCATCGATTTCAATTCAGGGAAAATTATTTCCGGTGAAGAATCAATCGATGAAAATGGGGAAGCTTTACTTGAGTATATCATCAAACTTGCTTCAGGTGAAACAAGAACACACGCGGAACGCCTGGGGCAAGACGATTTCATACCCTGGCGTAGAGGAATAAATCTGTAATAACAACTTAATATGCAGTTTTTAAAGGACAAAAAATCAATTATAACTGGTGCTGGTAGTGGTATCGGAAAAGCTATCGCGCTACTTTTTGCCGAAAAAGGGTCTCACGTTATTTTGTTAGACAGAGACGAAGAAGGGGGAAATTCAGTAGCGAATGACATTGTGGCCGCAGGTGGAAAAGCTACCTTTTTTGCCTGCGATGTTAGCAAACAAAAGGAAATAATAGATTTGTTTAATCATTTAGCCCCCTTTGATATATTGGTAAATAATGCAGGGATAGCTCATATTGGAAATGCCGTCAGCACCACAGAAGAAGATTTCGACAGAGTGATATCTGTGAATATCAAAGGCGTTTATAATTGTTTGCATGCCGCTATTCCCATTTTTTTGAAAAGTGGTGGCGGCGTAATCCTTAATATGTGTTCTGTGGCAGCTAAAGTGGGCTTGCAAGATCGCTTCGCTTATTCAATGAGCAAAGGAGCCGTCGCGGCTATGACTCTTTCGGTTGCCAAAGACTATCTGCATCAAGGAATACGCTGTAATAGTATTTCGCCGGCCAGGGTTCATACCCCATTTGTCGATGGATTCATTGCTAAAAATTATCCGGGCAAGGAAGCAGAAATATTTGAAAAATTATCGAAAAGCCAACCCATTGGAAGAATGGGTAAGCCAGAGGAAATTGCTGCATTGGCTGCCTTTATTTGTAGTGACGATGCTGCCTTTATTACCGGAACCGATTATCCTATTGATGGTGGTTTTCTAACACTAAACACTTAATACACTATAAAACAACGCCTTATGAAATTATTTACATTTCGTGAAGATAATCATATCCACAATGGAGTACTGGAAGATGGGATTTATTACAATACTTCTGCTTTATTTCCCTGTTATGACGCCAGTTTTTTTGACAATGATGGCTTAGCTTCATTAAAAAATGCATTAGACCCTAAGAATTCATCTTTAACTATCATCGGACAACCAGAAAAGCTAGTATTTGGCGCTCCATTTGCTATACCCTCAAAAATAATTTGTATCGGACTGAATTATGCCGATCATGCCCGGGAAACTGGGGCAGAAATTCCAAAGGAACCGATTATTTTCATGAAAAGTACCACTTCCTTCTCTGGCTGTAATGATCCTGTTATGATTCCAAAAGATGCTGTAAAAACAGATTGGGAGGTGGAATTAGCTGTGGTCATTAGTAAAAAAGCAAGATATGTTTCTGCAGAAGAATCGCTGCACCACATAGCTGGTTATTGTGTGCATAATGATGTTTCCGAAAGAGAATTTCAATTGGAAAGAGGTGGCACCTGGGACAAAGGCAAAGGTTGTGACACTTTCGCCCCGATGGGTCCTTTTTTAGTGACGCCCGATGAAGCCGGAGATGTCCATAATTTACCCATCTGGCTTTCTTTAAATGGAGAGAAAGTTCAAAATAGTAACACCTCTAATCTGGTTTTTTCCATTCCTGAACTCATTGCCTATATCAGCCGCTTTATGACGCTGCTTCCTGGTGATGTCATTTCAACGGGAACGCCTCCAGGGGTTGGTCTCGGCTTTAAACCTCCTATCTATCTGAAACCCGGCGATGTCATGGAACTGGGCATTGAGGGATTGGGTACAATGAGGCAAGAGACTATTGCTTTTTCTTTAGATTATGAAATGCCAAAAATGTAATCTACCATGGATTTAGGACTAAAAGGTAAGCATATATTGGTATCTGGCGGAGCAAAAGGTATTGGCGCAGGTATTGTTCAAATTTTATCTGAGGAAGGTGCCATTCCAATTATTATTGGCCGAAATGAAGAAGATAACTTAAAAATGCTCGAAAGCATTGGAAATAAGGGCTTTGCCATTACTGCCGATTTAATCCATCCGGAAGCGTGTGCCGACGCTGTTCAACAGGCCGTAAAACTGGCTGGAAGTATAGACGGACTAGTAAATAATGCTGGTGTAAATGATGGGATTGGTCTTGAAAAAGGCAACTATACTGACTTTATCGCTTCTCTTCACCGAAATTTAGTACATTATTATTTATTGGCTCAACATGCCCTTCCTTATTTGAAAAAATCGAAAGGAGCCATCGTTAATATCACCTCTAAAACAGCGGAAACAGGACAAGGAAATACTTCCGCTTATGCCGCTGCGAATGGGGGCAGAAATGCCTTGACCAGAGAATGGGCCGTTGAATTACTGCCTTATCAGATTCGGGTAAATGCCGTGGTCGTGGCTGAAAGCTGGACGCCATTATATGAAAAATGGCTGAATACCCTGCCGGAGCCTGAGAAAATGCTTATAAAAATCAATCAGAGAATTCCGTTGGAAAACAGGATGACCACTTGTGAGGAAATCGGACAGATGGTGGCCTTTCTTTTATCGGTAAAATCAAGCCATACCACAGGTCAATTAATTCATGTCGATGGTGGATATGTGCATTTGGATAGAGCCATAGATTGATATTGTTTTAGTCTTTACATTAATTCTTACCTCATGAAATTAATCACGGTAAAAGCAACGATAAATGCTCCCCTTTCACAAGTTTGGGAAAAGTGGACAAATGCTCTTCACGTAACCAAATGGAATTTTGCCAGTCCTGATTGGCATTGTCCATCGGCAGAAAATAATTTTGTAGAGGGAGGAGAATTTCATCATCTAATGGCAGCAAAAGATGGTTCTTTTCAATTTGATTTTTGGGGTACTTATCAGAAAATTGAAACTCAAAAATCAATAGAAATACTTTTAGGCGATGGTCGGAAAATGTTTGTTTCCTTCGAAAAATCAGGGGATCAAACCATTCTCGAGGAGAGATTTGAACCCGAGAATGAAAATTCCGAAGAATTACAGCAGGCGGGCTGGCAGGCTATTTTAGATAACTTTAAGGAATATGTAGCGTCCTCTTTAACGCCCTCTTGATTAAAATGGAACATTTACACCCTGTTTTGTGGATTTTTGGCTCCGTTTTAGCCCTTATTATATTAACATCGAAATATAAAGTTCACGCCTTTATCGTCCTATTTTTGGTGTCCCTCCTATTAGCCTTGGCAACCATGCCATTGGCAGAAGTTTTACCATTGATGAAAGAAGGATTTGGAAAAACGATAGGAAATATTGGTTTTCTAATTATTTCAGGATCATTTATTGCTATCATACTGGAAAAAACCGGAGCAGCATCGATCATGGCAAAATGGTTTTTATCGAAATTAGGCCATAAAAATGCACCCTTATCTTTAGGCATGACGGGATTTTTAAGCGGCTTACTCTTGTTTTGCGATACAGGATTTATACTCCTCAGTTCTTTAACGAAAGGGATTTCGGAAAAATCGAACTATTCTGTACCTTTTCTGAATGGGATATTGGCTATTTCCCTATTTTCCGTTCATTGCCTGACCCCCACCCATCCGGGTATGTTAGGAGCTATTGGTATTATACCGGTTGATTTTGGGCAGGTCTTATTTTTCGGCTCTTTACTGGCCCTACCTGGCTTATTTCTTAGTTATCAATGGTTAAAATATGCCGACAGGAAGTGGAGCGAAGAAATAACAGTTAAAGTACCCCAGCAAATTAATGCCCCTCTTCCAGAAGAAGAAAACTTACCTGTTTTCAAGGCATTTTTGCCTATACTACTCCCTTTATTACTACTATTTATTGCTTCATTCATAACCATTGTAAAAATAAATTTTCTACCAGAAGGTCTTACGTCTATTTTCTTATTCATAGGTCAAGCTCCGATTTCGTTAAGCATAGGCGCTTTGATTTCCGTTTATTTGTTAAAAAACAGAGCTATTCCGGAGGTTAATACCATCATGGAGAGAGCCATTGAAAAAGCGGGAAGTATCTTAGTCATAACCGCCAGTGGTGGCGTATTCGGCTTGGTTATCAAGGAATTGATGCAAGATTTACCCTTAAATCAATGGCTTGGAGGTATGGGATTAGGCCTTTTCATTCCCTTTTTGATAGCGTCATTCCTTAAGATAGCCCAGGGCTCATCTACCATCGCCGTTTTAACCACCGCCGCCTTGATTAGCCCCATGTTGCAAACCATAGGGTTGGATTCAGCTCCCGGACAATTAATGGTAGTATTAGCTATGGGCGCAGGATCCATGGTATTTTCTCATGCCAATGATTCTTATTTTTGGGTAATTACAAAGTTCTCCGGTATATCTCCGAACACCACCCTTCGATATTTTTCAACAGCCTCATTCATTATGGGGATTACCAGTATCGTAATCATTTTTATATTCTACTCCTTCTCATAAAAAGTCCTTTTTCCCAGATAAATAGTTATATTGTTAAAATCTAGTGCGAGGGAGAAGCCATAAGCGAAATAAATCTTCGCTTATACATTCAAATTAATGAAACAACG
>JAFMBH010000124.1 GCA_017858735.1 Bacteroidota bacterium
GGTACCGGCACGCATCAACTTAATCGCAACGAACTCAATTTTTTACTCTCCTGATATAAATTAGAGGGTGTTTTTAGGCTAAAGTATAAACAACCCATCCAGGAAATAATACTAAAAAGAATAATTATTCCATTTCCAAAAGGAATAAACGTTTCTAATCCAAACCAACTATCTGTTTGAAATAAAAAGAGAAGCACAAAAACTAAACGAATAGATTCCCAATAAATGGCTTTTTTATTTCTATCCATTAATTCGGTGTAGGCATAAATAGAAATAAAGGCATACAAACCATAATAAAATATATTTGGCGAGCCAATTTTGGAGATGCTACCAAAGAAAAACAGGGTATTTAGCAAGATGAAAGCAAATTGCACCCAGGACCATAAAATGAGCTGATGGTCTGCCTGAGGGTTAAATTTTTCATAATCATTGACATCCTCAATCTTTTCAACAGCATATTTCTCTTTCACATCGTCAGGTCTCCAGCCGGTAGGTCTGAACCAGATAGTGAGTTTGTCCCAAAAATTATTTGTCCTGATGGCATCTTTTATCAGCAACAACAGGTGTTGGAAATTTATCTTAATGGGATTCCACGTTCTTACTGGTCTTGAAACGCCATAAACCGCAGGTTCACTTTCTAACTCCTCCTGAAAGGTACCGAACCATTTATCCCAGAAAATAAATATCTGACTAAAATTTTTATCCATATAAACTGGATTAATTGCATGATGGACCCGATGGTGAGCGGGCGTAACGATAATATTTTCCAACCAGCCCATTTTTTTGATGTAGCGGGTATGGTACCAGAACTGGGCAAATAAATGCAAAGGAGCTACTGTTGCAATAACTTGCGTTTCAACACCTAAAATGGCACAAGGCAACAAGAAAAAAGTAAATAAATTGACAAAGGAAGAAATGCTTTGGCGTAGTGCGCAGGCCAGATTAAATTCCTCACTACTATGATGAATGATATGATTATTCCAGAGAATATTAATTCGATGTTGAAAACGATGTGTCCAATATCCCTGAAAATCCAATACGAAAAAAGTGATTATAAAGGCAGGAATGGAAGATTCGATATGAAAGAGGGAAAGGTTGTCGACCAAATATCCGTAACTAATGATAGATACACTCAAGCCCAGAATATCCTTAATGGAATTAGTCAGTCCTGAACTAAGACTGGAAATAGTATCCATGGAGGGTGAAAACTTTTCACCTATTTTCCATTGATAGACATATTCTATGATCATAAGTACCAGAAAAAAGGGAATCGCAAAAAGAAGCACAAAACCGTAAGTTTCCATTTTACATCAAATTAAAATCTATGGGTGAAAGATCGTTCAAAACGAGAAAAGTATTAGCTTGAGAAAAATGTTTGTTACCATTGAAAGCACCTCTGGCTAAAGGCGAAGGATGCGCAGCTTCTAATATTAAATGCTTCATTGGGTCTATGAGATCGCGTTTTCTTTTGGCATAATTACCCCAAAGCATAAAGACAACGGCATTTTTTTGTTTTGATAACTTTTGAATAACGACATCGGTAAAAGATTGCCAGCCAATGGCCTGATGGGATGCCGCAACACCGTGTTCCACCGTCAGGCAAGCATTTAGCAATAATACGCCCTGTTCCGCCCATTTTGTTAAATCTCCATGACTGGGTATAGGCATATTCAAATCGGAAGATAACTCCTTGAAAATATTCTGAAGGGACGGCGGAACTCTTACTCCTAGAGGAACAGAAAAGCTTAAACCCATGGCTTCATTAGGATTATGATAGGGATCTTGCCCTATAATCACCACCTTAACCTTATGGAAAGGAGTAAGTCGAAAGGCCTCAAAAATTTTATTTCCAGGTGGATAAATAATTGTACCTTTTAATTTCTCATTCTTGATGAAGTTGACAATCTCCTCAAAATACGGTTTATTAAACTCCTCCGCTAAAACTTCTTTCCAACTTTCCTCAATATTAACATTAGCCATATCGCAAAACCCTTTTAGGTAAAATTAACCTAAAAGCATAATATATAGTATAACCAACTAAGAATTCTTTTTTCTTCTTAATATATCATCAAAAATAAAAAATGACGTCAATTATAAATTGACGCCACTATAGTAGGTGTAAATAAAAATTAAAGATACTTTTAAGTAACTCTAATGTAAATATCTCTTTTTTTAAAAAAGCCTGGAAGAAAAATTAAAATTATTTTTTCTTCCATTAGAAAAAATAAGGACAAAACAAGGAAATATTTATATATAAATATAATAAAAACAGTTGGTTACATGCAAATAAAGCACATAACCCACTTAATTAATTTATTTTACTATTCCTTAATACGTATGATTCTCTTTGTAATCTGTTGATTTCCAAATTTAAGTACGGCTATATAAATACCTCGCGTTGTACCCACCGTTGGTTCCCAACGGAATGGATGTACTCCCTTCTCATTATTCAGCACCGTTTCCATTATTTTTCTACCTGACAGATCTGTAATAGTTAAAGTAGCTTCCCCTCTTTGAGGCAGATAATAATGAATATTCGTATTTTCAGAGGAAGGATTAGGGTAAATATCCATCCATAATTTATCCTCTGGCCATTTATTATCAAAAATGCCTTTATTTAAAATCTGGGTCTCATCTTCCTGAGCATCACAATTAAATTGAACCTGAATAGGAATAGGCGTAGAAAAAGAGGTAAAACATCCTGAAATTGGAAGGGTATATTGAACCCTGTACTCTAAGGTACCCAATCGATTGGTAGGAGGACTATACGTTGACAGTGTGTCCTTAAGTAAATAAATGTAAGAGGTTCCCGGAATCCTGTACTGCCAGACAAACCGTGGATTAGGATGAAAAGGATTTGTACCTGTTACCCTCAGCTGGATGGGTTTATTTAAACAAACCAAGGTATCTGTTGCACTTACCTGTATCCTTGGCTGTTCCGAAATGGTGGCCTTTAAAATGTTGGAGGTTAATGTGCCACAACCAAATACGGGATCTGTCATTCTGGCCCGGTAAGACAATCCTGATGGTAATCCTGCATTCAATTTATATCTGCTAAGTTCTGATGAAGCAAGCAAGTTCCAGTTTAAGGAATCAGTACTACTTTCCCATGTTATTAAGGATAGATTACCACCACCCAGTTTTCTGGCATCCAGGAAGAGATTACCACCTGTACAAACTACCGTATCTGTTTGAGTGATTGAAAAAGTGGGCGTTCTCCTAACTAAAACAGAAAGCGTATCAGAATAGGTGGGTTGACAATTAAACAACTTTGATCTGACAGCTACTCTAAAGAAATAAACGCCGGCCGTATCAGGAATATGATTATAAAAAGTTCCAACGGCTCCGGAAATGGGACGCCAATTGGTAAAGCTATCCCTAATTTCCCACTGATAATTTATAGAATCTGTGAATGGCTGTGGCCTAAATGTGGTGTAAAGTACATTCGTAGAACCAACACATACTTCCTTATAGTTGGCATTTAAGGAAGCCTTAGGCGCTAAAAGTCCTTGCACTGCTATATTATTGGAATAAATAAAACCACAAGAGGTTCCGCCCTCTATAACCATTCTGATATAATACAGTTGTGGAGTACTCACCGTTAAATTTTCAATGGGTTTTGTTGCCTCCAATATGGTAAACCAATTCAGTCTATTTACGCTATATTGCCAGAAATATCTTCTACCCGGTTGTGTAGCCTGATTGGAAGTGACCCGAAAAAATTCTCCAACACATATTTCTATCGTTGGTGAGGAGATAAATACACCAGGTAAATTGACTCCAGCTATTTTTATTCCAGGGGTAATCACGGAATCACATAAATAATTGGGAATTACCGCAATCATCCTGTAAAAATTAATTCCAGGATTTACAAATGACCTGTAAATGAAACTATTAGCTTCAGGAATAGTTTCCCATTGTACACTATCTGCACTTATCTGCCAGGCATAACGAATAGTACCAACATAATTAGGTGTAACAGGTGCCCTCATTTCAAAGGCTTCTCCTGCGCAATATTGTGTTTTAACCGTAGTGATTTTTGCCCGATATCGAGTAATTACATTAACCAATACAGGTGTAGCGCTTGTTTCAGGGCAATTTCCTCCTTTTGCCTGCAAGGTGCCTCTATAATAAGTCACGCCGGCCCGAGTAGTTGGAACCCGAAAGCTAAGCTGACCTGCACCAGCGATGGAATCATATTTTATTCCGTCCACGCTGGTAAACCATCTGTATTTCAATCTATTTTCCTCTATAATATTAGAACTCATGGTTAGATTCACCACATCATCCTCACAATAGGTATTATTTACCTGATTTAAAGCTACGCTGGTAGTACCGAGTTGGGTAATAACAACAGGTCTGGAGAAAAATTCAGGACAAGAAGAACCACTTGAACTTACACGAACTCTAAAGGTTAATACCCCTGGATCTGGTGCTGAAACTCTAAGCGTGGGACCAGTCTGACCTGTCAGATTTAACCAATTACCTATATATTCCAGTTGTTGCCACTGAAATCGTAATCCTTGAATATTCCCAAGAGATTTAACCTCAATCAAGGAAGTGCCACCAAAACAAAGTAAAGTATCCTGAATATTCGTAGTAAAATCATCAAATCCGGCAGACCTAATATAGATGGCAGGCGTAGTGACGGCCGGGCATATACTACTATCTACTTGGAGGACTGCCCTGTAATACCCTGCTTTGTCACCAGTTAATTGATTAACGGCCAGTTTATCACCCACGGCATTATTGATATTTGTCCAGTTAATGCCATCCACGCCATACTGCCATCTATATTTAACGGGAAAAGATAGATTCGCGCCCATGGAAGCAGACAAGGTCGTAGTGACTCCGGGGCATAGGATAGGATTTTCACCCTGATTGGTCGTCAAGGTAGCTGTATTTGTTTGTACCCCCCTGATAGTTATTGTATTAGAATAAGCAACACAAGTAGAACCCAATTTCAGAATCTGCACTCTGAAATAATAAATACCGGTGGTAGTTATATTAAATCTTTCCGTTAGTGAACCTGCTTCTGCAATGGTATTCCAAAACTTGTTGTCCCTACTAAATTGCCATCTATATAATACGGGGAAGGAATTATCAGAAACGGTGGCAGTAATAGGCACAAAATCGCCTTTACAGGCATATTTTATAGCTGACTGAATACTCACTGAAGGGAGTTTTGTACCTGTTAGCTGTATGGCATTTGAAAAGGATAGACCACAAGAACCCGCCAAATTTTGAACCCCCACTCTATAGAAATAACCTGGATCTGTAACGGGTGCATACCACTGAAAAAAGGAGGGCACATCTACAAATTCCCATTGAGAACCGTTCAAACTTCTTTGCCATTTATAGGTTAAGGAATCGCGATTTGCTCCGGTAACCACGGCGAAAATGCGATGGAAATTTGCTACGCATTTTTCATCAGCATCTTGTTGAAGGGATAGCGTGAAGTTTGGATTAACCGTAATTTCTAAGGAAGCAGATGTTGAACTGGCACAAATGGCGTCACCCACCTGCATACGCAATTGATAACTGGTTTTTCCAGCTGTCTGAGTGGGCGCGATATAAAAAGAATCATTAGCCCCAGCTATTTGGGTAAATGCACCTGTTCCAACTCTTCTAAACCACCTCCAGGTTACGGGCAGATTAAAGCCTCTGTTAGAGATACCTTGTAATCTAACCTCCTCCCCTGCACAAACCGTCAATTTATTGGCCGTTAAAACTACATTTGGAATGGAAGTGATGGAAACTCTTACAGATGGTGAAATAGTTAACGGACAAGCCAAGGTATTATTTATAAGTCGTAATCTATAGAATTTATCTGACTGAACACTGGCTTGAACAGTATAGGTGACAGCAATAGCGCCCAGGATAGGCTCCCAGCTCCTATTATCTATACTAGATTCCCATTGATACTGAACGGGAGTATTTCCCACATTAGTTACCACTGATCTTATAATTACCGGTGAACCTAAACAAGAAATGGATTGGTCTGCATTCACTGACACAGCAAGTCCCCCTTGGAATGAAACAGGAATAGGTTCAGAAAAAACGATACCACAGGAATAACCTGGCACGGTGAGTTGTGCTCTATAAAAAATAATACCTGGTTCATTACTTTTTATATTGACTTCTGCCTTCTCTCCACCAGGTATGAGCGTGTAATTAATTCGATCCCGGCTTGAATACCATTGAATGAAGGGTTGAACAGGTATGTCCCTCCAACTAGCCCTTAAAGTAACACTATCATTTTGACAAACTTCAGATTTAGAGGCCATTCCACTTACGGCAAACGTTGGAATCACGGAAAGGTTAGACACAGAGGAAGTACCTGTGGCACAATTACCCCCAATGCTACCGGTAATGACTCTGAAATAAAACAGACCGGAATCTATGGCTGGAAAGCGGTAGTTGGTTGAATCCGCACCAGGGATATTTATCCAATTTGTTCCATTTCTGCTTTGTTGCCAAAACACGGGAATGGATACCGTTGATCCTGATAATTGGGCCGTTAATAAAATAGGCTGACCTTGACAAAAGGTACCCGAAGCGGGGATAATCTTAATTTCAGGATTATCAAAAATATTAATTTCCTGTCTTGCAGAATAACTGGTGTCACAAGAAATAGGATTATCCCAAACCTTTAACCTAAGAAAAATAGTTCCTGTCGAATCGGGAACCCATCGCAGTCTTTCTCCTGATGCCCCATTAATAACATTCCAACGAATACCATCTTTACTCCATTGCCACTGAAGAACTTGAGTACCTGTAATACCTGTTATATTTGCTTCTCTTATCAGCGTATCGCCTTTACATAAAACATTATTTCCAGTCCTTATAGTTGCTATAATGCCCGCTTTCGGAACTAATTTTAATACATTTGAAAAGCTTGAATCACAACCAGAAACCCTACTTTGATAGATAAATCTAAAATACTTCGGCGTATTTTGATTCCAGGTTAAACTGTAATTAAATGAATTGCTGCCAATGGTTTTCCAGGAAATAGAATCATTTGATTCCTGCCAGGCAGATGAAAACGGCTCTGTTTCGGGTTGTAAAGTATTAGCCGCCAATATAACCGACGCACCGGAACAAGGATTCAATGTACTTGCGCCTATGCGTACAATGGTATTTCCTTTTTTACGAACCAATACACTATCGGTAAAAAAGGGAGAACAACCTATTCCGGCGTTTAAGTACTTTAATCTATAATAGACCGCTCCGTTTATGGTATCATTTCCATTATACGACAGAGAAGTCGACCCGGGTAAATCTGTCCAATCGGAAAAATCTTTTCTTTGCTGCCATTGAAAATCCGGACGGCCAACCCCTGATCTATTTATAGTGGGCGTTAGATTAAAAGGGCTGCCAAAACACAAATTAATTTCTCTGTATGGTAATGCAACTATTGATGTTTCCCCAACATTCCATTTTATTTCATTGGAAAATAGTCTATTACAAGTTATTCCTATAATCTCCATCGAAACACGGAAGGCATAATTCCCTAATCCATCCGCGGTGTAAAGTACAGCGGTATCTCTGGTTTCCGACAATAATTGCCAAATCCCTGTATCCTTTTTAATCTCATATTTATAGGTAATAGCATCAGGTAAATTGATTAGACTTTTTAAAACTAAGGTCATTTTACTTACACTACCTAAACAAAGCGTGTCGGCTGGCGAAGATAAAACCAAGGAAATCAAATTGGATGTATCAGATTCTATAAGGCCAGTATTTGAAAAAATGGAGTCACAATTGCCATAATTTGAGGGTAAGAATCTAACTCTGATATAAGATTTTCCCGTTGCAGGCGCTTGGTAGGTTAAAACCTCCGTATTAAATCCAGGCACATTATTCCAAGTATTTCCATTGGCACTTTGTTGCCAGATATAAACACCTGGAAGATTTGGTGTCGCAGTAGCTGTTAAACTAATACTTTCCCCGGGGCATAATTTTGAGGATGGAAAAAGCACGGCAACGGAAGGAATTGTATCTACCCTTACAGGTATCTCATTAGATATCAGCTCTGGACAAGAAGCTAATTTCCTTTTATATTTTAATCTGAAGGTATAAAAACCTGTATTCAGATTATTATTGTTGTAGGCCGATAAGTTGGCACCGGGTATATTATTCCATATTTGAGTCTGTCTGTTTAATTGTTGCCATTGATAATCAAATCCAATACTTCCTCCTGTTGGAGCTATGGAAATGATTTGAAGCGGTTTGCCCTGGCAGATTAAAGAATCGTTAGCGACCACATTTACTAAAGTAGTATCTAAAATATCAACTTTGAATGCTGGAGAAATAGCTGTTTGGCAGGCTGAAGGTCCATCGACACTAACTCTGAGTTGATAAAATGATGAAGTAGGTTCATTTCCCGATA
>JAFMBH010000212.1 GCA_017858735.1 Bacteroidota bacterium
ATGTTCGCAAAATTTAATTGAGGCTTAAGGAAATGAAGTTAGATAGAAAATGGTCATCAAAATTGGTTCTCAAATCTTTCACACGCAGAAGGCCGTTAGACAATACGTCAAGGAACTCTTCCAAACGCAACCTTCCGAAATCTACCCAGACTGCCCCGAGTTTGAATTCTGGGATAACCTCTTCAAAAGACACCCAGACTATGAGCAGAAACTAGGTGGGGGAAATATCAACCATTTCATTTTCGATAAGCCTCACCATATGAGTTTCCACCTTGACGAAGGGGAGACTGAAACTTTTTCTTGGAATCTGTGTATCACCCAGAGAGTCGAGACTAAACTGTCAGAGACCATTGCGGCAATGAGAATGCTCATCCAACCACAAATAAACGACTTCAAACTTTCGAATGAGAGTGTGTGCTCTGAATGTGGGACAGCTGGATTCTGTGAAGTAGACCATATCAACCCCTTCAAAGAAATTAGAGAGGATTTCTTCAAGGAGTTTGATGTGAATGTCGATGAGTTGAATATGACCTCAGCTCGTTTTGAAGTATTCTATAACGTAGAGGATACCTACACACACTCATTCATCGAAGACTGGAAAATCTACCATGATCAGAAATGTCGCCTACAGTATCTATGTAAACCTTGCCACAAAGTAAAGACGCTCGATGAGAGGATAAGCAAAACATACAAAATCGAGCCCACGACTTCCACCTCAAAAGACTATAGCAATTGCGTGTGCTATGACGACACTCTATTAACATTCGGGAAATTCAAAGGCAAACCTCACACAGTGTTGCTAGAACCACGGAACAGGGCATATTGCGAATGGCTAAAGAATGTGGAGAACTTCGGAATGTCAACCAAGAAATACCTTGAATACAAAGCCACACATGGTGGACCTTTACTCCGACCTACTCTTCTTCGGTAATCATTTTCATTTCCTTAAGCCATCTATTTATCAATTTACTACAACCATTGTATTAAATTCGTATATACACGTTTACTTACTTACTTACTTACTTACTTATTGTAGGTTAATCCCATACAAATCAGGGGCTTCTAACATGACCAAGCTACTTGACACCTCGTCGACGTCAAAAGTTACGCTGACGATGTTATTATTCCCACTATGATTTGTACACCTGAATGACATCTGCTCGAGGGGTTCAAGAATGAAGCTCCCGTAGTCATATGTCTTCTGGTATTGTCCGTTGTTAGCAATTGATATGATTTCTTGTAGCAGCGAGACTGGGGCGGCACTCAATGAATCCTTTACGGTATCAAGCAAGACGTATCCAGCAAGAGACGCGTTCATGTTGATTTGTCTGACGATAGCTCTCTTCCCAAGCGGGACTGTATAATTAGCACTTCGAGTTACACCAATACCAGCATCCATCAGTATGATATCTGTACCGTCAGCCTTCTCACAAGTGATTGTACCGCTATTGCTGCCATACGCAGTCCCCGCTGTTAGCACTTCCACTTCCAGAATTCTGGAATACAACTCAGTAGTAACTGAAGAAGGAGCAACGCCAGTCATTGTTACGGTGCTTGTCTGTAGCACTCCAGTAGCGCTGTATCCTGTGATAAGACAAGTGAGAGCCCCTGAACCGGCTACGGCGTCGTTTGCTGAGGAACTAACCAATCGTACAGCTACACCTCCAACGGTGTTCAAGAATGTTCCATTAGAGGTAATTTTTTCTGTAGTGTTAGTATGGATGTCTCGGTTACATCCAGTGATGTGTCTTTTCGTGATTCCTGACATCCGTTCTTTCTTATACGCAACATTAAACTTACACAATTAAATCCAAAATAGCCTCTGATGCTACATGAGCTATGTTACGGGATTCAACCTGTGTAGCCAAAGGTGTAGCCAAAGATGTAGCCAAAGGTGTAGCCACTCCCATCGGTCGAGCTTGCGAGAGGGGGATCGAACCCCCTGTAGTGGAGGATTGGGCAACAGTCGTTGGTAGATTAAACAGTGAACCAACGGTCAAGCCGTTCGCGGAGGGAGTGGCAAGAGGAGTGGCGAGAGGAGTGGCGAGGGTAGTGGCGAGGGGAGTGGCGAGAGGAGTAGCAGTTAGCGAACCGGTCGTGAGGTCTCTTCTGGTGTATTGGGGCTGATTAGCTGTGAGTCTTTGAGCTGACTGCGGCACAAGGAACTCAGCATGGACAACAGGATCAAGATGAAACACTTCAAACAGTAGACTGAACTCATAGTTGATCTCAGATAATTGTAGCAATTTCCCATTCTGATCCTCGAGTCTGAATTCGATCTTGTCGATAGCTGGAGCGTATGATAAACTAACTTGTCGAATATCTGTAGCGTCGAGGTAAATGATCCCATACGGGTCGGAGTTGATGTTGATCTTCTGAAGAATGGATGACTGTCCTGCGTTAGTACTCAACACATTTCCTTGAGCTAGATTCGACCTGAGAATGATACTGTGAATAGTAGCAAAGTCGATCATACCACTGCTCGTGCTACTCCCAGCAGCCGCCACAATGACATCGGGATCGTCAACATATCCAAGGACCTTTACGCAGTTAGACAGAGACCAGTTGAGAGTATGATTGACTCCAGTTGAATTGGTCAGGGTTAGCTTATTGGTGTAGTAGTTGTACGAAGCGGTGAAGATAGCTCCAAATGTTGCGTCTGCATTGATGACACGTACCAACTCATACGGATCGTAGTTCTGTTCAGGCAATGTGAATGTCTGGACGTCGTCGTAGATGATTTTGTTGTTGGAGAGGGAATCTGACACTGGGTAGAAGCTATATGGGATACTCGCACTGATCATTGATATGTTGATCACTTGGTCGGCATCTGATCTGATAGCGGATGCTAGGTTGATAGTGAAATGTGTGTTGTACCCTGCTGATAATTGATCCCCATCTTTGCTGCGAACATGTAGGTAAGTTGTGCTAGACGGGTTCGCTGACTGTGTTGTTGATGAACTCATCCTTTCTTACTAGCAAGAAAAAAGAGACTGGCAATTAAAATGTTGGTAATAAGAAAGATGAGTACGGCACAGACACGATTGAACACATTCGTCAACAGTTTGACCCCTGAACAAAGGACACAATACGCTTCAAGGATTAACAAGATCCAAGATGACATTGATTCTAAAAACATACGAGAACGACCGAGGTCTGATTTCATCAATCCGAGACCAACGAGCTCATACGACCATTCAAAAGAGTACGCTAACGCTACTTCTGATCCTTATGGACTTAATACGACCCCATCCAATGGAAGAAATCGTCCAGCAACTACAGAAAATTATAGCGACCACTATCGTACCATAACTGGCAATGAACCACCAAAACTTACTCCAACCGCCGCACGGGCAACAGGAATCGCTCGTGATCTATTCACCGGTAAATCGGCTTCATCAATCTTCAAAGACCAAGTCGCAGATATCGCAGAAGAAGATGATGATGATGATGATGATAAGAAGGATGCCAGTGTAGCCAAAGGAGTGCTCTTAGCCAACGCTATCCATCCGAGCCATGACGGTCTTACTAATGTAGAGATTGAGAAGGCGCATCTATTGAAGGCGAGTAAGATTTACGACCAAACACAGAACATGGACGCAGTGAAGGAATACTTACGGAGCAAGGGGATGTCTGATTACGAGATTGACGAAGACCTCACGACCAGAGACGCTCTTGTCACCAAGAATCCAGAGGGAAATGTTGATGTTTCATGGAGAGGGACTAACAAGACGAGTTTGTCCGATTGGAGAGCGAATGCTGCTACACTGGCGAACTCCCAGACAGACAATGCGAAATTCAAGGACGGTAAGGACCTATATGAGGCTGTCAAGGCTAAGTACTCTTCAGCACCAATCGAACTCAACGGGTTTTCATTGGGAGGAGCAGTTGCCCTTCATGTAGGACAATTTCACGACGTTCCAACAACCGTATTCAACCCCCACGTTGGACTATCTGGAGGTGTTCTCGATCCTAAAGCGGCTACAAAGATCATTCGAACAACTACTGACCCTGTCTCTTTAGGTTTGGCTCTCACCAAGCAGGGTAACAAGGTCGAGATTAAGAGCGTTAATCCTACTGAGCACAGTTTCAATCCAGTCAAGAGCCATCTCCTCGAGAATTTCATCTCCACTGATTCTACTAGACCAGCAGACAACGCCGCGAACATTCATCTCAAGAATATTCTGGATACGACTGCTAAGGCAGCTCAAGGTACTCTTCTGGATGCTAGTGAGGAGAACATGGACGCGGGTAAAACTTTCACAGAACATCTCGTCAAGTTCAATGGGGGTAGTGGTGGCAAACGGGATACGGTCTTGGATGCAGAAGGAAATCACGTACTGAGCAAAGGTCTCAACCCAGAGTCTGGAATGGTGCGGGCGTGGAAGGACGTCGGAGGCACGTTCACCGAAGGGGAGGTTAATAGCCTTCTCGACAACAAGGAAGGAGTACCACTTGCTGAGGATCAACCAGCTACAGAGGAACGGCATCAAGAGTTGTTGGATAAGATTTCAGAGATACATGACGTACCTACAGACGTTGGGATGAGTGTACAAGATCGCAAAGATTATGTCAACAGTTCAAAATCGGATCGTGAGGACTATGTCGCGGAACAGGTAGATAACCTACAGGAATCTGTTCAACACATTGACGAACTAGGCAATAACGCAGCAATCGCATCACCAGAGTTGATGGACAACTTCAAAACCGCTATGAACCCTACCAACCTCGCTAGAGGACTCATTTCAGGATACCTAGCACACAAAGCCATCAACACAATCGACCCTGATAAAAAGTGGGGAGACGCTGTCAGAACTGGTACTGAAGGGGCATTGTCAGGTGGTTTAGGCTATCTTGGCGCAACGGCACTAGGATTGGGTGAGACCGCTTTTCTACCAGAAGTCGCAGCAGGTGCTGTAGCGTACGAGGTTCAAGACTATTCAAAGAAGGGCATTTCTTTCCTCGAGGACAAGATAGCGGGAGATGGCGCTAGCACTTCTGAATTGGGGAAAGACATCGGAGATATCGGTTCAGCTGCATTATCAGGAGCTTCGGCCGGATTAATTTTGGGAGGGCCGGAGGGGGCTTTGATTGGAGCTGGCATAGGCGGTACTACTGCTGCAGCAATGGAAGTTCAAGGCTACGCAAAGAAAGGAATCGACTACCTAGAGGACAAGTTCATATCCTCTGACGAAAGTAGTACGGAGTTTGGAGGAGATTTATCAGACACACTAGCCGATGCCGGAACCGGCGCTGCGTTGGGTTTAGCTTTAGGTGGTCCAGCTGGAAGTTTGGTCGGGGGTGGTATTGGAGCTCTCGTCGGGGTCGGAACATCGTTGTGGCATCACTTCTTCTAAAAAAGAGGCTTAAGGAAGAGCATATAGTAATAGAAAGGAACATGCCAACCAACTACCAAAATGGAAAGATCTATCGAATCGTGTGTAACATCACAGGACTTACCTACATCGGGAGTACATGTCAAACACTATCGCAACGACTTACCAAACATCGAGGATGTTACAGACAGCTACTGGCAAACCCTGACAAGAAAAAATTGGTAACATCTGTGAAGGTCATTGCTGGAGGGGATTATGATATCGTCCTATTGGAGAAGTGTCCTTGTGAATCGAAGGAAGAACTACACAAACGTGAACGATACTACATTGAGTCTATGGATTGTGTGAACAAGGTTATTCCCACACGGACTGAAGCTGAGAAGAAGAAGATTTATCGTGAGAAGAATAAAGATTCAATAGCTGAGAAGAATGTAAAAGTAGAGTGTGGTTGTGGTACGACTCACTCTCATTTCAACAAACCCAGACATCTCAAATCAAAGAAGCATCAGCTCTGGGCGGAGACACAGTAAGGAAATTAGGATTATAACACACAGGTGTGGTATAATGGATCGATTACTCGACGAGAACAAGGGAATCGATAGCACGGTCGTAATGGTCAATGGAGAATGATTTTACGAGAGCTGGCGGCGCCCACGGGAATTTAGCGTGGTAAAGTTTATATAAGTGTTTCATAGCGTCTTGCTCTCTATCTACGTCGTCAATTTTAATGTCGTCAAGGTGTTCGTTGTATTGCTTCTTTAGCGTGAGTATTGAGATACCGGACGAACTTAATTCAGGGTCATGTGATTCGAGCACTGGAATGTCTTCAACAGGCACATAAATTTTCTCGTCAATTGATTCCATTGTCTTCTTTATCTTACTTGAGATTTTAAAAATTTTGTTGAATTTTACACGACAACCGAGATTTGTCCGTCCGTCTGGAGAGTCCAGAAAGCCTCACAATTGGCAAAGACACATACCTCAGTAGTAGCAGTAGCACCCCCAGAGGCAGTCCAGTTGAAGGTATTGGGGGAAGCATTCATAGCTGTGTTCATTCCACGAAGAGCAAGGTGGTCGTCGTCAAACACTTTCAAGTCAGCACACATAACGAAGCTGTTAGCCAAGAAAGACACCTTATCAGGACCAACACCATCTTTCACGAATGAGCTATTAAGCATCTCCTTGTAAGCACGAGCAAGGATAGCTGTGGCAGCAACAGCACTGACCTTAATCTGTGAAGATGGGTGAGCTTGCCCGTCAATTTCGTAGTAGAATTCAGTACACCCGTTCGGGACAAATGTTGTTTTAGTTCCACCATACGCACGGTCAACAGCCGTTCTCTGGACAGCACATAGGGAAAGGAGAGACAAGGAGCGGTCATTAATTTGAATAATGTTCTCACCAGTTACACCTTGGGTAAGAGCTCCAACATAGCATTTGTAGGTATCTCCAGACCAGCTCACACCCTGAGATTGGTGAAACGTTTTGTAGGCAGACAATGCTTCAGGATTCTGGATTTTATACAAGGGAGCAATAAAACGAGGGTTAATTACAGACAATCCAAGAGCGGGGTCACCAGTGGTCCAAGTTCCTTGAAGAACAGTTGGGTTGATTCGGATAATGATATCAAATTGAGCTCCCATGGGGATAGCCATACCATCGTGGGGATTAAGGAATCCAGAGTCCTCAATTTCTAAGACCATGTCGTAACTATTTTCAGTTGCTTCAAGCGTTTGTCCGGCAACAGGTTGCGCAAGAGCTGGAGTAGGACCATCAAGCATAACGCTCCGACGATTCTGAGCCACGAGACTACAGTCAAGGCGATTACGGACATTATGGCGAACACAGTAACGTTCGAGGCGTTCAAGGAGACGTCCTTGAGATTCAATACGAATGCTATCAATAACACCAGCACCATCTGAACCGAGAGTGCAATCATATGTGTCCGTAGCAGCGAGAGCTGACAAGTTGAAGGCGAGATATCCCCGCTTGACATCGAGAAAGCCATCGTTGGCGGAAACAGGAATGCGAATTTCGTTGGTTACAGCATTGAAAGTATTACCGTTTGAGGCTGCGAAAAGTCGTTGGGAAGAAGATGCGGATACGGATGGCACTCGGCCCATTGCGTATCTCATCGAGGAGGGTAGGCTTGATCGTGAATCAGACATGTTTATTGTACGCAACATTAGATTTTTTCGAAAAAAAAACGTAAAATCGCACTCCCGAGTCGTTCATAGCCCAAATGACTTTTCGGCAGAGATAAGAATATGTTGCGTAAGAGAAAGAAACGATGTCGAACCCTCTATCCAAAGTGCCGCATCTCAAGGGATCAAAGGATCGAAAGCCTGACTACCCTTTTAAAATCAAACCACCTTTATTGCCTAGTATGTCATGCCTAATCAGCGGATCTCCGGCAAGTGGCAAAACATCGCTCATAACGAGTTTCCTATTGAGCACAAGTCCCCTCTACTATCATAAATTTTTCGATGAGATCCATATCATATCAGGGTCAACTCAAACAATGTCGCTTGACGATTTCGGACTACCAGATTCACATATCCATGACGAATACTCTGAACAAATCATGTCGGAGATACTCAGCACACTCCAAGAAGGTGAGAATGGAAACAGCCTAATTTGGCTCGACGATGTAATCAACGATCTATCACCAGCTGACAAAGTCCTCAACAAGGCTATCCTCAACAGACGTCATATCACGCAGAATCAGAATGACAAGACTAGGGCTGAGCTGAGCGTTTGGATCTCTACCCAGAAATACAATCGCTTAGCACTACGCTACAGAGCGAACATCACTTGCTTCATCATCTTCCCTACCTCTAACCACTCCGAGATTCGAAATATCAAGGACGAGCTACTTGGAGACCTCACTAAGGATCAGCAAGACGCTGTATTGGATTTGTGCTTCAGTGAACCGTATTCGTTCCTATTCATTAACACGATGATGCCAAAGGGTAAGCGCCTCTACTG
>JAFMBH010000040.1 GCA_017858735.1 Bacteroidota bacterium
ACAAACTCCGCAAGAACGCGTGATGATGATGCGTTGGGTAAACGGAGAAAAAGGTGAACTTTAAAAAATTACAATATGACGGGCACAGTAAAAATTTCAGATAGACAACTTGAAATTATCAAGGCGGCAGGAAAAATACTTACTACTTCGGGAGTAAGTGGTTTAACCATTAAGAACCTTGCTAAAGAAATGAAGTTTTCTGAAAGTGCTATTTACAGACACTTTACAAGCAAGGAAGAAATAATAATTGCATTACTTGAATTCCTTGCTAAAAGTATGGACGAACGCTATACAAAGGCAATTTCCAGTGAACAATCACCCGAAGAAAAATTCACAACGCTTTTTCAAAATCAGTTTTCCTTCTTTAAAATGAATCCTCACTTTGTAGTGGCGGTTTTTTCTGACGGTCTGTTGGAAGAAAGTCAACGGATTAACGAAACAATATTGAAAATAATGGGTGTAAAAATGAAGCACTTAATGCCTATTATTTTAGAAGGACAACAAAAGAAGGTATTTACCAATGCCATAAAACCTGATGAATTATTGCATATCGTGATGGGAACTTTCCGGTTGCAAATGTTTAAATGGAGAGTTACCAACTTTCAATTTGACATAAGCATAGAAGGAGACAATATGATACAATCGGTCTTAATGCTAATAAAAACTACCTAGGAATTTTTTAGTACTCATCAAGTAAATTTTTTTGATAAATGAAGTTAGTAAATATTCACAAACCTTGTATCGTTCTATTACTAATAGTCATAGGATTTCAATCGGTACAAGCACAAGTATGGTCTCTACAACAATGTATTGACACAGCGCAGGTTTACAATAAAAAGCTGCAAGTGAACCGAAATGATATAGTTATTGGAGAACAACGAGAAAAAGAAGCCAAAGCCAACCTCAATCCAAAAGTGACAGCTAATGCTGATTATAAATACTTTACAAACTTGCCTTATCAGCTATTGCCGCTCAATGCATTAAATCCTGCTGCGCCAGAAGGCGAATTTAGAGCGGCTCAATTTGGCGTTCCGCACAACATCAATCTAAGCCTGCAACTTTCTATGCCTTTGTATAATCCGCAACTTTACGGAGCTATTCAAACAACGAAGATAGCCTCGGAATGGATCGAACTGCAATATCAAAAATTAGAAGAGCAAATCTTTTTTGACATTTCCAATCTGTATTATAACGCACAAATTCTGCATCATCAGCTGGCTTTTATTGACAGCAACTTGATCAATGCTGAACGACTATTCAAAAATATGCAACTGCTCAACGAACAATTACTTGTAAAGGGAACAGATGTTAGTAAAGTAAAATTACAGGCAGCTCAATTAACGTCGCAAAAAGTAGGTGTAAAAAGTAAATATGAGCAAGTATTAAATGCCTTGAAATTTACCATAGGACTTTCTTTAGAAAATAACTTACAGATTGAAACCAACATACTTTACGAAAACTCTTTTGAGTATTCATCTTTATCCACATTGGATTTTCGTATGGCAGTAATTAAAAACCGTTGGTTGGGTCTTGAATTAAATACACTTAACAAGTCCAGATATCTGCCTTCTGTAAACTTATTGGCTAATTATGGCACCACGGGTTTTGGTTACAACGGTAAACCTAATGGTTTTTTAGATTTCTATCCCATTGGTTTTGCAGGTATTCAGTTGTCCTATCCTTTATTTAGTGGGACGGTAACAGAACGAAAAATTAATCAGAAAACACTTGAACTAAAAAACAATGAGCTTCAAATGGGATTAATTAACGAACAAAATTATTTGCAAGTCGAAAATGCAAAACTCCAAAGGAAAACAGCCAAAAATACGGTGGAAACTTTAATAGAACAGATCCAACTGGCACAAATAATTTATGAGCAAACCATTATTCAACAGAAACTAGGCACGGCTACTTTAACAGATATTCTGCTTGCTGACAATTCGTTACGAGAAGCTCAACAAACGTATTTATCCGCGGTCATTGATTATCTAAAGGCAGATTTAGAACTTAAAAAATTCACCGGAAATATTTCATTAACAAAATAATTTTCACAATGAATACAAAATCATCCATCCTAAAAAAGGTTTTATATGTCATCATACCATTGGCAATCATAGCCGTTATGGTGGTTAAGTTGAAGTCCAACAAAGAAATTACTCAGAATAAGATTTATGAATATGACAAAGAACAGGCTGTCAATGTTCA
This sequence comes from Bacteroidota bacterium, assembly GCA_017858735.1. Classification (GTDB taxonomy): domain Bacteria; phylum Bacteroidota; class Bacteroidia; order Chitinophagales; family Saprospiraceae; genus BJGN01. The sequence goes on from JAFMBH010000040.1 coordinate 2,206, forward strand.
GGCAGATACATTGCATGTTGAAAATGTAAATGCCAAATATTCGTATTCAGGAACATTTGAACCGAACAAGGAAACTAAAATAAGTGCCGAATTACAAGGGAAGATAAATACACTTTTAGTTGACGTTGGAAGCGTAGTAATCAAAGGTCAAACTTTAGTGCTATTGGATAATTCATTATTGAAACTGCAAGTGCAAACTATTGATGTTCAGGTAGAAGGATTGGAGGCAGATGTAAAACGTTTTATCATTTTGGCTAAAGCAGATGCCATACAAGGTGTCCAATTAGAGAAAGCGGAATTAGGTTTAAAATCTGCAAAAGTGCAGAGAGCCATTTTACTCGAACAAATAAACAAAACTACTATTAAAGCTCCTTTTCAAGGTGTTGTTACTGCAAAACTAAGTGAAGAAGGGGCATTTGCAGCACCCGGAGTTCCATTACTTCAAATAACGGACATTACAAATTTAAAATTTACCGTAAATGTTCCTGAAAATGATTTGAGACAATTCAAATTAAATCATAGCTATACCATAACAGCAGATGCATATCCTGAAATTTCATTTACAGGGAAAGTGACTATGATTGGCAGCAAAGCGAATATAGGTAGTAGTTTTCCTATTCAGTTTACTTTGAATAATACGTCAGATTTGAAAATAAAATCAGGGATGTTTGGTAAGGTGAATTTGGAAAATGCCAGCCAGGAAATGGGAATTATTATTCCTGCATCTGCCATGGTTGGTACCGCTATTCAACCTCAAGTCTATTTGATTAAAAATGGTAAATCTGTTATGCAAAACATCACTATTTCAAAAAATATACAGAACAAAGTGGTTGTATCGAGTGGCTTGAAAGAGGGAGATGTAATTGTAACCAATGGATTTATAAATCTTTATGACGGTGCAAATATTATTGTTAAATAAAATCAGCGACAAATGAATATTACAGAAATTTCAATTAAACGTCCTTCGCTGATAATTGTGCTCTTCAGCGTATTAACTTTATTAGGTTTCATCGGCTATAAAAATTTGAGTTACGAGTTAATGCCTGATTTTAATCAACCAGTGGTTGTCATTAAAACAGTATATCCAGGGGCTGAACCAAACGAAGTTGAAACATCAGTTTCACGAAAAATAGAAGATGCCTTATCTAACCTGGAAGGCGTAGATTACCTGGTAACAAAATCATTACCTAACGCATCTATCATCATTGCAAATCTGAAATATGGAACAGATTTAGATAAAACAATGCAGGATGCCCAACGCTATATTGACAATATCCGTAAAGATTTACCGCAAGATATTTTAAGTCCTTTGATGAGTAAAGTTTCGCCAAATGATTTACCTATAATGTCCATTAGTGCAACAAGTAATTTGTCGTCCACTGAGTTTTATCAAAAAATGAAAGATGATTATCTGCCTCAAATTCAACAAATAAAAGGCGTTGCAGAGATTACCGTTCTAGGAGGTGAAGAAAGAGAAATACAGGTAAAAATAAATCAAGACAAACTGAAACTGTACAAAATTTCTATGATTCAGGTGGTTGAAGCAATTAATAAATCAGGGCTTGATTTACCCGCAGGAAAAGTTCAAACCGATAAGGAAAGTAATTCAGTTCGTTTGACGGGAAAGTTTACCTCTCTGGAAGACATTAAAAATGTTCAGGTGGCGATGCCTGTTTTAGGAAGTCCGGTTTATGTAAAAGATGTTGCCGTTGTTATGGATGGCATAAAGGAAACAACTTCTGTCAGTCGTTACAATGGTAAAAATGGTATTGGCTTAATGTTGAAAAAACAGGGTGATGCAAATGCTGTGGATGTTTCAACCTTAGTTCGTGAAAAGTTTAAATCTATTGAGGAACAAAATGCCAGTGCTGGGGTAGCATTTATTATTGCGGACGATAGCACAGACAATACGATTGCGGCCGTTAATTCTGTTGTGTATGATCTAATATTAGCCGTAATACTGGTTTCACTGGTGATGCTTTTATTCTTAAGAAGCTTCAGAAACTCGTTCATTGTTATCGTTGCCATTCCAACCTCTTTAGTTACTGCATTTGCCGTAATGTGGCTTTTAGGCTACACGCTAAACTTAATGACCTTACTCGCAATGTCTTTAATAATTGGTATTTTGGTAGATGACGCGGTGGTGGTTTTGGAAAATATTCAAAAACATTTGGACCGTGGAAAAGATAAACGAACGGCAGCATTGGACGGTCGCATGGAAATAGGATTTGCAGCATTGTCAATCACGTTGGTTGATGTAGTTGTTTTCTTACCAATTCTTTTTATACAAGTGTTTGTTGCCGATATGCTCAAACAATTTTCGGTAGTGGTAGTAACCTCAACACTCACTAGTTTATTGGTCAGTTTTACGCTTACGCCTTGGTTGGTTTCACGTATTGGAAAGAAAGAAGACTTACAGCCGACTAACTTTTTCAATCGTTTCTTGCTTTGGTTTGAGCATCAATTAGAAAATTTCACAAATTGGTATGGCAGACAATTGGAATGGGTCCTAAGCCACAAACTAATTTTTACAAGCTTTGTATTTTTACTTTTTGTGATGACTTTAGGCATTATGAAACAAGGTATAATAGGTAAAGAACTAATCTCAACAGGCGATCAGGGGAAATTCAGAATGGCTTTAGAGTTTGATAAATCAACATCTATTCATCAAAATAATGTAATTGCTCAAAAAATTGAAACGTACATCATCCAGCAACCTGAAGTGGCAACGGTATTCAGCAATGTTGGTGGACCAAGCACAGGAATAGGAAGTTTAGGAGTTGGTTCGGCAAACAAAACAGAATTTACCATTCAATTAAAACCTAAAAAAGAATTAAAAAATCTTCCTACTGAAGCGTTTATGAAGAGGCTCCGGGAAGAATTAAAAACCCAGTTTACGGGTATTAATTATTCAATGGCCGCATTGGGGTTAATACCTCGTTCAGCGCCCATTGAAATTACATTAAGCGGAAGCAACTCAAATCAAGTGATGCAAAGCGGAAATAATCTGAAAGCAATGATTGAAAATATTCCCGGTGCAGATAATGTTCGCTTATCCGTTGAAGCTGGAAATCCCGAATACAAAATTATTCCTGACAAAGATAAAATGCAGCGATTAGGTTTAACAACCGCTTACATAGGCATGAATCTAAGAACAGCATTTACTGGCAATGACGATGCGACCCTAACCGAAAATGGAACAGAATATCCTGTGAGAATTTGGTTAGATGAGTTTAGCCGGCAAAATTTTGAAGATGTGCAACAACTTTCCATCATTAACCCAATGGGTTTGCCCGTGGAAGTTTCACAATTTGCGATCGTTGAGCAAGGTAATTCTCCTTCATTATTGGAAAGAAAAGATCGCCAACCAGCAGTTACACTAACTTCTGACGCACTGGGAAGACCATCGGGAACGGTAGCCGACGATGTGGTGGCTTATCTCAAAGAAAATCCGCTACCAAATGGAATTCAGATGACCTGGGGTAGCGATATCAAAAGACAGAATGATAGTTTCGGTGCATTAGGTTCAGTTTTACTCATTTCGTTTTTACTGATTTACCTCATTTTGGTAGCACTTTATGATCATTTTATTTATCCATTAGTCGTTTTATTATCAATACCAGTTGCAGGCATTGGGGCATTTTTCGCATTGAATTTATCGTTAAGTAATTTGAGTTTGTTCGCCTTACTTGGCTTGATAATGCTAATGGGGTTAGTGGTGAAAAATGCTATTCTAATTGTAGATTTTACCAACCAATTAAAAGCAGAAGGTAAATTTTTTAAAGAAGCGTTAATCATTGCAGGAAAAGGTCGAATGCGACCAATCCTTATGACAACACTTTCAATGATTGTAGGCATGCTTCCTATCGCAATGGCGACAGGAACAGCGGCAGAATGGAAAAATGGACTTGCCTGGGTAATCATTGGCGGACTTCTTTCCTCCCTTATTTTGACCGTATTTTTAATTCCGATGGTCTATTATATAGTGGACACAGCGAAGGAAAAACTAAAAAACAAAAAAATAGGGATGTATTTCTTGCTAAAATAACAATGACCAAGGACAAACGCTGGCTGAAAGGATATTCCAGGTAAAAGTGAGCCACTTGAGATTGAAATCCACTTTTTCTCATCAACCATATTTTTCATGAAGGGTTTCATTTTATCACTACCTGAAATGTACCTTGTTTGTGTTTTATTCTTGAAAGTAGAACAGAACATATCAAGACTTAAATACCTGCTGACTATAATGGCAAAATTTGACTGTAAAAATTCTGTATAACGACCTGCCAGTGCTTCTGTTGAACGAGTCGTTGAGCGTTGCCTTTAAGTTAATTTATCCTATATTCCACTCTGATAGTATAAACAAAAGAGTATCCCAACATTGACGGAGAAGGTGGCTAAAACTTTCATTCTAAAAGCTGATGCTGAAACAAAAAAAAGAGGTTCTGTGGATTTTTCAAAGCAAGTTTCATCCGCGAATAAAATATTGGAAAAAGCAAAAATGAAGTAATTCTTTCCACTGTCTTTTTTAGAGAATTCTTGTACATTTCAACCTCTTTCCGAAGAATTAATTAAAGCTTGTGAACCTTTCATTTGTGATGATACCGACCTATGTGATTTTTTCGCTAAGGACTTTATTGGATAATCCGGTCATCATATCACCGAATTATGCAACCTCCAAGGCCGAGCAGGAAATATCCGTAAAGAAATGTTCCCTCCCAGAACAGAAGTTAAAGCAGGTGTTTGACACCCTTGGCATCAAGCAACGACCCTTCAAAAAATAAAATCTGTAGTACACAAACAGAAACTCCGAAAGCCAGACAGCCTTGTGTGTGTACGCTTTCCGTCTGGTTGACGCGCAATGTTTTTTAAATTTTTATTCAAATAAATAAAACAGGATATTGACTTTTTAATAAATTTAATTTATGTATATATGAAATTATATAAATAAAAATATATGGATACAAATTAGAATTTTGCGGTAATAAAACCAATATAGATTTAAAATGAAAAAAATTACGGTAGCTAAAGGTGATGGTATAGGTCCAGAAATTATGGATGCCACCTTAGAAATTCTTTTTGCAGCAGGAGCAAAAATTGAAATTGAAGAAATAGAAGTGGGTGAAAAAGTTTACCTTTCTGGCAATGCTTCAGGAATTGCGCCAGAATCCTGGGAAAGTATCAGACGGAATAAAGTATTTTTGAAATCACCTATTACTACGCCACAAGGAGGAGGTTATAAGAGTTTAAATGTAAGTACCCGTAAATTCCTTGGATTATATGCCAATATTCGTCCTTGCAAAAGTTTGTATCCTTATGTTGACACCAAACACCCGATTATGGATGTCGTCATTGTAAGAGAAAATGAAGAAGATTTATATGCTGGTATTGAACATCAACAAACGGATGAAGTTGTTCAGTGCTTGAAACTCATAAGTAGGCCGGGATGTGAAAAAATAATACGATATGCTTTCGAATATGCTAAGCAGCAAAATCGTAAAAAGGTGACCTGTTTTACCAAAGACAATATCATGAAACAAACTGACGGACTGTTTCATGAAGTGTTCGATGAAATAGCCAAAGAATACCCGGAAATCGAAAATGAACATTGGATTATTGATATAGGAGCAGCAAAAATGGCTGATACCCCAGAGGCTTTTGATGTCATTGTAATGCCAAATCTTTATGGGGATGTCCTTTCCGATATAGCTGCTCAAATAACTGGATCTGTAGGGCTTGCCGGTTCAGCTAATATAGGTGAGGAATGTGCAATGTTTGAAGCTATACATGGTTCTGCACCTAGAAGAGCAGGACAAGATATAGCTAACCCTTCCGGATTATTACAGGGGAGTATAATGATGCTAAACCATATCGGACAAAATGATATAGCGGAGAAGATCCACAATGCATGGTTAAAAACAATGGAAGATGGAATACACACCTATGATATTTATAAAGAAAACATTAGTAAGGAAAAGGTTGGAACCAAAGCATTTACTAAAGCCATAATTAAAAACCTGGGTCATAATCCAACAATCTTAAAAGCAGTTAACTTCTCCCATTCTAAGGCAATGCAATTACCCAAATATCAACGAAGACCAGCTGCAAAAAAAGTATTGGAAGGATTAGACCTGTTCATACACTGGCCGGGATGTGACCCTAATGAATTAGCAGAAAAAATTAAAAAAATGGAATTTGCTGGAATTCATTTGAGTATGATTACCAACCGGGGAATTAAAGTTTGGCCTAATGGATTTAAAGAAACATTTTGTACAGATCATTGGAGATGCAGGTTTAAACCTGATGAAAGGGTTATAATGACAAAAGAACATATTATTCAGCTATTACAAAATGCAATTTTGGAAGACATTGACACAATTAAAACGGAAAACCTATATTCTTTTGATGGAAAACCTGCCTTTTCTTTAGGTCAAGGTCAATAATGGACAATTATTAGGTATTCCTCTAGTCCCGTTTTAAGGGTTAACTTCTACTTCCAGTTGTACGCAGGTATATAAACATCCTGAAAATTTTATGGATGAATGTGCTCTAAAGAATTCTATTGATTTGTCATGTTAGAATAAATTAAACTAATTTTCATGGTTAAGGCTAAATACAGATGAGTTTGATTTGATCAAATGGTAATATACCTGGTTATTATGACTGGATTAATGATTGTTAAAAGGAAAATGGACTTGACATTTTGAGTTGGTGTAAGTAATTAAACACTAGATTTGAATGAACGTAAATGTAATAAATAAGCAAAAAGGAATAAAATGATTAATCCATCCACTCCGTAATAACGTTAACCTTATAGCATCATGACCAAGAGGCAGTTAACCATGAATTGAATCTATTGGAAAAAGCGGTGAATACCTATTTAAATGCTGTCAGAACACTTTGCCCCAATGTGTCTCATACTGCATTGAATTACTTGAAAAGTGGACTAAGGGTTGTTGAGTTACAACCTAAGCATTTTTTTATCCATGCCAATGTAATACAACAAGAAATTGGGTTTGTTTTTCAGGGATTGATACGCGCTTTTTATATAGATAACCAAGGCAATGAGATTACAGTTAATTTTGTTCAAGAGAACAGGTATGCCACGCATTACACCGCATTCATTACCCGAACTCCGGGTAAATATTACTTCCAGTGCATTGAACCTACCATTCTTGTCAATCTTTCTTACGATCATATTCAAACGGGATATGACAAATTCCCTGATATCGAGCGCTACGGCCGCTTAATAGCAGAAGAGGTCCTGAAATTTCAGCAAAAACGTATTGAGAGCTTTCTTTTCGATACGGCAGAACAACGTTACCTCGATTTCATTAAAGAAAATCCGGATTTGTTCAATCGTGTATCACTATCACATCTTTCCTCTTTTTTGGGAATGGAACGACAAACGCTGACACGAATTCGGCAGAAATTAGCGAAGGGTTGATGGAATATATCAAATTGTAAATAAATTGAAAATTTCTCAATGATGGTATCAGAATACATACATCAGATAATAGCATTACTTCAACCTGAGAAAGAGTGCGTTGAAAATGCATTTAAAAAAATGGAGCTGTCCAAAGGTGATTTTTTGATAAAACAAGGGAAAGTTTGTGATCAAGTGGCTTTTGTAGTTTCAGGAAAACTGCGTAATTTTTACATTGACGATGCGGGAAATGAGGTTACTTGTTTCTTTGTAACAGTAGATAGTTTTGTCTCGGCATTTACCAGCTTCTTAACCAATACACCTACTCACGAAAACATAACGGCATTGGAGGACACGGTTTTGCGGGTAATATCAAAAAAAGACATAGAAGAGTTAAGTATTTTAATTCCTAAGATGCAGATTTTTAGACGGATTATTGCAGAAAATCTTTTCATTATCATGGAAAAAAGAATCATGATGTTGCAATCTCAATCGGCTCACGAACGATATGAAAAAATGCTCAAAGAAAACCCGGAGATTCTTCTGAGCGTTCCCCTTCAATACACTGCTTCGTTTCTCGGTATCACACCTCAGCATTTGAGTAGATTGAGAAAAGAGTTGCAGAAGTGATTTCTTAACATTTGTTCAGTGTGATGCCAACCATGTTTTTCAACTTTGTAAAAAAACTTGAATCAAAGTAAATGAATATACTAATTATCAATGCACACAACAGGGTAAATAGTTTCTGTTCCGCATTAGCAGAGGCATACAAAGAGGGCGCATGTTCCTTCGGTCATCAGGTTCAAATCCTAAATTTGCGGGATATGGAACTGGATAAATACCTGCGTTACGGGCATGAAAAAATATATGAACCCGAAGGTGATGTATTAAAAGCACAAGAGCTCATTTCTTGGGCGAATCATTTAGTATTTGTTTATCCTACTTGGTGGGGTGGTTTACCTGCCTTGTTGCGTTTGTTTTTTGAAATGGTATTTTCACCCGGTTTTGCCTTCAAGTATCACGACCGCATGGGCAAAAAAATCGTTGGCTGGGATAAGTTGTTAACAGGAAAATCAGCAAGAATCATTTCTACAATGGATGCACCGCCCTGGTATTACAAGTGGATCATTGGAGATCCGGGAGGAAAAATCATGCGAAAAGGAATCTTAGGGTTCTCAGGAATAAGCCCTGTCAAAACTACTTATTTTGGATCGGTTAAATTGTCAACTGAAAAACATAGAGCAGATTGGTTGAAAATAGCTCGCAATTTAGGTCAAAAAGAGAGGTGAGGTACTAATTAACTACTTTTGTTCCTATGTTAAATGTTCAAAGAAACAAGATTAAGGTTCATCGGTTTTATCGTGAACTATTCGGACGTGAAACCACAGGTTTGGACTTGTTGGCCATTGTAATTGGCTCTGTATCTTTAGCTTGTCTGACCCTTTTGTTTAAATGGAATGCAGACTTTTCAGTTATTAAAAAAATGGTACTCACGATCCTCGCCCTTGATATTGGAGGTGGCGTTATTGCTAACTTTACGTCAGGGACAAATAACTATTATGCCGAATCATTAAGAAAACGGTATTTATTTGTTCTTTTCCACCTGGTACAACCATTGCTATTAATTTGGATTTTCCCAGATGAGTTAGTAGCGATTTTGGGTATATCTTTATATACGCTGGCTTGCTCAATCATTGTCTTGCGTTTAAAATCCTCCAACAATCAAAGAATAGTTGCTGTAACACTTTTGCTTTTGTCCTTGATTCTATCTACTCTTTTAAATTATAACGACCCTTTGGCCCAACTGATAATGCAGTTCTTTTCTATAAAACTCATTTTGGCATTTAGTGTACATTGGACTTCAATTAACAAAGAGTAAATGATACGGGTAAAAGTTTTCAGACATACTTAAGTATGAACGCAAAGCAATTAGAACATTGGATTTTAGACAACTATCAAGGTGTAATCGTAGCAAATGCGTATCGTGAACGTAGTTTCTTTTATAATCCCGATGATTCATTGCCAAAAGGAATATACTTTGCCACTATTAAAGAAAGTGACGGTCCGAATGATAAGGCATCTAGTTTAGACAGAGACGGAATTTATCGTTTGAGTATTGGTGTAGGCAAAAAGCAATATCAATTCTTATTTGGGGAAATGCCTAAGCGACCTGCAAAAGGCAATATCGTTGAACTTGATTTTGATTTTACCATTACAGGATTAGTTCTGCCTCACCCAATTTATGCTTGGTTGGGTTGGGTTTGTATCAATAATCCAGACAGTGAAAACTTAGATTTGGTGAAACACCTTCTAGATATTTCTTATCGAAACGCATTGGATAAATTCGCGAAGAAAAAATGAATAAGTCATACCGAATCCAATAGCAAGCCAAAAGACAGTGCCTAAATTTTCAACAAGCTACTTTCTTAACATTTGTTCAGTGGATTGGTAGAACGCTTAAATAATTTAGTTGCATCATTTTAAAATGCAACAACAATGAAAAAATCCCTGATCGTTTTTGGAATAATTAGCCTCATTTTATCTTCCAGTTTCGCTCAAACTGAACAAAAGGAAAGTAAATATGCCATTGAAACCGATATTCTTTGGCCATTTTTAGTGCAAACAACACGTACACACTTCACCATCAAACTTTGGGAGAAAGGACATCTAAGAGGTGATATGTATGTAGGATTAAACATTGATTTCCCAAGAGATCGTGCCACAGAAGGTCGATTTGCCGATTACAGTATTGCCAGTGGATACCGCCAATATTTATGGAAAGGGCTACATCTCGAATTTTCACAAACTACTGGTTTGGGCGTATTACAAAACCACGTAACTACGGGAAAAACCTACAACAGCTTTGACTGGTTAGGCACTGGATACATCGGTTATAAATTTGAGTTTGCTAAAAAGAGATTTTATATCCTGCCACAATTTGGCGTTGCTCAAGTGCTTTACAAATCAAATCCATGGCCTATTTACGAGAATAAAACCCTAACTAAAGAAGTGGGTGAAACACCTTTTATGTTAGGTTCATTGAGGTTTGGGTATAATTTTTAAACTCATATTTAAATATTGATTCTAACCATGAAAAACAAAAAACTATACACCACGCTCAAAGTAATATTCTCGTCATTCATGCTTTTTAGTGCAGTCGGAGAATTAACCTTGAATGAAACTGTTGTTCATTCCATGGAGCTTATACAGATGCCCGCCTACCTGCTTTATCTGCTCGGAGTTTTGAAAATTTCTGGAATTATCGCCTTGTGGTTTTCTCCCTTCAAATGGATTAAAGAATGGGCTTATGCAGGTTTTACTTTTGATTTTATAGGTGCAATCTTTGGTTTTTTTGCAACAGGAAATCTTGTGACGCCGGATATTCTAATGGCTCCGGTGGGATTGGGACTTTGTCTATCTACCTATTTTTGCTGGAAGAAAACGAATGGAATTTATTCAACATAAAATCCAAGAATTCATTTTGACACATTTGTGTCAGGTCGAAAGCATCAATCTTACGGAACTTTGTATCAAACAAAAAGATACAAATGAAAGTAATCATATTCGGTGCTACCGGCTTTTCAGGTCAGGCGATATTAGCAAATTCCATTAAACAAGGTCATGAAGTAACCATTCTGGTGCGTGATGCATCCAAAATTCCAATCAAGTACCAGAACCTGACTATTGTTGAAGGCAATGTGTTAAATACACAAACAGTTGCTTCCGTTTTGCACCATCAAGAGGCGGTTATCCAATGCCTGGGAGTTAGTGGTAAAGGAGACGGCAAACCAACCACATTTATTTCCGATGCAACGAAAATCATTGTCGATGAAATGCAGAATAAAAAAATTAAACGCCTGATTGCCATGAGTAATGTTGGAGCGGGAAATAGCATTGCTTTTCAGCCGTGGTTTTTTACCAAAATCATTCTTCCTTATTTCATGAAATGGCTGAAAGTCATCATCGAAGATAAAAACCGCATGGAACCCATCATCATGAATAGCAACCTCGATTGGACGATTGTTCGTTGTCCCAATATCGTTGATAAACCAGCGAAAGGAAGGTGTAACGCTACACTCGATGGTAAAGGGCTCAAACTATCTATCACTCTAAGTGATTTGTCAAAATTCATGGTTGATCAATTGAAACAAACGGCTTTCATCAAGCAAGCGCCATCCGTAAGTAATTAATATGGAGATGAATAAACGTGTAACAGAAATAAAATGATTCACACAAATCTTGGCAAAATAGCCGTCTGTCAGAAATTGACTAATTCAGATAAAACGCCCATTATGTTCCTTCACGGCGTGTATTTTGACCACCACCTGTGGGATAAGGTAATTAATTCCATCCAAGACCGAAGCACTTTCTCCGTGGACATGCCATTTCACGGTTTGAGTAAGGAAATAACAAAAACAGATTGGACACTAAACGATTGTGCCGATATGCTTCTTGAAATTCTAGATAGCTTACAGATTGCTAAAGTAATTGCCGTCGGACACTCGTGGGGCAGTATGACTATTTTAAGAGCAGCATCTAGGCAACCGGAGCGATTTGAAAATGTATTGCTTTGTAATATGCCGTTTCTTGCAGCAACAAAAAAACAAAAGATCACGTTCGTACTTCAGCATTCGATGTTGATATTTAGGAATTTTTACACGAAACAAGTGGCTAAAGCATTGTTCGGAAAGACATCATTAAAAGAAAATCCTACGCTAATCGATGACCTAAAACGCCCCATGAATTTGTTGTCAAACGCACAGATTAAACAAACGGACAAAGCGGTAATTATTGATGCTGATGATGCGAGCGAATTAATCAAAAACTTAAAGGTTAGAGCGGTTGCTCTGAAAGGAGTCGAAGATTATGTACCTGCGCCTCCAAACATTGAAACGATCATTATTGGAGGTGGTCATATTAGTCCTTTGGAAAAACCTGATGAAATTCTGAGTTTGGTGAAGAAAATATCTAATTAGAGCCCAGTAGCTAACAGCGGTTTTGTCAGGCACGTCTAGTGCTCTGCTTGATACTTTTTGCTATATTTGAAATGTGGTGCTTTAAATAAAGTTTAGTGCTAAAAGCCCGCCCGAACGCAAAACCGCAGCTGCTGACCCACAACCCAAGTTTTGTAAAAGAGCCAATTTCCCAATACACTACAGAATGTTGAAAATAATTTGAAATAAGTGGAGACAAATCAAAAATCTTTTTCTAATTTTGACACATTATGTCAATAGGTTTTATGTCAACAAAAACAATAGGCGAAAAGTTAAGGCACATTCGAGAAGAAAAGGAACTTCCATTGCGGAAAGTTGCTGCATTACTCGACATTGATGTTGCTATTTTGAGCAAAATGGAACGTGGGGAACGCAGAATTACAAAAGAGGTAGTTCTTAAACTTGCGAACATATACGACTATAACGCAGACGACCTTTTGGTTTCATTCCTTAGCGACAAGATTTTATATGAAATTCAAGACGAAGATTTAGGAATTGAAGCACTGAAAGTAGCAGAGGAAAAGGCCAAATATATTAAAGCGAATAGGAAGAAATGACAATAAAGCCAAATAAAGCATTTAACGATTTACCTCTTCTTCCTCCAAAAGAATCTTTGGTAGAAACAATTTCAATCCTAAAACAGGAAAGCAAATCTGCTGTGGCATTGGCTGAATTAAAGGGTCTTACAAACACATTACCAAATCCGAACATTCTTATCAATGTTGTGATTTTAAAAGAAGCACAAGCGAGTTCTGGAATTGAAAATGTGATTACAACTCAAGACAAACTATATCAAGCTTTATATGCGAAATCGGCTAAACCTGATGTAGCAACTAAAGAGGTTTTACGATACCGAGAGGCTCTTCTTATGGGAACACTCTTAATCAAGGAGAAGGGGTTTCTTAATACAAACGGAATAATTGCTATTCAAAAAGAGTTGGAAGAAAACAATGCTGGACTTAGAAGACTTCCAGGTACCGCATTAGTTAATGATCTGACTAATGAAGTTATTTATACACCTCCTGATAATTTTTATACGATAAGTGATTTGATGAAAAATTTGGAGGAGTACCTAAATGATGATCATGATGATGTATCTCCATTAATCAAGCTAGCCATTCAACATTATCAATTCGAAAGTATCCACCCTTTTTATGATGGTAACGGTAGAACTGGTAGAATTATCAATGTTTTGTATCTGATTTTGAAAGGACTGTTAAAAGAACCTGTATTATACCTGAGTTCTTTTATTATCCAAAATAAAGGTGATTACTACCGATTATTACAGGAAGTTCGGACTAAGAATAATTGGGAGGATTGGATTCTGTATATGCTCAAAGGTATAGAACAGACAGCTCAAAGCACAATTGAGCAAATCAACAAAATTAATCTACTGTTCAACGAAACACAAAAATTGGTGCAGGAGAAGTTACCTAGAATATATTCGAAAGATTTGATAGAGCAGCTTTTTATCCATCCATATAGCAAGATTGAGTTTTTGGTCAATAATTTGGGGATTGAAAGGAAAGCAGCATCAAGATATTTAAATGGTCTTGAGGAAATAGGAATTTTGAAATCACAACAGAAAGGTAAAGAGGTCATTTACGTCAATACCAAACTTTATAATTTACTGAAAAAAGGATGAAATAAATCGTGTACCAAGTTGTCCCAAGAAAATAAAACGCGTACCATATGCCTTAGATTTGGTACACGAAAATATAACGTGAGACATTTTGGGACATAAAAAATGATAATTCAAAATCATCAAGAACACATCAATATCTTCCACTCCCTATTCAAAGGACATGAAGATGATTTTGCTGTTCGTTGGGAGAAAGGAAACAAATCGGGTTATATGCCAGCCTATTTTTATGACCTTTATCGTTTTCGGGTACATAAAATGAATGGAGGTACATTTCAGAATTTTACAAAAAAGTTATATCTGAAACTTACTGATGAACAAATCCAAAAGTATTTGGAAGGTATTTATCATATTGGAGTTTATCCGTATTAACAAAGAGGTGGTTGAGAGCGTGAAATTTCAATTTCTGAGCAAAGGATTACTCAAGCAATTCACTCCAAAAAAACAAAACATTGTTACATTTGACGAATTACAAGAGCAGGGTAAAATTTATTCAAATGCTGAAGAGTTGTTGAATGAAATTCTAAAAAACAAGCAATACAAACATTCCCAGCACATTCAATATTTTGCAGACAGACACGAAAGTAAAGTAATGAAAATTCGTTTTGTGTTGAACCCATATTCATTTGTATTTCTGCTTTCAGGAGAGCAAAATTATTTTGTTATTTTGGAAAACCGAATAAAAGCAAACATTGTTTTCAGACTAATCCAACCCTTTTATCAACCTTCCACTTCCGCTGCTTCCAACATGAAATAGTGCAATTCGGTATTTTTCATGAAGGGTTTCATTTTATCACTACCCGGGCCAAACATAGCTAATTCTACATAATCTGAAGAATGATCCATACTTATCCAGCTAACACTGGTCCTCGATTTTTGTATTTCAGCTAAGGTGCGGAAGGGCAAATTGGCATAATTATAAATACCATCCTCTCCTTTCGTCAACTTCAGATAATAGTTCTGTAGTGTTTTAGCCTCCTCGTCTGTTAAATTAATATTAGATGCAAAATTTACCCGTTCTTTTATTTGCGCCAGCGTTGATTCCGGCGTAAAGCCACGAAGAATCCATTCGTTAGAATGTTTGTAAGTGTGAAGGGAATCAAAATTGGCATTCACATTACTTCCCGCTACAAGTCCCGGATTGGCATTTCCATGATCAGTAGTAATTATAACCAGCGTATTTCCATCAGCTTCTGCAAAGTCAATAGCTGTTTTAACTGCCTCATCAAAAGCAATCTGGTCATAAATGAGACCGGCGGCACAGTTGGCATGGGCAGCCCAATCGATTTTACCACCCTCCACTTGAAGAACGAAGCCATTTTTAGCGTTCTTCATTTTATTGATAGCCACCATGGTCATTTCAGCCAACGACGGAATCTGGTCAGCAACTTCTTTGCTGTTTTCCCTATCCACTGAGTAAGGCAAACCATCTTTATAGAACACTCCAAGAATGGGTTTTTCGTTATTTAGGGCCATCATTTCAGATCGGTTATTAGCGACCTGAAAGCCATTAGCGCGATATTCGGCATAAAGATCCCTTTTATCTTCCCGCGTATCTTTGGAAAAAAATTCGTGACCACCGCCCATCATCACATCAAATTTCAGCGACATATAATTTACGGCAATCTCAGGCTGAGCATTTCTGCTTTTGCTGTTTACACAAAATCCGGAAGGCGTTGCATGGGTAATAGGAACGGTTGTAACACAGCCTGTCATTTTACCCGCTGCCTTAAATTTTTGCCAGATAGGCATATTCACTTCTCCGTTTGGTCCAATGTTTAAGGAACCATTATTCACTCGTTTGCCTCCTCCCCAGGAAGAACTAGCGGCAGCGGAATCCGTAATAAGTGAATTCGCAGAAGCCATATCCATGAGTCCGCGGCTGACTTTATTTTCCCTGTACAAATTAAGCCAATTTGAACCTTTTCCCATTTTGCGTTGAAGCAGCATATCAGCCATATTCAACGTTCCCGTACTCATGCCATCACTTACCATCACGATGATATTTTTAGCTTTTCCCTTTGAACCGGGAAATAAAAGCTTACTATTTTCACCCTGACCATTTGCTTGGCTAAGGAATAAACTGCCTAATGCGGCGAGGGAAGAATTGCGAAAAAAGTGCCTGCGTTTCATTATGATTAATTTGTTGCCGCTAAAGTAGCTAAAAATTAAGAAGTAAAATCAGCCTTTAAGTAAAGGTTTTGTTAAATATTCACTTGTTTGCCTGTTTCCACTGACTTATAAATGGCTTCTACGATAATGGTGTCCCTAAGTCCTTCCTCACCGGGAACCAACAGATTTGATTTGGACATTATGGCTGCACAATCTTCATCCATTTGTTTTGCCTGCTGATTTGGCACAGCAAATTTTATCTGGGTACCATCAGACAGGCTGCCCATATTTCCATTATATGAGGAATGCGGTTCCATTTTCAACCAACCTTTTTCGTAATTGACGTGAAGATGATTCATATTTACCCCATAACTGGACATGCACGAAGCCCTTGCCCCACTTGGAAATTCCAGAAAAAACTGAATGGTTTCCTCCACTTCCGTATATATTTCAGGACGGGTTGTGGAAGCTTGTGCTAGTACATTGATTGGTTCTTCGCCGGTAGCTAATCTGGCACCTTGAAGAGCATAAACCCCCATATCACCCATGACACCGCCGCCCATGGCCTTTTTCTGTTTCCAATGGGTAGAACGGCCGTCAAAATATCCGGCAGCACTGGTCAGTAATTTCACCTTCCCAAACTTTTTCTCTTTGGCAACTTGCATATAAGCCTGGATATTAGGGTCATGCTGACACCTGTAACCTATGGAGAGACTAACTTTATTCTGAGAAGCGGCACGAATCATTTCCATACAATCTGCTACAGAGGGCGCCATAGGTTTTTCGCAAAACACCTGTTTTCCTGCATTGGCAGCACGAACTGAAAATTCTTTGTGCATGGAAGGAGGTAAAACAACATAAACTATATCTATGTCCGGATTATTGGCTATGTCATCAAAATTCTGATAGTTATAGATGTTTTTTTCAGGTATATTATATTTTAGTTTCCAGCTTTCAGCTTTTGATGGCGTTCCGGTTACAATGCCAGCGAGGTAGCATTTTTCAGTTAATTGAAGGGCGGGAGCCAGTAAATCGGTGCTGTAATACCCCAAACCAACTAAAGCGACACCCAATTTCTGTTTTTCAGGCCTTGTCGCACCCAATAGAGGAAGAGATGAAAAAAACGCAGAGGCACCGACAGCGGAGGAAGCAAGGAGAAAATCTCTTCTTTTCATAATTCAGGGATTATTAGTTAAAACGCACTAAAAATGGCGTTGATTTAGCTAAAATAACATTTAATCTCCTCTTTTTTTAAAATAAAATGGAAACCATTAATATGACTTACCTATTTCTAAACATTTACCGACCTCTATTTGTATCCTTTATAAAATATAAATATCATGAAAATGACCTATCTTATTGTGCTTGCATTACTTGTGTTTTCTGGATTGTATGCTAAAAATTATCTTAAGATGGGAACAAAAACGGAGGAACAGCCCTATAAAGTGGTGCTAAAAAAGGATAAATTTGAAATCAGATTTTATCCGGCAGCTATTTTTGCTCAGGTAAAATCACCGGCAAAAGGGTACAGGAATGAATCCGGAAATCAATTCAGGAAATTGGCCGGATTTATTTTTGGGGGTAATTCTGAATCTAAACAGATTGCCATGACGGCGCCTGTTCACATGGAGAAGTCAGAGGAGGGAAGTGTCATGCATTTTGTGATGCCGGAATCTTTTACTATGGAAAATCTTCCTAAACCTTTGGACCCTAATGTGAAAATCTCAAAATCGGTACCAGGTTACTATGCTGCCTACGCTTTTGGTGGATTTGCAGGGGAAGAGAAAATATTAAATGCGGAAGCTGAATTAAAAGCGTTTTTGCAAAAGGAAAAAATTGCAACCAAAGGGAATTTCAAGTATTTAGGTTATAATGCACCTTATGAGGTACTTAATCGAAGAAATGAAATGATTGTGGCCGTCGATTATTCCCCGGAAAGTAAGTAAAGGCTCAAAAAACAAAGTAGCGCAAAGGGTGGTTAAGATCCTTTTCAAGGGCCTCCATCTCAGGGGTGAAGCGCTTACTTTTGTCTTCCCTAATGATGGATATTTGTTCTTTTGCCAATCTGCCGTTACCTAGCCCTACGTTGCTTAATATATGCAGCCAATTTGAAAAATATTGCAGCCTTTTATCACGCAAACTGAGCAAACTCTTCGCCAAATCTCTCGAATAAGTATATTTGCCCTGTTCGAAATAGATGAAGGTGGATAATAATCGGGCCTTGCCAAAAATGGGATCAAGGGGAAAAATGCTGTCTAAATGCAAAAGAGCCTGATCCCATTTTTTGACGCTGGCAAGATCCGCTGCTTTGGAGAGATGCAAATTACTTGCATTTCCCCAGGCATCAATCTTATAATCGGGTCGAATATAATGTTTTTTTATAAGTGTTTCATTACCATAGTAGTAGCTTGCATATCTACTCAGACCCAAAAAGGCCAGAAGGCCGGTCATAGCCGCAACAACAGTCCAGTTTGGTTTTTTAGATAGCATCGGTAATAAAACTAAGGATTAATAAGACTTGGCAAATAAAACACGTTTAGTGGATGGTTTACCTGAGTAAACGCAAATTCCTTCCTCCTCTTCCTGATCAAAAGGAATACAGCGAATAGTCGCTTTAGTAATTTCCTTGATGGCTATTTCTGTTTCACTGCTACCATCCCAATGGGCTGAAATAAATCCAGGAATATCTGAATCAACCAGAGCTTTAAAATCATCAAAAGTATCTACTTTAGTTGTTTTTTGACTTCTAAATGATTTTGCTCTCTGGAAGAGATTTTCTTGAATGTCAAGTAGTAATTGAGCAACGGTTTCTTCAATACCATCCAGACTTGCCGTAAATTTTTCTTTGGTATCCCGTCTGGCAACCTCGATTTCATTTTTCTCGAGATCGCGTTGCCCCAGGGCCAGACGAACAGGAATACCTTTCATTTCATGTTCCGCAAATTTAAAACCAGGCCGGTTTTTCATATCCTGATCATATTGAACGGTAATTCCCTTAGCTTTTAGGTTTTTCATAATTTTATGAACAATCTCGTCAATTTCGGGAGATGGTTTCGGAATGGGAATGATAACCACTTGAATTGGCGCCAGATTTGGTGGCAAAACCAATCCTTCGTCGTCAGAGTGGGTCATAATAAGACCCCCAATAAGTCGGGTGGAAACACCCCAGGAGGTAGCCCAGACAAATTCCTGATTATTATCTTCTGTTAAAAATTTAACATCAAACGCTTTGGCAAAATTTTGACCTAAGAAATGGGAGGTGCCCGCTTGAAGCGCTTTTCCGTCCTGCATTAAGGCTTCAATACAATAGGTATCCACCGCTCCGGCAAAACGTTCATTGGCTGTTTTAACCCCTTTTATCACTGGCATAGCCATATAATTTTCTGCAAATTCTGCATATACATCCAGCATTCGTAGGGTTTCTTCAACCGCCTCCCCTTTTGTAGCATGTGCCGTATGTCCTTCCTGCCATAGAAACTCTGTAGTTCTCAGGAATAAGCGGGTTCTCATCTCCCAACGAACCACATTGGCCCACTGATTAATAAGTAGGGGAAGGTCCCGATAGGACTTTATCCAATCTCTGTAGGTATTCCAGATAATAGTTTCAGAAGTAGGACGAATAATGAGTTCTTCTTCTAATTTTGACGTAGGATCCACTATAACGCCACTGCCGTCGGGCGCGTTCATTAAGCGGTGATGCGTGACTACAGCACATTCTTTGGCAAAACCATCAACATGCTGCGCTTCTTTACTTAAAAAACTTTTAGGGATAAATAAAGGAAAATAAGCATTTACATGCCCTGTTTCCTTGAACATCCTATCTAATTGATCATGAATTTTTTCCCAAATCGCAAAGCCATAAGGTTTAATAACCATGCACCCTCTAACGGCAGAATTTTCAGCTAAATTTGCTTTTTTAACAATATCTTGGTACCACTGGGCGTAATCTGTCGATCTGGGCGTTATTTCTTTTGCCATACAATGCAGGATTAGGTGAAAAAAAGAGTAAAATGCCGAAATGTCAAAATAAATATTAAAATTTACCAAACATTAACAACTTTATTGCGACAAAAGTAATAAATTAGATGTTCTATTTGAAAGATGATTTCATTAATTCCACGTTTAAAATAAATGTCATGAAATACGCCCTGATTATTACCCTGTTCACCCTGCTGGCTGTCAGTCCTGTGGGTGCACAAATGGATGATGTATATTACAATCCTGACGAAGTGGTTAAATTAAAAAATAATCCATCTTCCTCTAACAGATTAGGTTCTTACAGACCAGAATCTTATTCAGCAGATGAAACGAGTTTCTCTGACGGGTCTGATAGCTATTACGATGATTATGATTTTTATTACACTTCAAGAATTCGTCGTTTTCACAGACCGCTTCAAGGTTTCAGTTTCTTTGACCCATACTATATAGATATGGCTTATTACGATCCGTTTATGAGGTCTGCAACAACCATGTTGATTTACGATGATTTTTATTCTCAGAGAATGTTCAGCAGATTCAATCGTTGGAATAATTTCAATAGCTTCAATAGTTTCGGAAATTTCAACAGATGGAACAGCTTTGGTATGAATGATCCATTTATGATGGGATGGAATTCACCGTTTTCAAGATTTGGTGGAATGGGAATGTCTATGAATAGTTTTGGTTGGGTCGGCTCTCCAATGATGTTTATGCCTTCTTATAATTTTTATAATTTTATACCTACCTGGGGTAATGGCTACGGTTACAATAATTTTGGCCAGAACAACAATAATCCAACTACACCAGTAGATGCTTCTAATGGATATTACGGACCAAGAAGAGGGGGAGGATCAGTGGGTCCGGTGCCTGGTGCGCGTAATCCTGAGATTGGAACTATTGAGAGTTCACCAAGAACAAACCCTGCTGCCGGAAGAAACGTAGCCACAGAAAGAGGTTCCAGAATACCTTCTACTTCGCGGGGAACTAAAGGAACAGATGTACCAAGGTATGCTCCTTCTGTACAAGGAGCCGGTAGATATCCAACCAGTGAGAGTAGCAGAATACCATCTACAGGGTATCCCTCAAGAACGGGTAATCCTTCTACGGAATATAGCCGTCAACGTCCAAGTACTACCATTCAGCCGAGAACTTCTTCTGATATTAGAAATAATACAGAAAGAATCAATAGATCTTCAAGAAGTACGACACCTTCTAGAGGTTTTGAATCGCCTTCATCTTCTCCAAGTTGGTCAACACCAAGAAGTTCCCCATCAAGTTCAGGATCTTCTTCGTCACCTTCAAGAAGTAGCGCGCCTTCAAGTAGTGGCAGATCTACATCTTCTGGAGGAAGAGTTATTAATTAACCATTAAATAACAAACTATTGTTATTTTAACATAATTGAACGGGTGGAATATTACGTTGTTATATTCCACTCGTTTTTTTTATTCCTTTTTTAAATAAAATAGCTATGAATACCCTCTCAATTAAATGGTCTGTTATTTTAATAATTTCCCTTTTGCCCTTCTTTTCAGTTGGACAAACTATTGCAGATGTTATTAGATTTAGTTATCAGGAACCTGGAGGAACAGCACGATATACTGCAACGGGAGGGTCAATGGGTGCTATTGGTCCCGATCTTAGTGCAGTGAATAGTAATCCCGCTGGCATTGCTCTGTACAGGAAATCTGAATTTTCCTTTTCCCCCTCCTTTATCTCAACCAGAACAACCTCCAGACTCATTTCAGATAGAAACGGCCCTGCATTGTCCGAAAGTAAACTAGGTATCAATGTCCAGAACTTAGGAATGGTTTTTACTTCCCAGCCTATTTCTGAAAAGTGGAAGCAAATGAATTTTGCTATTACCTTAAATAATTTGAATCATTTTAGTAACACTACCCGGTTTAGTGGAACTTCTCAAGGGACTCTTTTACAAAGATTTCAGGAAATTGCTAATTCTGAAATTGGGTTGGACGATTTTGAAACGGGTATTGCCTCTGAAGCTGGCGCGCTATATGATCTGAATGGCGATGGTAAATATGATATTGATTATCAATTATCTCCAAAAGCCCTTTTACAAAGGGAACAGGAAATTCAAAATACAGGTTCGTTAAGTGAACTGGCCTTTTCTCTTGCGGGAAATTATAATGAAAAGGTATCTATAGGTCTTACCGTGGGCGTTCCTTTCATTTCCTATTATAATGTAAGGAATTATGCAGAGGTGGATCAGGTAAAAGCACCCGGCGGCGTTCCCTATTTTAAAGATTTGAGTTACAGGGAAGAATTAAGCACTACCGGCGGAGGAGCTAATGCAAAATTGGGCGTTATTGTGAAGCCACAACCCAATATTCGTATTGGTATGGCTGTTCACACGCCTACGTTCTTTAATGTTTCTGATATCTATCAAAATGAACTGACCTATAATTATTTTGAAAATGCGAATGAAACGGGTGCATTTTTAGGAAGTGAAGCTATCGCCGAAGGAAGTTTTGAATATAGATTCAAAACACCATGGAGATACTTTGGAAATGTCGGTCTTGTTTTAGGTAAAAAGGGTTTTATTAGCGGGGAGGTGGAATATGTTAATTATGCCTCTAACAGATTTAATTACAATGGATTTGAAGAAGCTGAAAATGAATCTAATATAGAAATTGCCGGAAGACTTGGTCAGGCGGTGGCTATTAGAATGGGCGGAGAAGCGGTCATTAGTAACGTCTATCGTTTAAGGGCAGGATTACAGTTTTATACCTCTCCTTTTAAAGATGACGAAACCTCGAAAACCATATTAAGTGTAGGCGGAGGAAGAAGGGGAGAAAAATATTTCTTTGATGTCTGCTTTAGATATAACCAGTTCAATGAAGTATTTTTTCCTTATCTAACGCAAAATGCACCTCTTCAGGAGGTGGACAAAGCGATAATGAAGCAATCCTTGATTTTTACAGTAGGTTCTAAATTTTAAAGTTTCCTCCTTATTTTGCCCATAGACCCAAGGTTGGATAAGCGCCTTGCTCCGTTATCATTTTTAATGCATCCTTGACAAAAGGCTTGTCTTCCTGATAGGTAACGCCAAACCATTGTGCTGCAGACGGTATTACGACTATTTTTGCCTTATCAGAGGCAATAAGCTGGTCCGCAACCAAAGGTATATAGTATTCCGCTTTTGGGTGGTCCTTGTTTTCTTCAACAAATTCAATAAAACCCAAACGCAGATGTTCAAATATGGAAGGATGAAAGCCCCAGAAATTCATGGAAACCAGCGTTTTTGCATTCAACGTAACTTTGGTACCATTTAAATCGCCTGTAATCTCCTGATCTTTTTTAATAATTTGATGGGTTTCAGCAATACTGGTTAAAAATCCAAATTCATTACTGGTGCAAACACCTCTGGAAACAGCGCCAAAATCGGAAAGGGTATTATTCAGATAATAGCCAATCATAGCATGTTTTTCGGGAGAACATTCAGTGGTTAGAAATTTTGCCATAATAGCAAAACTATCAAAGCCATAAAAATCATCGGCGTTAATAACGGCAAAAGGTTCTTTAATGACGTCAGCTGCGACCAGAACGGCATGACCGGTACCCCACGGTTTTTCCCTCTCGGGTATAGGTGGAAGTCCAGCTATTGGCGAGGATGACTCTTGAAAAACATATTCAACGGGGATAATATGTTCAAAAGTAATGCCTATTTTTTCCTTAAAAGGTTGCTCAATAGATCGGCGAATGATAAAAACTACTTTACCAAATCCAGCTTTGATCGCATCATACACCGAAAATTCCAGAATGGTTTCATCATTTAAACCAACAGGATCTATTTGTTTTAGTCCACCATAACGAGACCCCATGCCAGCGGCCAAGACCAATAAAGTAGGTTTCATTTTATATTTTTATTAATTTCTGTAATCTAAGGGAGGATTTCTATCGCCAAGGAGGGCTTCATATTTGAATGGTTCACCTCTTCTCTTTAATAACTCCAGTTTAGCATTCTTCAACATTTCCGGGCTCACTAAGCAATCCATTATAGTGAGTGCCATGGTTTTAGCAGCCACCATCATTCCCTTGTGCCCTATGGACATGCCGCCTGCAGCAACGGCCTGCCAGCTATGTGCAGCGGTACCAGGAACCCAGGTGGCACTTGAAATACCAGCCGTAGGAACAAGCCAGCTTATATCGCCGACGTCGGTAGAACCAAATGCCTCATCACTCTGGTCTGCATAAGGTTTTACCAAAGCTGCATCTGAAATATTTACTTCTTTTCTATTTAGAGAAGGGAAAATTTTAAGGGCAAAATCTTCCTCTGTTTTGTCGTAATTAACTCCTCCTACCGTTTTTAAATTTTCATATAAGTTAGTGGATAGGATTTGGTTAGGTAGCAAATTATAAACGCCATGTATCACCTCATAATCCATGGTAGTTCCTGTTCCCAGTGCAGCTCCTTCAGCCGCTTTGGTAACTCTGTTGAAAAGGTCTTTGACGACATCCATTTCCGGATGACGTATATAATAATATACTTCGGCAAATGCGGGTACAACATTTGGTGCCTCTCCGCCTCTTGTAATCACGTAGTGAACTCTTGATTTTTCTGGAATATGTTCCCTCATCATATTGACCATATAATTTAGTGCTTCCACGGCATCGAGGGCTGATCTTCCACGTTCAGGAGAAGCGGCGGCATGAGAGGCAATGCCACGGAAACGAAATTTAGCCGACTTATTTGACAGAGAAGAAATAGGATTAGCATTGTTATCATCTCCCGGGTGCCAATGAATGACGGCATCAACATCTTGAAATAAGCCTGCGCGAACCATGTACACCTTGCCAGCGCCTCCTTCTTCAGCGGGTGTTCCATAAAAACGGATGGTACCTTTCCGGCCCGTTGTTTTTAACCAGTTTTTAACGGCAATAGCTGCCGCTGCAGAGGCAGATCCAAACAAATGGTGACCGCAGGCATGGCCGTTTGTATTACCTGCCAACTCCTTTTTAAAAGGTACTGCATCTTGTGAAAATCCAGGTAAGGCATCATATTCTCCAAGTACACCAATCACCGGTGTGCCGCTACCGAAAGTAGCTGTAAATGCAGTTGGAATACCTGCCACGCCATTTTCGATAGTAAATCCTTCTTCTTTGAGCATAGATTGCAAGAGATTAGCACTTTTTCCTTCTTTATAACCTAATTCAGCCAGATTCCAGATATTGGTTGCCACATCTACATACTGTTGCTTTTTGGCTTCCAGAGATTGAATTACAGCCTTTTTTTCATTGGCTATCGACGATGGTAAGCTACTTTGCCCTATTGACCATTGAGCAGCCAAAAACAAAATAAATAGAGGATAAACTTTTTTCATGCATCTTATTTATAGTCCGGCATTGGCCGAAATAGTTAACATTCTATCAATACAAGATCTTCCTTTCTCAAGAACATAATCAGAAAGTGTAATCTCTGGTAGTTCATATTTAAGAGCAAGATATACTTTTTCCAACGTATTTAACCTCATGTGAGGGCACTCGTTACAGGCACAAGAATTTTCAGGAGGAGCGGGAATAAATATTTTATCGGGAGAATATTTTTCCATTTGATGAATAATTCCCGACTCAGTGGCTACAATAAAAGATGTTTTTTTACTTTTTATCGTGTAGTTCAACAGGCCTGTGGTAGAGGCTATATAATGGGCTTTCCGTAGAATAACTTCCTCGCATTCCGGGTGTGCAATAAGTTCGGCTTCAGGATATTGTGCCATAAGCTTATCTATTTTTTCAGCGGAAAAAATTTCATGGACCATGCAGGCTCCATTCCACAATACCATGTTTCTTCCCGTTTTTTTATTTAAGTAAGCGCCTAAATTTTTATCGGGGGCGAAAACTATAGGTTGATCCTTTGGAATAGATTCTATGACCTGTACCGCATTACTCGATGTACAGCATATATCAGTTAATGTCTTCAATTCAGCCGTGCAATTGATGTAACTCACTACGGTATGACCGGGATATTTCTCCATAAATTTCTTGAACAATGGCGCGGGCGCGGAATCGGCAAGAGAGCAACCCGCTTTTAAATCAGGAAGAACCACTTTCTTTTCAGGGCAGAGAATTTTAGCTGTTTCCGCCATAAAATGAACGCCAGCAAAAACAATTAAATCAGCCTTTGTTCTTGCCGCCTCCTGAGACAGTCCGAGGCTATCTCCAATATAGTCAGCAATATCCTGAATGTCAGGCTCTTGATAATAGTGAGCTAAAATGACCGCGTTCTTTTCCTTTTTCAGCTTGTTAATTTCCTCAAATAAATCGATGGTGGGATCTATGGCCAGATCGAGGAATCCTTTTTTTTGTAAATTTGGAAGGGCTGATAATATATCCATTGGCAATTTATGAAAGGTTTGTTTGGTAAAAATAAGTAAAAATTAGATAAGTTACCGCGGTGTTATTGCCCTATCAGAAATAAGGCGGGTTTTTTGTGGATATTTGGAAATCCGGTTTTTTTCCATTGCTGAATGGTTCTTGTCGAAATGAATTCATCGGGTAAGGTTAGGTCTGCAGCAATACATAATCGGGTGTTATCGGGTAAGTTTTGGAGTAAAACATCTAAACAAGCCTCATTCCTGTAAGGCGTTTCGATAAAAAGAAAGGTAGTTGCATTTTTTGACATATCTATGAGCATAACCTTAAGTTGAGCGACTAATTCAGGCTTTTTTACGGGTAAATAGCCCATAAAGGTAAATCTTTGACCATTCAAGCCCGAGGCCATTAAAGCTAATAATATAGAAGAAGGACCAACCATAGGAACCACCTTAATTTGCAGATGATGAGCAAGTTTGACCACTTCTGCCCCGGGATCGGCAATGCCCGGACAGCCAGCTTCAGAAAATAAACAAATATCATTTCCCTTTAGGGCCGGTGCCAATAAAACTTCTATCGATTGAGCTGGTTGGTGCTTGGGAAGTTCCAAAAAAGTTATTTTCTCCAGAGCCAGGTTGGGAAGTAATATTTTTAAATGCGCACGGGTGGTTTTTCCTCTCTCTGAAATGATGTAAGCGCAATTTTCTATACGTTGTAACAGATACGGAGCAATGGCATATTCCCCCCCTTCTCCCAGGGGAGATGGCATTAAATATATGATTCCTTTAGACATAACAAACTAATACTAATTTTAATCTGTAAATCTAACTATATTTGAGTTTTTTAAAGCTATTTGGGTAAATCCTTCAGTATGTACGCTACGGCAGAAACTTATACGATACATCTCCCCCAATTTGAAGGGCCTTTCGATCTGTTGCTCTTCTTTATTGAAAGAGATGAATTGGATATTAATGATATTCCGATATCAAAAGTTACGGAGGATTTTTTAACCTACATACATCAAATGGAAAGGTTAAATATTGATTTAGCCAGTGAATTTGTCGTTGTAGCCGCTACTCTTTGCCGTATTAAAGCCAGATTGTTGCTCCCAAGAAAACC
Source organism: Bacteroidota bacterium (assembly GCA_017858735.1). Lineage (GTDB taxonomy): Bacteria > Bacteroidota > Bacteroidia > Chitinophagales > Saprospiraceae > BJGN01. The sequence goes on from JAFMBH010000040.1 coordinate 29,805, forward strand.
TGTTGATGAGGCTGGAAACGAAATAGACCCAAGAGAAGAATTAGTTAGCAGGCTGCTGGAGTATAAAAAATTTAAAGAAGTTCTAGATACTTTTCGCGATTGGGAAGAGGAAAGAGAAAAGAAATTTGAAAGAGGGAATCTCGAATCTGAGATAAAAACACTTGCTAATCAGGCATTGGCAGATGCTTCCTTAGAAACGATCTCTCTATTTAAACTTTTAAGAACCTTTGAATCGGTGATGCGTCGGTTAGATGTCAAAAAACCTGCTGCCGTTCATGAAATTGTTCGTATTAATTATACCGTTGAAGATCAACAGAATATTCTTGTTTCTGTCGTAAAAAAGAAGGGAAAAGCTGATTTCACCGACGTTTTTCAACATTGTGTTGACAGATATCAGGCGATTGTTACCTTCCTTGCTTTGTTGGAACTTTTAAATCTTGAAGTTTTTAAATTAATTTCGGGCGACGGTTTAAATTCTTTTTGGATAGAACCCTGGGAAGAAGTAAATTACTGATCTAAATAAATTATTGTTATGGAAAAATATTATCAATTTCGTGTTTCTTTGAATGAGGTGGCTCCAGAGGTTTGGAGAACTTTTCAAGTGAGTGAATTGCATAGTTTATTTGATCTGCATCAAGTAATTCAGGTGGTTATGGGTTGGGAAAATGACCATCTTTTTCAATTTAAAAAAGATGGTATCTGGTATGGATTAATTGATGAGGATGACGTAGTCAGTTCCAAAATGTTGGATGCAGATGATACGTTGTTGCATGAACTTGGCCTAAAGGAAAATGATTCTTTTGAATATGAATATGATTTGGGAGATGGATGGATGCATACCCTTAAGTTACTTAAAATAGTAACGCTTGAGGAGGAACTATTGCCTGTGGCGTTTGCCGGGGAAAATGCCTGTCCTTTTGAAGATTGCGGCGGCCCGGCAGCTTACATGGAGTTAAAGGAGGCCTTGCTAAATCCAAAAAATGAAGAGGAAAGGGAAATGCGTGAAACCATGGGCGATTTTGATCCTACCTTTTTTGATCTTGAAGAGGTAAACGAAATCTTAGAAGATATCGTCGAAGAAGATTGGCTCGAGGATGATGAAGACGATGATGATGATGACGATGAGGATTTAGATTTTGATGATTTGGATGATGACGGTTTGTTCGATGATTTTAATGATGATGTAAAGAAAAATTAAGTTTTTTTTATATACCATAGATGAGTTCCTGTCGTTTTTGAATAATGCATGCACTAAAAGCATGCTCTTACATACTATGCTTGTTTTGAAGAAAAAATTTATCAGGTTTATTTTTGCTTGTTGTATTATTGTATTTTCTAAAGTAAACGCCTGGTCCCAAGTAGGTTGGGAAGCAGGTCTATGGGTAGGTGCCGCACATTATTTCGGAGATTTAAATACCAAATATAATCTTGAAAAACCCGGAGAGGCATTCGGTTTAATGGCAAGGTATAATTTTAATAATAGGGTAGCCTTAAAATTTGCCGCTAACTATGCTGTCGTTTCGGCTTCTGATGCCAATTCGAATAATCCTTTTGAAATAGAAAGAAATCTTTCTTTTCGCTCCCCAATAACAGAGGTTTCTTCCCAAATGGAATTTAATTTTTTACCTTTTACTCATGGTAGTAAAGACGAATATTTTTCTCCCTATTTTCTAATGGGGGCCAGTGTTTTTCAGTTTAACCCTCAAACTTACTATCTTAATAAATGGGTAGATCTCAGACCATTAGGAACGGAAGGGCAGTTTAAAGGAAAGGAATATTATACGCTTTCAGCTGCTTTTTTATTTGGCGTTGGTGTTAAATATGATTTGTCGGAGCGCTGGAGCATGCAGCTTGAGTTGAGTGGAAGAACTACTTTCACAGATTATTTAGATGATGTAAGTCGCGTTTATCCCGATAAAAGAAGATTATTCCAGGAAAGAGGAAATGTTGGATCTCTCGCCGTTGCCATGTCTGACAGATCATTAAGTAGCGCTGCCAGTTCCACATCTTTAAATAAAACAGGATTTATGCGTGGTAATGCGGACAATAAAGATGCTTTTGCCTTTTTAGAGGTAGGTTTTCTTTACTTTTTTGGAAATCTTCGTTGCCCTGATATCAGCCGACGGAAATAAAAATCATGGATGATGCTATCGAAACTCATTTTATGGGTTGCTTTAAAGTAAAATTCGTGTTTCTTTTCCAGGTAATATTGGTTTCTATTATAATATCTTAACTTTAC
>JAFMBH010000125.1 GCA_017858735.1 Bacteroidota bacterium
TTAAGGTAAGTGTTAACCAACTATTATTGTCTAACTTTAAGGAGTGGTTTAGTTGGGCTTCGGGAGCATGATTAAGGTGATAATAGCTCAATAAATAAGGCGAAAAGTCAAAAATTGATTCTAATGTCGTCAGGCGTTCAGTATTTGATATTAATCCTTTTTCCCAGGCAATGAATAATTCCTTTAGTTGATTTTTTTTAGTAACTGAATTAGCTATTTTATTTAAATCCCTCTCTATTATTTTATCTGTAGGGGTGCTTAATTTTTCTGATATTCTTTTCATTTCAGCCCATTCTCTTTCCAGTGTAAACTTATAAAGTAGTTGGGTGTGAAAAGCAGTGAAGAATAGAATCCAGGTTAATGTCCAGGTTACCTGCGAATATTTACCCTCAATATATAGGTCATAAAGGAGATGTAGGGAAAATGAAAAAAGAAATAGAAGGGGTAAAGAAATTTTTAATGAAGAAAGATAAAATGGAAGTGTGATGCCTGTTGAAATGATAAAATAAAGTAACACCCGCGCATTTTGTCGAGGTATAAATCTAAGTATTTTTTCAAACGCACCCAATCCTAATTTCCAGCCTAAAGATATGATGCCAATATGCAACGAAATAACGAATAAACCCAGCCAATCCAATTTAAATATGTTGTTTAGATCAATAGGATTTGTTTGTATATATAAGGTAAATTTGATCCAATGGATAATACTGTAAAGCAAAGAAAAGTATAACAATAAAGCTAAAATAATAGGTAAGAATCGCTTGCTTTTTGTAAAATATCGGGGTCTTAATTTCGATATTATGTTGTAAATTACAAATGAAAGTATCGTCCACAACAGTGCAGATGAAAAAGCACTGTAGGATTGAAAATTATTAGCTAAAGATATAATTTTCAAGTACAAATCATTCATATAATTGTTTATTAATAATTTATGTATTATGAATAATATGCAAGTATAATATTTTTTTCTGTAAAAAGGAATTGAATTTTTTAATTATTGAAATTTTACGCATATTACAGTAGAATAAATATGAAGATGCTAAAGAACAAATTGGTACTCATTGGAAGCGTTGGATTAGTATGTGTTATTGGTACTGTTTTATATAACTTTACCAGTGGTAATACTTCCGACAGCACGGAGTTAGTTGATTATAATTTACATGTTAGGCCTATTCTTTCAGATAAATGTTTTGCCTGTCATGGTCCCGATGCAAAAGCCAGACAAGGAGGTCTAAGGCTTGATCTTGCGGATAGCGCCTATGCTTCATTGAAGGAAAATCCTTCGATGCATGGAATTAAACCTAAGGAAAGGGCTAAATCCGGACTTTGGTTAAGAATTATTAGTGAGGATCCAGAATTGCTAATGCCTCCTCCAAAAGCTAATTTAGTTCTATCAGCTGATGAAATTGAAATATTAGGTAAATGGATTGATCAGGGGGCCGTTTACAAGCCTCATTGGGCATTTCTGCCACCGAAAAAAGCTGAAATTCCTGAGGTAAAGAAAAAGAATTGGCCTAAAAACGAAATTGATTATTTCGTGTTGGCTGAAATGGAAAAAAGGGGTTTATCTCCTTCAGATCAAGCGGATCCAGAACGTTTACTTAAGCGCATTAGCTTAGATTTGACGGGTCTGTTACCCAATGTTAAGGATCAGGAAGATTTTTTTAAGGATCCTTCTATTGATAATTATAAAAAAGAAATTAACAAGCTTTTAGCTTCTCCTCATTATGGCGAAAAAATGGCTATTTCCTGGATGGATTTGGCTAGGTATGCAGATAGTCACGGATATCAGGATGACGGTTTAAGGACGATGTGGCCTTGGCGCGATTGGGTCATTCATGCCTTCAACAAGAATTATTCCTATAAAAAATTTGTCTCCTGGCAAATTGCCGGTGATTTTATAGCGCCTAACAATAAAGAAGCTATTTTAGCCACTGGCTTTAATAGAAATCATAAAATTACGCAGGAAGGGGGCGTCATCCAGGAGGAATATAGAACGGAGTATGTTACAGATAGAACCAATACCTTTTCAAAATCTTTTCTGGGATTAACCATGGAATGTGCTAAGTGCCATGATCATAAATACGACCCCATTTCTCAAGAAGAATATTTTAAAACGTTCGCTTTTTTTAATCAGGTCGATGAAAAAGGACTCGTTGGCGATATTTCGCTGGGTTCATTAGCTGATCCCCCATTAATAAAAATCTCAAAAAAGGAGGTTAACGAACTCCTCAAATTTATAAATCTTCAGGATACCATTGTCTCTGTTATGGTCATGAAAGATTTAGAACAAAGAAGGCCGACCCATATTTTGAGAAGAGGACAATATGACCAACCTGACAGAACAGTAGGTTTTGGACTCCCTGAAGCAGTATTACCTTATGATACCCTGAAGTTTAGTCCAAACAGGAAAGGCCTATCTGATTGGATGTTTGATGATAATAATCCTTTGGTGGCCAGAGTTTTTGTGAATAGAGTGTGGGAAAACTTTTTTGGAAGAGGTTTGGTGAAAACTTCTGGAGATTTTGGATTACAAGGTGATTTACCGTCCCATCTTGCCTTACTTGATTGGCTAGCGGTTGATTTTAAAGAGCATAATTGGGACATTAAGAGGTTGGTGAGACAGATTGTAAGCTCTGCCACTTATCAACAGGCAGCTAATGTGAGTCAGGAAAAGATAAAAAAAGATCCGGAAAATATTTGGCTTTCAAGGGCGCCCAGATTAAGACTCCCTGCGGAACTAATTAAAGATTTAATTTTGGCATCTTCCGGTCTTCTTATTCCTGAGATTGGAGGACCTTCGGTAAAATCATATCAACCGGACGGTATTTGGGAGTCAACGACCTCAGGAAGAGGACAATTAGCTACCTATATTCAAGATCATGGTAAATCACTGTATCGCCGGGGGATTTATAATTTCATAAAACGAACCGCGCCACCTCCATCTATGTTGACATTTGATGGTCCCCCTCGCGACCAATGTGAAATTAGCAGGTCAAGAACAAATACACCACTTCAAGCGCTTATTTTATTGAATGACCCTATGATTAACGAGGCAGCCAGAGTATTTGCTGAAAAATTAATCGTTGAAAAGAAGGGAAATGTGGATGAACTCATTGGCGTGGCATTCAGAAGAATTGTGTGTAGAAAGGCAAAATCAAATGAAGTGAGTGCTCTGGCAGATTTTTATAAAGAGCAATATAAATATTTTATATCCAAGGCGGGGCAAGCGGAAAAAGTTTTAGATCAAGGGGAGTATCCGCACGAGAATCTGAAGGATAAAAATGAAGTAGCTGCTTTAGCTCTTACTATTTTAACCATTTATAATTTGGAAGAATCTATTTCAAAAACCTGATGTAATGTCAAATCCATTTTTCGAAAATCAACAGCATGTTACGCGCAGACACTTTTTAGGCAAATTAAGTGTTGGCCTTGGCAGTGCAGCGTTAGGTACCTTGTTAACGAAAGATTTATTTTCCCCAAAAAAGTCACTGGAAGAATCTATTATGGCTGGGATCCCTCATTTTGCTCCCAAAGCGAAAAGGGTTATCTATCTGTTTCAAAATGGGGCACCTTCTCAATTGGAATCCTTCGATTATAAACCTTTGTTAAATAAAATGGTTGGTCAGGAGTTGCCTGCTTCTATTAGGGGTGCTCAGCGATTGACAGGCATGACCTCCGGGCAGGATAAATTCCCTCTGGTAGGTTCCAAATTTGCCTTTAATCAGTACGGTCAAAATGGTACTTGGATCTCTGAAATTTTTCCCAATATTGCAAAAATTGCCGATGATATCTGCGTTGTAAAAACGTTACATACCGAGGCTATAAATCATGATCCTGCATTAACTTTTTTCCAGTCAGGGGCTCAACAAGGAAATAGACCCAGTATGGGTGCCTGGTTAAGTTATGGTCTGGGAAGCGAAAACTCAAATCTGCCTGCCTATTCTGTGTTATTGTCCAGGGGAAAAGGTAATGGTCAGGGGGTTTATTCAAAATTATGGACAAATGGTTTTCTCGATAGTGTGCATCAGGGGGTTCAGTTCAGTAATAGTGACGAACCTATTTTATATTTGGAAAATCCAGATGGTGTCGATGCTGTAACCAGAAGAAAAATGCTGGACAAGCTGGCTATGTTGAATGACGAAAATTATAAAGAATTCGGCGATCCCGAAATTCAATCTCGTGTTCAACAGTATGAAATGGCTTACCGTATGCAAACGGCCGTTCCTGAAATGATGGATTTATCAAAGGAACCAGACTATATTGTTAATATGTATGGTGCAGAGTCTATGGTTCCAGGGACTTATGCCGCAAATTGCCTTCTTGCCCGCCGACTCTCAGAATCCGGTGTTCGCTTCGTGCAATTATATCACCAAGGTTGGGATCAACACGGAAATTTATATAACGAAATGTCCGGGCAGGCAATGGATGTTGACAGGGCTTCTGCAGCCTTGGTACAAGATTTAAAACAACGTGGTTTATTAGATGAAACCTTAGTTATTTGGGGCGGAGAATTCGGCAGAACCAATTTTTGTCAGGGGAATTTTTCTGAAGATAATTATGGAAGAGATCATCATCCCCGTTGTTTTTCCATCTGGATGGCTGGTGGAGGCGTTAAACCAGGTATTTCTTACGGTGAAACGGATGAATTTGGCTACAATATCGTTAAAGATCCTGTTCACGTTCATGATTTTCACGCAACGGTACTTCATCTTTTAGGAATGGATCATGAAAAATTGATTTACAAGCATTTAGGAAGAAGATTTCGATTAACTGACGTTGCCGGGAAAGTGATTCCTGGTATTATTGCCTGATAAACTTTTATATTTAATTATATGCAGGGATATAAATCCTGGATTAGTAATATCCTCATTGGAGCTAATTTCCTCCTCTTTTTCCTGGCTATTTCAGCGGACAAGATCGTTTTACCGACCTTCCTTTCCTGGACAGGTCATTTCCACCCGCTTTTACTGCATTTGCCCTTAGGCATTGCTAGTTTTTCTATTATTTTATGGTTATTCAAGAGGAAATTTTCAGGGAGTTCTTTTAATGAAATATATGAATTAACACTTTCTCTATCAGCTGTTTCCAGTGTTTTTACCGCTTTATTAGGTTTGTTTCTCTCTAAAGGCCAGGATTATGATGCCGTAATGCTCAGAAATCATTTGTGGAGTGGGGTCGCTTTGTCTTTCTTTACCTGGTTTTCCTGGTGGGCATTTACAAATCTTGAAAAACTTAAACCCTACTGGACTTATTTACAAGTCTTTGGATTAGCATTGATGTCTTTTGCCGGACATGCAGGCGGTTCCTTAACTCACGGTGCGGATTATCTGAATTTTCCAGATAAAACAGAGATTGATGAAGATGTCCAGGCTGTAATAACCGATTCTACAGCTTATTTCCAACTTGCAATCAGACCTATTTTAGAGAAAAAATGTGTGTCATGTCATAAAAAAGATAAGGCAAAAGGGGGCTTAATCCTTGCATCTAATCCTAATACTACGTCTGACGTTTGGGTCGCAAAACATGCGAATTTCACTGAAATGCTGGCAGAAATGGTTCAACGTATTGATTTACCAATCACAGACAAGGAACACATGCCTCCAAGGGGAAAGGAACCTCTGGAGCCTCAGGAAATAGTTATACTAAAAAACTGGATAAATGCGGGTGGAAATACCAACGAAATATTGGCGTCTATACAACAAAATCATGCCCTATTTGCTGATAAAGAATTACTCTTACAATCAAGTTCAAAAGAAAGGAAATATACATTCCCTTTCCTGTCGGGTAAAAAATTAGCCTCCTTGAATGATGCTTTTACTGTAGTTAGTCAAATTGCCAATGAGTCTCCCGCTTTAAAGGCAGATTTTTTTATAACAAAATCGTTTGAAATAAGTAAACTTGATAAATTAAGTGCAGCAAAAGAGCAAATGATTCAAATCAATTTAAGTAAAATGCCCATAAGGGATGAGGATCTTAGCATGATAACGCTGTTTCCAAATCTTGAAAAGCTTTTTTTAAATCAAACTGATATTACAGATAAAGGAATTCCAAGCTTAAAAAAATTAAATAAAATAAGGGTATTAAGTCTCTCAGGAACAGAGATTTCAATAAAATCTGTTCCTGTTTTAGCTACAATGAAATCTTTGGAGGAAGTATATCTTTGGCACACCAATATCACAGAAGCAGAGTATCAGGACATCGTAAAAAAGTATAAAAATATTAAATGGTATTTTGGATTTTCTCCAAGTTCAACAGATATTTTACCTCTGAATGGCGCGATACTAGAAAATAAATCGTTGGTTTTAATGGAAAATGATAGTATTAGGTTTAAAAAATCGATACCAGGTGCCATTATTCGTTATACCGATGACGGCAGCGAACCTGATTCTTTATCTAGTCCAATCTATTCGCATCCTCTTGTTTTTTCCAAACCAGTTACTCTTTCAGTCAAAATATTTAAACCTGGCTGGATTTCAAGCCCTACTTATACTTTTTCCTTCTTTAAAGCTGGATTAAAACCTGACAGTACCCGATGGTTGACTAGCCCTGAACCTGAATATTTAGGCGCTGGAGTACAGAGTCTGACAGATAATAGTCTAGGTAGAATAGATCAATTCAGGGCGGGAAATTGGCTGGGATATAAGAATAATCAGATGGAGACATTATTCAGATTTAAGCCCGGGGATGCCGCTGCTATCCGTTTTGTTTCTGTGCATTATGGAATAAATGTTCAAAGTTATATTCTTGCTCCTCAGTATGTTGAACTGTGGGGTGGGGATAGTGAAAGGAATATGAAGTTATTGAAAAAGGAGGTTCTCCCCATTTTAGTAAAGGAAAAATTAAACGAAGTTGGGACAAGTGCCGTTATTTTGGAGGTAAAAAAACCAACCAGATATTTCAAAGTGATTGTCAAAAATGTGGATAAATTACCAGCCTTCCACCCAGGAAAGGGAGACAAAGGTTGGATATTTATTGATGAGGTGTTCTTTAGTAAGTAAAATTAAAATATAATCTAATGTCTGATTTTTTGCATTTGCATTGTCATTCCCAGTATTCGTTATTAGATGGGGCATCTCCTATTTCAGATATGATGGACAAAGCGCTGCAAGACGGGCAGTTAGGGGTTGCCATTACCGACCACGGCAATATGTTTGGTGCTTTCAAATTTGTGTCGGAGGCAAAAAAGAGAAAAATAAAGCCAATTATTGGCTGCGAATTTTATTTGGTTAAAGATAGACACAGACGCGCTTTCTCAAGAGCAAAAGGGGAACAAGATGATCGTCATCATCAATTGCTATTAGCTAAAAACAAAATAGGGTACGAAAATTTATCTAAACTCTGTTCTTTAGGGTTTATAGAGGGTTTATATGGAAAATTTCCAAGAATTGATAAAGAGTTGTTACTACAATATCATGAGGGTTTGATTGCAACAAGTTGTTGTATTGGTGCTGAAATTCCTCAAGCTATTCTAAAGGGAAATCTGGAGGATGCGGAAGATAAGCTTAAATGGTGGATTGATCTCTTTGGGGACGACTTTTATATAGAAATTCAGCGGCATCGGGGAATGGAGAATATCGATGGTACCGGTGTCAGTCAGGAAGATGTAAATCAGGTTTTACTAAATTTTGCCAAAAAATATAACCTTAAAGTCATTGCGACAAATGACTCCCATTATATAAACGAAGAGGACTATTTGCCTCATGATATTTTACTTTGTATAAATACAAATAGTTTTATTTCAGATGCTGATAGATTCCAATTTCCTTCTTCCGATTTTTACTTTAAGACGAAGGCAGAAATGCAAACACTTTTTAAGGATGTACCTTTTTCCTTAGAAAATACGATGGAAGTTTTTGAGAAGGTTGATACATTAGACCTCGCCAGAGATGTTTTGTTACCCGCTTTCCCTATGCCTCCTGAATTTACTGATCAGGACAGTTATTTGAGACATTTGACGTATGAAGGAGCAAAAAAAAGGTATCCGGAGTTGTCAGCAGCACTTTGTGAAAGAATTGACTTTGAACTGAAGGTTATTCAAAATTCAGGTTATCCCGGTTATTTTTTAATTGTTCAGGATTTTACCTCTGCAGCCCGAAAAATGAATGTAGCTGTAGGTCCGGGCAGAGGTAGTGCCGCAGGTTCTGTGGTGGCTTATTGCACAGGTATAACAAATATTGATCCAATTAAATACGATTTGCTTT
>JAFMBH010000126.1 GCA_017858735.1 Bacteroidota bacterium
CATAATGGTGTTTTAGTTCAGCATAACACAGAAATCAAGGGCGCAACAGAATACATTGGACTACCAAAATTTAAAGCTCATGAAAAAGGTTCTTTAAGGTTACAAGATCACGGGGATTTGGTCAGTTTTAGAAATATCTGGATTAGGGAACTATAATGAATATCAAATTATTTAAAACCTTCTTTTTCCTGACTGTTTTTTGCCTTTATCATGTTAATATTTTTGCTCAGAAGGCAAATGAATCCATGGTTTATTCTCTAAAGAAAATAAACGAGTCAATTAAAGTCGATGGATTTCCAGACGATAAAGGCTGGAAGGAAATACAGCCAACTTCCCGATTTTACGCAGTACTACCCATGGATACTGGCTTTGCTAAGGTATATACCGAGGTAAAGATGTGTTTCGATGACAAAAATCTGTATTTACTAGCCATAAATTATGAAAAATCAGAGGGACCATACATGGTTGAGTCTTTAAGACGGGATTTTAGTTTCGGTAAAAATGATAATTTTCTATTATTTATCGACCCTTTTAATGATCAAACCAATGGATTTACCTTTGGATCCAATGCGATGGGTGCTCAATGGGACGGATTATTATACGATGGCGGGAAAGCAGATTTAAGCTGGGATAATAAATGGACCTCTGCCGTTCAAAGCGAGCCAGATAAATGGACACTGGAGATGGCCATTCCATTCACTACATTACGATACAAACCAAATGCAGATAAATGGGGTATAAATTTCAGCAGGTTAGATATGAAAACCACTGAAAAATCAGCCTGGGCACCTGTTCCAAGACAATTCCCTACCGCTTCTCTTGCCTACACAGGGTATTTGCAATGGACAGAACCCCCACCCTCGCCTGGAACGAATATTTCATTGATTCCTTTTTCCCTTGGTTCCTACTCAAATAACAAAGTGAATCAAAAAGAAAAAAGTAATGTGGCTCTCGGTTTAGATGCCAAGGTCGCTATAAACAGTTCAATGAATCTTGATTTAACCCTTAATCCTGACTTTTCTCAGGTAGAAGTTGATGTTCAACAGACCAATCTGGACAGGTTTGAACTCTTCTTCCCCGAACGACGGCAGTTTTTCATTGAAAACGGAGATTTATTTAATAATTTTGGATATAATAACCTTCGTCCATTTTTTTCCCGACGCATTGGCTTACAAAATAAAATTGTTGGCGGGGCGCGTCTTAGCGGTAAACTCAACAAAAACTGGAGATTAGGGGTCTTAAATATGCAGATGCAGGCAAATGAAAATGAAACTACAGGAACTAATTTTGCTGTATTTGCATTGCAAAGAAAGGTGTTTCAACGCTCAAATATTGGGGTTATTTTAGTAAACAGAGAACGTTTCGGAGATGCAACTACTCTGGCAAACAGAAATATTGGTGTTGAATATAATCTTGCCAGTGCAAATAATTTCTGGAGGGGAAAAGTATTTTACTTAAACACCCTTTCTGCGAATAAGACAAACAAAGACCAACTCCTCGCTGCCGACATCCAATATACAAATAAGAATATTACTTATGGTATGAAATGGGAAGACGTAGGTAATCAGGTAAATGCCGAAACAGGGTTTGTTCCCAGAACGGGGTATAAAAGACTGAATCCAGGCGCAGGCTACCTGTTTTTTCCGAAATCTGGAAAGGTATTATCTCATGGTCCCGCCCTTGAATTTAGCAGTTATTTTAATGAAAATTTCAAACAAATAGAAAATGAGCACGTTGCCATTTATAAAATAAATTTTCTTAGCAGAGCCGATCTTTTTATCTGGACGGCAACAAATAAGGTGAAGTTATTGGCTCGATTTGACCCAACCAATTATGCAGGTCATTTCTTAAAAGAAGGCACTACTCATCAATGGTACTCCCGTGGATTTGATTTTACCTCTAAACCACAAAGTTTAATCACTTACCGTGTATCTACGAGACAAGGCGGATATTATGCAAACGGAAAAAGAATTAGATTGGAGGGTGAATTTGGATATAGGATACAACCTTACTTTTCCATTTCATTACGCGCGTCTTATAATAATTTATCCTTTTTTGAGGACGAAAGGCTTCCAGAAAAACTCAGGAATAATCAATTTAATTTATGGCTTGCCGGTCCAAGATTTGATTTAACGCTGACAAATAAGTTGTTTATCACCTATTTTTTTCAATATAACAAGCAAATTGATAATATTAACAGTAATTTTAGGCTTCAATGGAGGTATAGTCCCGCTTCAGATTTATACTTTGTTTATACGGACAATTACTACGCCAATGCTTTTCAGTTAAAGCAAAGGCAATTTGTTTTGAAATTTAATTACTGGTGGAATCTTTAACCTATGGCAAAGAAGTTTTTACGATTTATATTGGTTTTACTCATTGGTTTATTTATTCTAATGGGGTCTGCCATCTATTATTTAGATGAAGATCTTCCAATTGGAACCTCTGGAAGTGAAGCTGATTTACTGGCTACAAAAATGGAGGAGGCCATTAACAAGCCAGGCTGGAATAAACTTAGATGGGTTAGCTGGACATTTCCAGGGGATAAAGTATATGTTTGGGATAAATACAGACAATTTTTGTTGGTTGAATGGGGCGGAAAACGCGTCATAATGAACTTGAAAAATAAGGAAGGAAAGGCCTGGCAGGAAAATCAGGCGGTTAGTGGAAATACCGCAGTAAAGTTTATAAAAACAGCCTGGGAAAGTTTTTGTAATGATAGTTTTTGGTTTATAGCCCCAACTAAAGCTTTCGATAAGGGGGTTAAAAGAGAAATGGTTATCATGCCTTCCGGTGAGAAGGCTTTAAAAGTAATTTATCAAGATGGTGGCGTAACGCCTGGAGATACCTATTTGTGGGAATTTGATCAAAAAACCAATTTACCTACTTCTTTTAAAATGTGGGTTAAAATCATTCCTATTGGAGGTATAAAAAGTACCTGGGAAAACTGGATTACCCTTCCGGGTGGTGCAAAGATAGCCATTGACAGAAAATTGGGTCCCGTTAATATTAAGATGAGTAACGTGATGTCTGGTAATAGCTACAAAGATTGTGGTTTGAAAAAAGACCCGTTTCTTTCCCTTCCTAAATAGCCATTTTTCTCTCTTACAATCCTAAAGCCTTCCCTTTTTCCTTCATATAAGCGAAGGCAGCGTCGTAATCATTTGGAATAATTCCATCAAGGATTGCTTCCCTTACAGCCGTTTTGATTAAGCCCACTTCTTTGGACGGTCCAATAGAAAAGGTAGCCATGATGAGTTCCCCTGTAATAGGAGGTTGCCAGTTACGAAGATTATCATTGGATTCAACCGCCTGAATTTTTTCCATGACCAAATCGTAATTTTCAAGATATTTTTGAACCTTCGATTGATTTTTGGAAGTAATATCGGCTTTACACAAGAGCATAAGGTCATCAAGATCATCTCCAGCATCTACAATAAGCCTTCTAATAGCTGAATCAGTAATATTTTCTTTAGTCAGAGAAATGGGTCTTAAATGAAGTCTGACCAGTTGCTGCACATACTTCATTTTAAAATCCATAGGTAATTTCAGTCTTTTAAAAATAGTATAAACCATCGTAGCGCCCAACACTTCATGACCGTGAAAAGACCACCCAATATCTGCTTGCCAACGTTTTGTCTGGGGCTTAGCAATGTCATGTAAAATAGCGGCCCAACGCAACCATAAATTATCTGTAACCTGACTTAAATTATCTAAGACCTGCAAGGTATGAAAGAAATTATCTTTATGCCCTTTCCCATTTTTAATTTCCACTCCATGTAAAAGCACCATTTCGGGAAAAATAATGGATAATAAACCTGTTTCAAAAAGAAGCAGAAAGCCAACAGAAGGCTTAGGTGAAAGAATAATTTTATTCAATTCAGCAGCTATTCTTTCCTGGGAAATAATACCTATTCTGTCTTTATATTTTTTTAAAGCCTGTTTCGTATTGCCGTCTAAAACAAACCCAAGTTGAGCCGCGAATCTTATGGCGCGCATCATTCTAAGAGGATCATCGGAAAAAGTTATTCCAGGATCTAAGGGTGTTTTAATAATCTGATTATTTAAATCTTCCAGCCCTTCAAAAGAATCGAGAAACAAGCCAAATTCATCAGGATTCAGGGAAAAAGCGAGCGCATTCATAGTAAAATCTCTTCTTTTCTGATCATCTTCCAAGGTCCCCTCCTCCACAGCAGGTTTTCGGGAATCAACTGAGTAAGATTCCTTTCGAGCCCCTACAAATTCAAATTCAATATCATTAAAACGAAACATAGCTGTTCCATAGCGACTGTAGGTAACTACTTTTGGAGAAGGTTGTAAAAGGGCAGCAACATTTTCTGCTAACTGAATACCATTACCGACGCAAACAATATCTATGTCTTTAGATTGCCTCTTTAAATAAAAATTTCTAACAAAGCCACCAACCACATAAGCGGGAGCTTTCATATCCATGGCCACTCTTCCAATTAATCTGAAGAGAAAATCATTTTCATTATTGGTGAAATCTATTATTTTGGACACATTTTAATTTTGGAATCACTCAGACAACACAGGTTCTAAGCCTGCATAACAGAGAGACATTTCATGAAGAACCTCAAAAATATGATTTTTATCATCTAAGGTCACCAAAGATTTTCTAAATTCCTTAATATTAGGAAAACCTCTAAAATAGTTACTGTAGTGTCTCCTTGTTTCGAGGATGCCGAGTTTTTCCCCTTTCCAATCAATAGCTCTGGTAAGATGTTCAGTTACCACATTGATTCTTTCATTTAACGTTGGGGGATCGCAGATGGTACCGTCGAGCATAAACTGTTTAATTTCTCTGAAAATCCATGGATAACCTATACTTGCACGACCAATCATAATACCATCAACACCATATTTTTCTCTATATTCTACTGCCTTTTGCGGAGAATCTATATCTCCATTTCCAAAAATAGGAATATGAATTCTTGGATTCTGTTTGACCTTTGCAATGTAACTCCAATCTGCCTCCCCTTTATACATTTGTTTGCGTGTTCTGGCATGAATACTTACCGCCTGTACACCAACATCCTGGAGCCTTTCAACCACTTCTTCTATAAAGATAGAATCTTCATCCCAGCCCAGTCTGGTTTTAACCGTCACAGGCAATTTGGTATTTTTGATAACCGCCTCGGTTAGTTTTATCATTTTGGGTATATCGCGAAGGATACCAGCTCCTGCCATTTTACAAACCACCTTTTGGACGGGGCAACCATAGTTAATATCTAAAATCTCAGGTTTAGCTTCTTCTACAATTTCCGCGGCTCTGCGCATGGAATCAAATTCAGCACCAAAAATTTGAATACCAATAGGTCTTTCTTCGTCGTAAATATCCAGTTTCTGCACACTTTTATCTGCGTCCCTGATAAGACCTTCCACGCTGATAAACTCAGTGAACATTAAATCTGCACCCTGAGCTTTGCATAAAGCTCTGAATGGAGGATCACTTACATCCTCCATAGGTGCTAAAATTAATGGGAACTCACCAATATTAATATTTCCAATCTTTACCATTTGATATTTTGAGCCATTAAAAAAGTATCAACCGCAAAATTATTTGAAATAACTATAAATATGATAAAAAATGAAAATTAAAACTTTATTTTTACGAAAAACACCTGACATTTTAACACACCTATTAAAAAAATGATTTATGTTAACAAGTGTAGTCCTTTGTTTCTTCATTGGTTATATCATTATTGTTCTTGAACAACCTTTAAAATTAGACAAATCAGTTCCGGCTTTATTGATGGGAGCGTTAACCTGGGCCTTAATTTCCGTAGGTCATCTGGAGGTACTCGATGTAAATCATCAGGTAACGCCATTGGAAGACAGTTTACTCCACATATTGGGTAAAACGGCTGAAATTTTATTCTTCCTTTTAGGCGCGATGACCATTGTAGAGCTGGTCGATCTGCACAAAGGATTTTCACCTATTACTTCGTTGGTAAAAACAAAAGACAAAAAAACGCTGCTTTGGATTACCACCATAATAGCTTTTTTCATGTCCGCTGTGTTAGACAATTTAACTACTACCATTGTCATGGTTTCCTTATTAAGAAAACTGATACCTAAAAGAGAAGAAAGACTTTTTTATGTTAGTTTAATTATCATTGCTGCCAATGCAGGTGGAGCATGGTCTCCTATAGGTGATGTAACGACCACTATGCTTTGGATAGGCAAGAAAGTTTCCACTGTAGGTTTAATCCAGAACTTATTCATACCCTCCGTCATTTCTTTAGTTTTACCTGTATTTGTTGCATCGCTGCTCCCAATATTTAAAGGAAAAATAGAAAGTTTGCCAAGCCAGGGAAATACCCTGGATACTTCTAAACTTCTTAGTAGTAAAACCATGTTAATTGCTGGTTTAGCTGGTCTGATATTTGTTCCTATTTTTAAGTCTGTCACTCATTTACCCCCTTATATGGGAATCATGATTTCATTGGGTATTGTTTGGCTTATTTCAGAATATATTCATCCTGAGGAGGAATTTAACCAGGAAAACAGGCATTTATACTCAGTTCATAAAGCATTATCCAGGATTGAGATTAGTAGTATTATTTTCTTTTTAGGCATTCTCCTGGCCGTTGGCGCTTTAGAATCAGTGGTAGTTCAATCTTCAACTGGTGAAAAGGTTGGATTCCTGATGAGTTTAGCAAACAAATTGCAAGAGCTTATTCCTAACCAAAATATGGTTATCATACTTATTGGCATTCTTTCAGCTATTATTGATAATGTGCCTTTAGTGGCAGCTACTATGGGTATGTATCCCATGGATAAGTTTCCTATGGACAGTAATTTGTGGCAATTTATTGCCTATTCAGCAGGCACTGGTGGAAGTATGCTCGTTATAGGTTCAGCTGCGGGGGTAGCTGCTATGGGTATGGAGAAAATTGATTTTATCTGGTACTTCAAAAATATAACCTGGCTGGCCTTTATAGGTTTTATAGCAGGTTGTTTAACTTTTATAGCTCTTTCTTAAAAAACTAAATGAGCATGTTGCGAACCACAAGTAAGATTATCTATCTTTCAATATTTTTATCCCTTAGTTCATGTAATTTTATCGCTAACTATCAAATTGTTGGCGTTTGGAAGGCGACAGAGATATTTGAAAATGATAAGATATTAAAAGACAAAACATTAGAAAATATAATTCTACAGTTTAATGACGAAGGAAATTATTCCTACGAAGGAACATTAAATTACAAAGAAGCGGGAAAATTTAAGGTTGGCAGTAACAGCCTCTTTCTAACCACTCAATCAAAGGAAGAAAAAGAACTGCACATAGAATCTTTGAATAGGAAAAAACTGGTTTTACTAATGGAAGATTCCGGGAAAACACGAAAAATGGTTTTCAGTAAGACCTTTAATTGAAGATATATTCAACGTTTTGAAAAGGGGCTTCCTAAAAAGATAGCCCCTTTATTATTCGCCTACACTAAAAATGTAAGTGTAAATTTGTATCAGGACTATTTTTAAAAAATTGTTAAATCTGTAAACTTTTTTTAGGACGGGACATACGCTTCCCCCTCGTTTTCCAGGGCACATTGCTCTATGAAATCACGCATACGCCTAATGCCAAAAAGGTTCCTTTGCCTGTACGACAGGCGTAAGCACCTTCAATAAACAAATTTTCAAAAAAGGGATTTAGCTTTTTGATCCGCCAGTGATGAACAATCCTATCTCTAAATTGAGCGGCAAATACCTCTCTCTTTACCGGTTTTGTAACAATAAAAGCAATACTTCTACCCGGTTGATAGGTTCCATTTCTGATATCATCGGCTAATTCAAAAATATATTTTTCAAAATGCAGTTCAAATTTCAGTGCATTCAGCGTATTTCTTTTATTCCTTCTACAGTTAAAATAGGCCTGAAAAAGTGTCTCTGTGAAATTGGCTTGCAAGGACAGTTATTAGAGGGACAATGCATAGATTGGCTTTTTTCCAGTGGCTACATTGGGGGAAATTGTTATTTAGAACCTTGTGTGAATGGTAGATTTTGGACCATTTTCCGTGTAACCTGGTTTTGAATCAGGATTTTCAAGATTTTCAGGATTAATGATAACGTCTCCGGTTTGGGAAGGGAGCTTGTTATAACAGGATGATTTCGTTTACTCTTTTCTTGACAGGGTTGCATTTTGGTACTTGCAGTAACTTTTTG
>JAFMBH010000127.1 GCA_017858735.1 Bacteroidota bacterium
TATCTTGTTTGATGAAATTACTTCTTACACCACCATAATTACTTAGCGTAAAATCACATTTTATACCTTTAGTTTCTGTGATGTAACGCTGTAAAACATCGGTAATCCAATTTCCAAGGGTTGACTCGGGCTTGCCCAATTTCAATTCTCCTGAAAGTGGAGCTAAACCAGATAACATGGTAGCATTTAGCTTTTCAGTGTATGGGGCAATCAGAGCCAGCAATTTTTTATCCTCGGGAATGGAGTCGTTAATTTGATAACGAACGGCATTGTCGAAAGTACCCGGATATCTCGGATGACAACTTAGCAGGCTAAAAATTATATAAGATAAAAGAGCGGCAGACTTTAGGTAATTCATTGGTAAAGAATACGAGGTAAAATAAGTAAAGATTAAATGGTCGGTTCTATGACAAAAATACCTTTTTTTACCATCTTATGAAAGTTATATTTTCCAATAGCTGGGAAATATAACTTTCATTCCACTGAAAAACCTATTTTACTGTTTCCTTAATATTTGCCATCATTTAATATGCTAACTAAAGATTTAGGGTATAAGTTAAAATCTGATTTTTAAACCAGTGTTAAAACTTAAAGGCATGTTGGGTCTGTATCCTTGAGGCAGGTTTGCAACAATAGCCTTACTGTTGGTTAAGTTATTAATGATGGCGAAAGCCGTTACCGATTTAGTTACATCATAATTGCTTGAAAGATCTATGATTAAAAATCCTGCCAATGCGTTTACGTCTGTATATTTTACTACATTATCTGGAATAATGAGCGCTCCTGCTCCCGGCTTTACCCTGGTTATTCCCGTAAATCGACTGCTTAGGGTAAGATCAAAATTCTGGTTCGACACACCCACATTGCCTGTTAATAAATGTGGGGTAATAAAAGGAATTCTATCTCCCTGATTGATTCTACCTGTTCCCCAATCACCGCCTCCATTAATAAAGGTTTCTTGAAATCTCGCGTCGGTGAAGGTATATGCCAGGCTTACAGGAAAGCTTAAACCAGACGGATTATTCTTATTGGAAAGTAAGTTGCCTTCAAAACTAATCTCAATCCCCTGGATATGTGCGTTTCCAGCATTGAACATGTCTCCTGTTCCAGCACCTCCACCTGACATATTATCAGAACCTAAAATATTGGAATAGTTATTAAAGAATCCAACAACTTGTGCAGTATATCCATTTTTTTCAAAATGATACCCCAATTCGTAATTAACGGATGTTTCCATTCTCGCCTGACCGCTCGTTGCTGTGACAGAAGGCATACCAGGAGGAGAAAATCCTTTATGAATACCACCAAGCAAATTCATATTTTCGTTCAACCAATAATGCAGGCCAATGCCGGGTAAAATAACGGTTAATTGGTTTTCTGCCGACCTAAGTACCGTTCCTAAACGGGCATTATCAGCCGTTCCGTAATTTTGAAAATCAAAGTTTATATTTTCATACCTTACGCCAGGGCTTACTTTCAGACGTTTGAAACTTATATCGTAATTTAAAAAAGTAGCTAAGCTTTGCGCATTTCTAATTTGATTTTCCTGATTTCCTTTTATTCCGGACGCTGATAAAATCATGGTTCCGTTGGTCATATTGTAAGCTGAACGCGTCGCAAACCTGTCCGCCTGATCCAGGTGATAACGCATACCGAATTGTATTTTATGCGTCCAGTCATTTTTAACAAACAAATATTGAGCATTGGTTTGGATACCTTTTGAGAAAAAGGTTCTTTCAGCACTTTGATAGTCTATAGCGCCGTTAGCATTTCCAGTCATGACCTGATAAGCATTGGCGAAAGAGGCTGGATTTTGTAAAATATTGTTTAAGGACTGTCCAGCGATGGAATTTACCCTGGCCCAATCTCTATAAGTGAATGAATAGTAAGCTGTTGTATGAAACTTTAAACCTTCCACAGGCGAAATAGTGTGCGTCAGAGAAAGATGATTATGATTCATATCTAATATATCTTTTTGCGTTGCGGCATACCTGCCTAGCCTGTTTTTTTGGAAATCTTCATAAGTTAATCCAAGATAAGTTTCATTGCCATCTTCTACGCTGGCCACCATTTTCAACATAACAGACTGAGCAATTTTTGCATCTTCATCGGTGTGCCAACGAATTTTGCCCATAACATCTCTTCGATCGAAACCCGTATTTTCTCCATTCTGTAAAACTTTAAATCCGTTAGAAGCAATACGGTTAATTTCGAAAACATAATCAATATTTTTACGGGAATCACCTACCCAAATCCTCTGCTGGTTCGTTCCAAAACTTCCCAGTCCCACTTGAGCAAAGCCTTTGAAGGTATTAGGAATAACCGTAGAAAGAAGATTAATGGCCCCTCCAACGGTGTATGGACCATATTTAATTTGGCTGCTCCCTTTCAATACTTCAATCCCTTGCATCCGCGAAAAAGTAGGGAAATAATACGCGGCAGGGTCAGCATAAGGTGCAGGTGCAATAAGAATGCCGTCTTCCATGAGGGTAATTTTTGCACTTCTGTTGACGGGGGTTCCCCGCAAACCTATATTAGGCCTTAAGCCGAATCCTTCCTCGTCTCTAACATTAACACCAGGAACGATACGAAGCACGTTATTTACATTGGGCTGATTCAGTTTCTCGATTTTTAAAATGTTGATATACTGACCAGAACCCGCAATATATTTTGCTCTGTCTCCAACAATGACCACAGGATCAAGCTCTTGATTTTTTATAGTATCCTGATTAGGCGATTGGCTAAGTAAGTTTAGACTATAAAGGAGTGCTGGAAGTAAGAAACAATTTTTCACGGCGTTACATTTTCACAAGAGAAAATTCTCTAAGTATTTATTTAGACTTAATCTTAATAAATGCAAATATAGGTAGTTTTAAACTGAAAATTCAATAGTAAAATCAATTATTTTTTAAAAAATATAAGGGTAGTAATTCGTACCTAATGTTTGGTATAGTAGGGATAAAATGTTTAGATAAAGTAGAAGGTTTCATTAGAATCATTACCTTAGCCTATTATTTCCCTCATTATTTTTTCTACATGGCTTTGAAAGGTAAAAAAGTGATTAAAGACAAGGAAGAACTTAAAAAATGGGCTATCAGGTCTGTTATTTGGGGAGTCTCGGGTCTCATTATTTTCCTCTCCCTGATTTATCTTGGTATTTTTGGTCCTATTCCTAATTATGCGGAATTAAAAGGTATAAAACAAGCTAATTCATCAGAGCTCATGAGCATTGATGGAAAAGTTTTGGGTCGGTATTATGTAGAAAATAGGGTAGATGTTCAATTTTCAGAAATTCCCCCTTATTTAATTCATGCCTTACTGGCCACAGAAGATACCCGCTTTTTTGAACATAAAGGCATTGATATCAGAGCACTTTTCAGGGTGTTTTTCAAGTCTATCCTTTTAATGAATGAATCGTCTGGAGGGGGGAGTACCTTAAGTCAGCAGTTGGCGAAAAATTTGTTCCCACGAAAATCCTATTGGCTGGCCAGCATGCCTGTCAATAAGTTCAGAGAAATGATTACCGCCCAGCGACTGGAAAAAATTTATACCAAGGAAGAACTCCTAAATTTATATCTGAATACCGTTCCTTTTGGAGGTACTATTTATGGTATAAATGTGGCATCACAAACATTTTACGGTAAAAAGCCTACTAAATTGACTATAGCAGAAGCGGCTTTGCTGGTGGGTATGCTTAAAGGCCCCAGTTTGTATAACCCTGTAAATCATCCCGAAAGAGCTTTAAAAAGGCGAAATACTGTATTGTCACAAATGGTCAAATACAACTATTTGACGGAAACAGCCTATCTGAAATTGAGCAGAAATCCCTTAAGTCTAAGATATAATCCTCAGGGGAGAAATGCCGGTCTTGCTTCCTATTTCAGGGAATATATCAGACCTGAATTGGAACAAATAGTAGGAAATATAAAGAAAAAAGATGGTAATTATTACAGCCTTTATACCGATGGATTGAGGATTTATACAACGGTCGATTATTACTTGCAGTTATTCTCAGAGCAGGCGGTAAAAGAACAAATGCCGCAAATTCAGGCTGGTTTTTTTAGAGAATGGCGAAATGGGAAGCCCTGGGGAAATGATGCCTTTTTGTGGAATATTGTAAAGCAAACAGACAGATACAAACAATTACTCGACACCGGAGCTACGCGGGAAGAAATTGAGAAAAATTTTAATACTCCCGTGCCTATGCAGATGTTCGCATGGAATGAGCTGCAGTCTGTTCAGAAAGTTATTTCCCCCTTGGATTCTCTTAAGATTTCATTACAAATGTTACAGGCTGCTTTGCTTTCTATGGATCCGAAAAGTGGTGCCATCAAAGCATGGATTGGCGGAAATCATTTTGGTTATAATCAATATGACCATGTTCATGCAAACAGGCAGGTTGGTTCTATTTTTAAACCAATTGTGTATGCAGCGGCCATCCAGGAGGGATTAAATCCTTGCACTTATTATCCGAATGAACAAATTATTTATCCTGAATATGAAGATTGGAAACCGGGAAATTCCGATAATATATATGGTGGCTTTTACACCATGGCAGGCGCGTTAAGTAAATCTATTAATACCATAGCCGTTCAGGTGCTTTTGGCAACGGGTATTGATGAGGTTAGAGAAATGGGAAAGGCGTTGGGCATAACGTCGAATATTCCGAAGGCTCCTTCTATTGCGTTGGGTTCTGCAGAAATTTCCTTGTATGAAATGACTCGGGTGTATGCCACTTTAGTTAATAAAGGGGTAAAACCTCCCCCTCATTATTTGTTGCGCATTGAAACCAAAGAGGGTGAGCTTATTTATACAGCCCCAAGACAGGCCAGTAAACAGGTGATTGATCCTTTTACAGTGGCTACCTTAATACCTATGTTAAAAAAGACGGTTAATGAAGGTACAGGTGGAAGATTGCGTAGTGTTTTTGGATTGAAAATGGCACTGGTTGGTAAAACAGGAACCACTCAAAATAATTCAGATGGCTGGTTTATGGGTGCTTCTCCCAATTTGGTAACCGGCGTTTGGGTGGGTGCTTCTCTTCCCGCTATTCATTTTAAGAGTACCGCTCTGGGCCAGGGAGCAGCAACGGCATTACCTGTTTTTGGCTCTTATTATCATAGGGTGGCCCAAAGTCCGGGGCTGAGGAAATATATTCAAGGTGATTTTTATCTGGACATTGATTCTTCAGAAACAACCGTCGATTGTCCCCCTTTTCTCGAAACGGGAGGATTTTCTGCAGATTCAGATCCTGACATAGTGAATAATCCTGCTATTTTCAGAGCAGTGTATCAAGCCATTTTAAAGGAAAATGGAGAGATTAATTTTGCTAATAAAACGGAAATGCCTATTGAATTGTCTCGAAAATTTTTATTCGAATCAGATTCCGCTTACCTTAGAAGGATGTTAGATAAAAACCTTAAGCTCCTTAAAATGGAAAGGGAGGAGGAATTTTAACGCTATGTTTACTCAAGGCTAATTCTTTATTAATTAGTGCACCATTTCCTTTTTTTCAAAAGATTTCATTTATTTTTGAAAAAAAATGCAGCGTATGAAATTTCTTGTTATCCCCATATTGGGCTTGTTTTCCGTTTTAGCAACGGGTCAATCTAATCACCAACATGGTAGAGTCGCTAAATTCCCACCTATTACGGGATATTTATCCCTTTCTTGTGATTTTCATATTCATACCGTATTTTCAGACGGAAGTGTCTGGCCAGATATTCGTGTACAGGAAGCACTAAAAGATAGTCTGGATGCCGTCTCTATGACCGAACATTTGGAATACCAGCCTCATAAAGATGATATTCCAAATCCAGATAGAAATAAATCCTTTGACATTGCTTCAAAAATAGCAAAGCCTTATGATTTGTTAGTGGTGAAAGGGGCGGAAATTACCAGGGGAATGCCTCCGGGACATAATAATGCCATTTTCATTAAAGACGCAAATAAACTTTTGCAAGACGACGCTTTGACCGTGTTTAAGGAGGCAAAAAATCAAGGAGCATTTACCTTTTGGAATCATCCGAACTGGACTGCGCAAAGAAAAGATGGGGTAGCTCGAATAACTGATTTTCATAAACAACTTATTAAGGATAATCTGCTGCATGGCATTGAAGTGGTAAATGATGTCACTTATTCTGATGAAGCATTTCAAATGGCACTCGATTATAACCTCACCATTATGGGAACCTCTGACATACATGGTTTGGTAGATTGGCAGTTTAAGATTTCCGAAGGTGGACACAGACCTTTTACCCTCGTTTTCGCAAAGGAAAAAACAGAAGAAAGTATTCGGGAAGCTTTATTTGCCAAAAGAACGCTGGCGTATTTTAATCACACCCTCATTGGCCGCGAAGAATGGATGACGCCTATGTTAAATGCCGCCATAACTGTTCAAAAGGCGGAATACATTGGTACTTCTTCAATCCTTGAAATTTCCCTAAAAAATGATTCTGACACGCCTTTTTTATTGTTGAATGAGGGCAAATTGAATTTTCATCAACATTCGGGATTAATAACCCTTGAACCGCGGGCCATTACTAAAATTCAATTGAAAACACTGGAAATTCTTCCTTCTGTTGAATTACCGTTTAAAGTGATCAATGCGGTTATCGCGCCGGGCAAGTATGCGAATTTTATGTTAAAAGTCATGGTGGAGGAATAATTTCAATCCATTTTGCTTATCTTTAATAAAAAGGATAAGATCATGCTTTGGAAGAAAATAGTATTGTTTGCTTTAGTTTTAATTTTGCTCGTTGTAGGGAGAACGCTTTATTATGCGGGCGCATTTAAAAAATCGGTGATCATTGGTCGTCCAGAATCGAGTCTGATAAATGGGATGATTGGCGCTGAGGACATTACGATTGATCAGACCAGCGGTTTTGCATTTGTCTCTTCTGACGATAGGAGAAGTACGGTAGCGGGAAATCCGAAAAAAGGAGCTATCTATTTGTTGAATCTTTCTCAGGATTCACCTAAACCTATTGAATTAACGGCTGATTTTGAATTAGATGATTTCCATCCGCACGGTATTTCTTTGTATCAGGATAATGTGGACAGCACACAATGGCTTTTCGTGGTCAATCATAGGGCAAAGGAAAATACCGTAGAGGTTTTTCAATTCATAGATACTACCCTAGTCCATGTAAAATCTATCTCGGACACTCATTTTGTGAGTCCAAATGATTTAGTGGCGGTAGGCAAAAATGCTTTTTATTTTACCAATGATCATGACAGCCATGGAGGTGTTTCCAGTTGGAAGGACTTTCTTGTTATTGGTACGGGACAATTAGGTTTTTATGATGGACAAAAGACGACCATTTTGGAAAATGGTATTCGATATGCCAACGGAATAACTGTAAGTCCGGACGGGAGTAAGATATACGTAGCCGCTTGTACTGATGGATCTATCTTAACTTATAACAGAGAACCTTTTTCTGCGATAGGTAAAATAAAATGTAATACCGGTGTGGATAATTTAGAGTGGGATACTGAGGGTAATTTATGGGTAGGTGCCCATGCGAAAATGCTTGTTTTTCTGGGGCATTCCAAAGATGCCAATAAGAGATCCCCTTCAGAAGTGTTGAAAATCAGTTTTCCAAAAGGTCAAAAAGAGGTAGTAACCCAGGTGTACCTAAATGATGGCAATCCCTTGTCAGGATCTTCTGTAGCGGCTCCTTATAATGGAAAAATTTATGTTGGAGGTGTTTTTGACGATGGAGTTTTGGTGCTTCTTAATCAGGATTAACAGGATTCGTAGAGACGCGATGCCTCGCGTCTTTTCCCCGACAGGTTTCAATGTAATATTCATCTGCTTTCACCTGGTTTTGAATCAGGATTTACAGGATTTTCCATATTCGTAGAGACGCGATGCCTCGCGTCTTCTCCCCGACAGGTTTCAATGTAATATTCACCCGCTTTCACCTGGTTTTGAATCAGGATTTTACAGGATTTCGAGGATTTTCCATATTCGTAGAGACGCGATGCTTCTCGTCTTTTCCCCGACAGGATTCAATGTAATATTCACCAGCTTTCACCTAGT
>JAFMBH010000128.1 GCA_017858735.1 Bacteroidota bacterium
CACCAACAGCCTAAAAAATGACAGATACCTGGATTATACAAGATGTAGAAAAGAACATTGCTCAAAGCAACAGAGTGGTTATTTTAGACCCTACAGGTGAATATTCATACCTGTTGCCACATATTGAAAAAAAACACTACACCATACTTAAAACAGATACCAGCAATACAGAAGAATGGCAGCGCATAAAAGAAGAACTATTGTTAAGGTATGAAGCGGAAAGTACACACAAAAACGAGAAGGTTATTTTTTATGTTACCCGACCCAAAGAAGAATTAAGTTTTTTATTTGATTATTGCTTTACCCATGGTTGCGTGGATTTGACCAAGCCAGTAGATTGGCTTCGCAATAAATTATTTTCTGCCACGCAACACCAAATTACATTAGACAATCCTATGCTGCTTATAGCGGCTAAAAAGGGAGTAGGAAAAGATGTAATCTGGTGGAAGAAAATTTTACAAAACCTGGAAGAGTTAGTATCCATAGAAGAAGAGCTCATCCCATTTCTATGTACCCCCGATATTTTTTTTAAAGATAAACCAACAGATGTCAAAAGACTGTTTGAAGAGAAATTATTTGACCTGATTGGACAGTCCTACCGAAAAGTTCCGGCAAAAACGCTGGCAACAGAAGTCGTTCATTATTTATTTTCTCGCTTACTCCTTAATGATATTTCAACAGAATTACTCACTATCTACCATAAATGGCTGGATAGCCATACCTATTCAAAAAATTTGACCGATTATATTGATGCATATAAAATAGATACCCAGCTTGATATCTGGAAGGTACATCCTGATCATTGCTTTTCCGCTATTGACAAACGACAACTTGCGGAAATAACCTCCAATTTTAGAGACAAAGGGTTTGTGAGAGGTAAACTTCAGAAATTAAACCAACGTATAGGTAGCCGTAAAGCAATAAAATATATTCCCTCCTGGTGGAACGACATAGTTACGCTTTTTGAGTTTGACAATAGTCCTTTAAATAAATGCCAAACTCTGGAAAAAGTAAGTGATTTTTATACCAGCTCTTTTTATAAATTAGATCGTGCTATTCGTAATTTTTATGAAGCCTTTTTACAAGATGAGCTTATTATTCGCCCATTACAAGAATACTATGAAAGTCTTAACCTCGAATTACTCCAACATTGGTTTGAATACACGAAACAATATCAGTCCAATCAACAAGGGTATTTGCCAAGGCTTATTTCACAAGCTAAACCGGGCACTGCTATAATTGTAGGTGATGGCGTTCGGTATGAAATGGCAGCATTTGTAGCAACTCAATTACAGTCTCACTGCACCATCACTTTAGATACCATGTTTGCCGACATGCCTTCGGAAACGGAGCACAATATGAGTGCCTTATATTCGGGTAATAACCAGGTAATCCTTATTCACAAAGACCGGGAGAAAATCTTATCCGAAATAACAGGAAAAGAAATCACTTATTTAAACTTGGAAGCCTTGCATTATGGTATCAAAGCCGATTATCTTGTGCTCACCTATAAAGACATTGACAGTGCAGGTGAAAAGCTCCAAATGGGTGCGCTAAAGTTATTTAGTGAATTTGAAAGGGTACTTACTGAAAAAATAAAATTACTCCTTAACATGGGCTTTCATCAGGTACATTTGGTAACAGACCACGGTTTTGTCCTAACCGGATTATTAGATGAGTCTGATAAAATAGAACCGGTGACCGTAGGAAAAAAAGAAGTTCACGAAAGATTTATTCGTACCGAAGACACGCAGAATGATAAAGACTGGTTGAAGTTTGACAGGCCTTATAGTGAATTTAATTATGTGTATGCTGCTAAAAGTCATCGTCCATTTAAATCAAAAGGGGTATATGGATTTTCACACGGAGGCTTTACACCACAGGAAATCATTCTTCCCAATTTTGTATTTAGCAAAGAAACGGAATCAATCAAAGGACTTGAAGTAAGTATCACAAATAAGAAGGAACTGATAGAAGTAACAGGAGAACTATTTGGCTTAAAAATTCAAGCAAATTCAAATGAAAATACCTTATTCACCGGGAGTAGAAAAATTCAGTTATTATTATATGCCAATAATGTAACGTATAGTAGCAGCCATATTATTACTATTGAACCGGGTGGAAAACAATCATTTGATTTTTCATTTGGGGGTCATAGTGAAGTTATTGCGGTTGTGGTAGATGCAAATACGCAAGAGCAAATTGATTCCGTCAAAATAAAAAAATCGAACGCCAGAGATTTAGGGGGTCTTTTTTAATCAAATACCAAAAGTCATTAATATGATCATCTTAGACGATTTAGATAAAAAAGCTTTAGAGCTATTCAGAGGATTTGTAGTTAAAAAGGATTTGGTGGGGATCATCAAAGGCGGTGCCAATGTACCTGCATTTGTATTAGAATATTTATTGGCTAATACATGTAGTACCGAAGATGAGGAGAAACTGAAAGAAGGAATGGAAAACGTAAAAACCATTTTACGAAATCACTATATTAACCCGGAGGAAAGCACTTTGATCCAATCAAAGCTTCGAGAGAAGGGGCGCTACAAGATTATTGATAAAATATCTGTCGAGTTAGATGCTCAAAGAGACAGGTATTGGGCGAATATCAGCAATAGCAACATAAAAAAAGCCACTATTAGTGATGATTTGGTGAAAAATCATGAAAAATTGCTTTTAGGAGGTATATGGGCTATTATAGAAATGGAATACGACCCAATGATTACCATTGGAAACACGGTGTATCCATTTGTAGTCAGAACGATAAAGCCTATTCAATTATCTTCATTTGATCATTCTAAAATTTCAGAAAAGCGTAAAGAATTTACCAAAAATGAGTGGAAAACGTTATTACTCAGAAGTGCGGGCTACGAACCTTATAGTGAAGATTTAGACGAGAGAAAATTAACCCTGCTGCTTTGCCGTTTAATCCCTTTGGTGGAAGCCAACTTCAATATGGTTGAACTGGGTCCTCGTTCTTCTGGTAAATCATATATTTATTTGGAGACAACACCTTATGCCTTGGTTGTTCCAGGAGGGCAAGGTTCTGTTGCTCAACTTTTTGTAAATAATACAACAGGTAGAATTGGAGCGGTTGGCTTGATGGATGCCATTTGTTTTGATGAGAGTACAGATAAACTTTTTCCAGACAGGGAATTAATAACCTTGATGAAAATGTATATGGAATCGGGGTCCTTTTCTCGTGTAAAAGGAGGTGAAATGTCAGGTTCTGCTTCCATTATCTTAAATGGGAATATTAACCAACCTGTAGAAACTGTTTTGCAAACCAGTCATCTTTTCTCTCCATTAGCAAAGGAAATCAATTTTGATACGGCCTTTTTAGACAGGGTGAATTTATTTCTTCCAGGTTGGGAAATAACCAAGTTTCGTCCTGAAAATTTCACTAATCATTTTGGCTTTAGCCGCGATTTCTTCTCGGAAATATTAAAATCACAGCGTAAAACAACCTACTATGATGCGCTGGACAAGTATTTCACCTTAGGATCACACTTAAAACAGCGTGATTCAAAATCAGTCCGGCGCATCATTTCCGGATTTATTAAATTGCTACACCCAGACGGTATATTCTCAAAAGAGGATGTCAAAGAATATTTAATCATAGCTATGGAAATGAGAAGAAGGGTAAAAGAGCAACTGAAGCGAATTGGGGGAATGGAGTTCTGGGATACCAACTTTTCATATATAGATAAAGAAACGCAAGAAGAAGTATTTGTCAGTTTACCGGAAGAGAAGGGATCCACGATAATTGAATCCAGTCCGTTACCGCCTGGTGTTTGCTATACAGCCACGAGTGACGGGGACAGCACTGCGTTGGTGAAAATAGAAGTTGTTGCCATCAAAGGAACGGGCAAAATGAATATTACAGGAACAAATAATCAGGTAGTAAAGGAAAATATTAAAAACACCTACAATTACCTGCGCGCCAATGAAAAAAGCATATTAAACGAACAGCATTCCCTTTCAGGGTATGATATGAACATTCAGATCAGTAATCTGATGGGAGCGCATATAAGTGGGGGTATAGGAAGTGCCGTTTACATAGCTATTATTTCTGCAATATATAAAAAGAACCTAAAGCCAGGACTTGCGGTAATAGGCAATATATCCATTGGTGGAGCGATAGAAAGAGCAATGAACTTTGCTGACAAAGTAACCTTGCTTTCAGAAAACGGAGCAAAAACAGTTTTAGTACCAATGGAAAATATGAATGAAATGCTAACCATTCCCCAAAGTATCTATGGTAAAACGGATGCACCTTTTTATAGTAATAGCCAGATGTTATTACAAAAAGCGGTGTTTGGGGAGTGATTTTTTTAGACTCATATATAAATATTCAGGAGCCATTCAATAAAGGGATTATGCAGAAATTAATGAAACAATGATTTTAATTAAGGCTTAAACATGTCTTATTAAAATAGGTTGGCATTTAAATTTTTATTAACTTTCTTTTCTTGAATATTTAAAGAATATGAATATATTAATGTCAAATTTTAATCACTTTCAAATAATTAGGCTTTAAAAACATTATTTACAAGCATAATATTATTGGTTGCTTCAAGTTGTTTTGATGAAGTTGAAACCAAA
This sequence comes from Bacteroidota bacterium, assembly GCA_017858735.1. Lineage (GTDB taxonomy): Bacteria > Bacteroidota > Bacteroidia > Chitinophagales > Saprospiraceae > BJGN01. The sequence continues at coordinate 4,606 of JAFMBH010000128.1, forward strand.
AATTTCATTATTAAAAGTATTAAAATTAATAATCAAGAGTGGATGATTGCCAATTTAGATATTAGCCATTTTCGAAATGGGGATTTAATTCTACATGCAAAAACTGATGAAGAATGGAAACTAGCAGAGGTAAATAAAAAACCTGCGTGGTGTTATTATGATAATGAATTAAAAAATGGTAGCTTATACGGTAAGCTCTATAACTGGTATGCAGTTTCAGATTCGCGTGGAATTGCTCCTGTTGGTTGGCATGTACCAAGTGATTTGGAATGGTCTAAATTGATTGATTATCTTGGTGGGGAAGATTCTGCAGGAGGAAAATTGAAATCAAAAGAAGGTTGGTCTAAAAATGGAGATAATTGGAACGAAAGTAGTTTCTCGGCGCTTCCTGGTGGATGCAGGACACCAAGTGGTTTTAATGGGTTGAAAACCAATGAAATTTTTTGGAGTTTAACTGAAGAAAGAAATGATTATTCTTGGAATCGAGAATTTTATTTTGGGAATAGTCATGTAACTAGATTTAATTATCACCATTGGCATGGATTTTCTGTAAGATGAGTATTCAGGGGTAAATTGGGTTCTTCGTCACTTTTGGTGAAAATTTCTTATTTTGTTTTAATTAGAAAAATAGGAATGATCAAGAACCGGCTAATTTTAACAGGAATCTTCATTGAAATGGGTGTGATTGAAATAGAATATGAGCTTAATAAAATTAATGTATTCACCAAAAGTGACGAAGAACCGTAAAGTGAACCACTCATTCCGGAGTAAAGAATTATAAAAAGGGATTGCTTCATATTTTATGATTTAGTATCAAGTGCTTTAAGTTTATCTTTAAAGTAAGAAGATTCAGGATAATATTTCAATGACATATTCAATACTTTTCTTGCTTTCACTGGATCAGGGTACCTGTCAGGCGAAGTAAGATAATGCACAAGAATTTCAAAGATATCTTGTGGCGGGTTCATTTTTAGACCAATTTTTGTCTCAATCTCTTTAAAATGAGACTCAATTAAGTCGGGGTCTTTCATGTAATCAAAATGACTTTTATGGTAGCCATCAAAAATGTACAGCAGTCCATTATACCAACTTAACATTGGTATAGAGGAATGATCTGTGTTGGGTATATAATCTACTTTGTATTGCAGGTTTTTTGAATTGACGGCGCCCATGGCTTTACCGATATTAAAAATAGCATTCGTATGAAATTGAAGACGTCCCCCGTAGCTAATGGAATCAATCACACTTACATAGTACTTGCGCATTTTATCTGCAGGTAAATTTTTTAGTAATGCTGGTGCATCGTTGACATATTTTGCGCCATCCCACCATAAGCTTGGGTCAATTGAGATCGTCGCATTGAACAATTCAGGATGTTTTAAAAAAGTATAAGTAGCAGTCAAGCCTCCGAGTGAATGTCCTACATATATACGAAATGGGTTTGTTCTATATTTTTTTTCAATGTATGTAAATACTTCTTCCCTCAAGAATTTTAAAAATTTTTCACCACCACCACTGCCTTGCATCATGAGTTTTTGTTCTGGTGTTTTTGCTTCTTCTCCATTTGGTTGTCTTGTTGATGCATTAGGCGTTAGGTCACGAAATCTATTTTCGGTATCCACACCTACTATAATCATTTCTGGAATTTGATAATTTACATGGTCTTTCTCGCTCATAAAACTCACAACACCAGTCACTGGAAAAAATGCCGACTTTCCATCTAATACATACACTACAGGATAGGTTTGAGTGGAACTGGATGCTTCATTATAGGAGGCTGGAACCCTTATCCAGATTGTTCTTTCCTCGCCCATGATCCGAGAATTAAATTTTATTCGAACCCCATTTTCTACTGGATCAGATTTAAATTGCTGCGCCATGGATAATAATGGCAAGAACATTAAAAATAAAATAGTTTTTTTCATTTAAGTCTATGTTTTAAAATGGCTTTTAAATTATTGGGTCAAATTACTAATTGCTTTTTCAAATTGGTCAAGTAGTTTGTAAGAAGCTACTCCTGCTGTTCCATTACTCAGTGATATTAGTGTATATCCATTTTTTAAATCACGCACCATGTTATTTTTAAATCCATTCCAGCTTCCAGAATGAGAAACTTTTTTTCCTGGCTCATTAATGATCCATCCAAGACCATACACCATCTTTGGTTTTTCTATAACAACCGAAGGTGTATAAGCTTCTTGTAAAATTTCTTGCCTAAGCACTTTGCCATTTCTCAATGCTTGATCCCATTTTTGTAAATCATATATGGTAGAATAAATATTTCCATCTCCAACAAATTCATCGAGCGTGGTAAGATCAAATGCATTCCAACGACCATCTTTAAATTTCATACCATACACCCTGTTTTTTGGCGAGTTAGGCATCTTTACCGTTTGCACATAGGTGTTTTCAAGTTTCAGTGGCTTTGTGATTTTTGATTTTAATAATACAGTATAAGGCATATCACTTATTGTTTCAAGTACTTCAGATAGCAAAGCATATCCCGTATTGCAATAGTTAAATTTTTCTCCTGGCACTGAATTTAAAGCAGGTTTATACTTTGCTAGAAGTACTAATAGTTGGTCATTCCCAATTGTATCTTTTATTTTAAGCGTATCATTGATCCAATCAAAGTATTCAATCATCCCATGCGTATGATTCAATAAATGTCTTATAGTGATGTCTTTGTATGGGAATTCAGGAAGATACTTATTTACTTGATCATCTATTTTCAATTTTCCTTCTTGTACATGCATCAGTATCAATGAAGATGTGAATGTTTTTGATATGGATGCAAGATTGAATGAGGATGATAATGTAAGTTTTTGATTGGTTTTGCTATCTGTAAACCCAATACTTTTTTCGTAAAGCATTACCCCATTTTTTACAAGAAGAATATTGCCATTGAACTCATGTATTGCATGAAGGCTATCAATTGATTTGTCAAATTTTTTAATAAGTTGATCTATTGATTGCGCATGTAAAATTGTAGAAAAAATAGTTAAGATGAAAACACTCAAAAACGACTTAATCATATAGGTACTATTTTTATGTATTTTAAATCACTGTTGTCCGGTAAACATTTTAAAAAACCGGGGGGACAATTATTGAATTGCCCCCGGTAATGTCTACTTTTGAGTTACCACACAAAAAAGAAAGACATGGGTAAAAATATGAATTTTAGCGGACAGCCGATATTTAATCAGCTGTTAAATTTTATTGACAAGAACGAAATTAAACAAATAGCCAAAAAACATGAGGCAGAGCGGTATGTTAAAAAATTTACAACCTATCATCATTTAGTGGTTATGCTATATGCCAGTATTAAAGGATGCAAAGAACTTGCACAAAAAACTAAGTTTTATCAACTAG
>JAFMBH010000041.1 GCA_017858735.1 Bacteroidota bacterium
CCAAAACCTATCGGAGAGAAGACGCGAGGCATCGCGTCTCTACGAATCCGTGATTTAGAAACGTTTTAGGGGCAAATTTTAAACCAAAACCTATCGGGGAGAAGACGCGAGGCATCGCGTCTCTACGAATCCGTGATTCAGAACCGTTTTAGGGGCAAATTTTAAAACCAAAACCTATCGGAGAGAAGACGCGAGGCATCGCGTCTCTACGAATCCGTGATTCAGAACCCCACGATACAAAATCCATCGTCGAAAAAACATAAACTCCAAACCTGATTTAGTTGCATGATCCATGGCTGGAAACAATTTAATATTTTTAACCTTCCCCTTCTTTCATAAAAAACACGCTGATTGATAATGTTAAATAAAAAACTTATCGTATTTTGTTGATTAAGGATAAATCAACAAACAAATGAGCGAAAAATGGAATCGCCGCGCATTTTTGCGTGGGGCTGCTGCCACAGGAGCAGCATTAACTTTAGGTGGTGTTTTAAAAGGTTCTACCCCAGGTGATGCTACGGCGGAATCAACATTAAGAAATAGCATGAAGAGCGAAGCAAATCCCCTGCGTATTGGATTTATAGGCGTGGGTTTGCGAGGTCAGGGACATTTAAGCCTTGCCTTAGATAGAAAGGATTGCGTGGTAACGGCTATTGCTGATATTGATCCTGACATGATAAAACGGACTAAATCACTGATAGAGAAGAAAGGAGGAAAACCCGTTGAGGTGTATGATAAAGGGGAATATGATTATTTGAATATGCTAAAGAAGGCCCCATTGGATGCTGTAATTATTGCAACACCCTGGGAATGGCATTCAAAAATGGCCGTAGCGGCCATGAAAGCAGGTAAATATACGGGCGTTGAGGTATGCGGAGCCTTTTCTGTAGAAGAATGTTGGGAAATGGTTCATGTCCACGAAGAAACGGGAACCCACTTATTTTTCCTTGAAAATGTTTGCTACCGACGTGACGTGATGGCCGTTTTAAACATGGTTCGTCAGGGCATGTTCGGCGATTTAATCCATCTGGAAGGTGGGTATCAGCACGACCTGAGAAATGTAAAATTTAATGCAGCAACAGCTCCACATAATGGCGTAGAATTTGGCGAAAATGCCTTTAGCGAAGCTAAATGGAGGACTCAACATTCTGTCAGCCGAAACGGAGATCTTTATCCGACGCATGGCGTTGGCCCTGTCGCTAATTATCTTAATATAAATAGGGGAAATCGCTTCCTTTATCTGACTTCCATATCGTCTAAGGCGATGGGATTACATGATTATGTTGTAAATCATCCAAAAGGAGGAGGAAATCATCCAAACGCAAAAGTTGAATTTGCCTTAGGCGATGTAGTTACTACCCTTATCAAAACGGCAAATGGCGAAACGGTCACTCTTTACCACGATACGAATTTACCCAGACCGTATTCTTTAGGATTCCGCGTTCAAGGAACCAAAGGAATATGGATGGACGTCAACAAATCATTGTATATAGAGGGCGTTAGTGCCAAACCACACCAATGGGATGCTGCGGAAACCTATTTAGCTAAGTACGATCATCCCCTTTGGAAAAAATACGAAGCACAAGCTACGGGTGCCGGGCACGGAGGAATGGATTTTTTCCTACTTCACGCTTTTGTAGAAGCAGCCAAAGTCAACGAACCAGCCCCAATTGATGTGTACGATGCGGCAGTATGGATGGCCATCACGCCATTATCGGAACAATCTATCGCTGCGGGTAGCGCGCCTCAACCATTCCCTGATTTTACCCGTGGAGGATGGATGAAACGCCCTGTTGTATTTGCATTAGGCGATACCTATTAATTGCTCCTTTTATCTTTGAGCCAAGTGGAAAAGGTTTTTTCAACCTTTTCCACTTTTGGTTTAGACACACTTAGAATATAAGGTTGATAAGGATTTTGGGGATAATAATTTTGATGATATTCCTCAGCCGCCCAAAATTCTTTAGCCTCTGTCACTTGAGTTACAATAGGTGAAAAGAAACTTTTAGTTGCTGTAAGTTCATTAATATATTTTTCTGCAGCCTCTTTTTGTGCTAATCCATGATAAAATATAGCAGAGCGATAACTTTCGCCTCTATCGGGTCCTTGTCTGTTTAGTGTAGTTGGATCATGAGCTACAAAAAAAACTTTTAATAAGTTTTCAAAAGAAATAATGGCAGGATCGAAATAAATATTTACCGCTTCAGCGTGACCGGTATTTTCCGCACATACTTCCTCATAAGTTGGATAATCCAACGTACCTCCAGTGTACCCACTTATCACAGCTGCCACGCCATTAAGTCTGTCGAATGAAGCTTCTGTGCACCAAAAGCAACCTCCGGCAAACGTAGCTACGCTAAAGTTATCCAGATTTTTACCTTTTATATAATCACTGATTCTCATTACTCCTGTTGGAGATTTTTCTCTTTGTTTCTCTTTTTTACCTACATTTTGGGCACAACTATTAAAAGTAATTAAAAAGACGCCGAAAAGCAGGAGCAATGATTTTTTCATTTTAATATTTTTATCTTGTAAACAAAAATTAAGGCTTGCGGTTCACGGTAAAAAAAATCTCAGGGAAATGAAAATTGTTTCAAATCATCCGGAAGAATATACATCATTAATTCCTATTGAAAAAAGAGCCTCCTTTATAAAATTAAGGGAAACCATTCTTCAACATTTACCTGAAGGATTTGAGGAATGCATCATTTATGACATGATTGGCTACGTAGTTCCTAAATCAATGTACCCGGCAGGTTATCATTCTACACCACATTTGCCATTACCTTTTTTAAATATTGGCATTCAGAAAAATTTTATTGGTTTTTATCATTTTGGTCTATATGCTGACCCGTCATTACTTCAGTGGTTTCAAGCAGAATATCCAAAACATGCAACGTCCAAATTAGATATGGGCAAGAGCTGCGTTCGATTAAAAAAACAAATACCTTATGCACTCATTGGAGAACTGATTGAGAAAATGAGCCCTTCCGATTGGATTGACCTTTATGAAAAAACCATAAAAAGATAATATGGAATATCATATCCTAAATGGGATGTGCTTGTATGATAAATTTCCCCCGCAAATAAAGGGAGAAAAGGTGGTCATGAATGAAGCACTTCTAAATGGACCTCTGGGAACTAATCTATTCTTAGAGGAATTTTGGAAAATACGCGCTGATTTTTGGAAAGTTTCCTTGAACGATTATAAGAAAAAGACCGTTGTACCCCTAGATAATCTTACTAAGGCGAAAAAGGAGGACACCATTCTATTTTGGTTTGGCACCGATTTGTTTTGTCAAATAAATCTTTGGTTTTTGCTTGATTTTATTAGTCAAAAAAAAATAGCATCAAAAATAGGTATCATTTATCCACCAGTTTACCCTTCCGAAGAAACATTTGGGCATTATCCCGTCACTTTTTTAGCGAACGCTCAGTATGAACCTGTATATTTGAAAGAAGAAGAAATCAAAATGGCCATAACCTTATGGAATCTGTGCAAAAATGTGGACATTGAAGGATTAAGTAACTTAAATGTCTTTAACACGGAAGGATTTCCGATGATTAGAGAATCTATAGATATGTGGATTGCCTTATTTCCTAAAGAAGGAAAAGGAATAGCCCAGCAAAAAGTAGAAGAATTAATCCAGGGCGGCATTGATAATTTTCAGGAACTATTCAAGGCATTTTCCAATTTCTTCCCAGACCTTGGAATGGGCGACAACCAAGTATTTGAATATTATCAATCCTATTTAAACAACAAAACCTCTGAAAAATGAATTATACCCAAGCCTTCCAATCAGTCAATTTACTTGCCTTACTCACCTGGTTATTTATTATATTTTTGCCAAATATGAAATATACCAGAAGAATCGTCTTTGGCTTTACCATTTTTCTATTATCGGTGGTTTACGCCTGGATGGTATTTTCTACTTTCAAGATGGACGATTTTAAAGAATTCAGCACTTTACAAGGATTAATGACTTTATTTCAAAGCGAGCAAGCAGTTTTACTTGGGTGGATTCACTATTTAGCTTTTGATCTCATGGTAGGACTTTATATATTGGACAACGGCCAAAAAGCAAATATAAAACACGTGTTTTTAGTCCCTTGTTTTCTATTTACCTTTATGTTTGGGCCTGCCGGATTGCTAATGTATCGAATCATACGGTATTTTCAACAAAAGAATTTACTGGATTATTAAATCATTTCAGTTTCGACGTTCAAAATAAAACCAGTATTATGAACATTTAAGAGTTTAATATTTTGGTCTTCAGCTAAATATTTACGTAAACGGGAAATGAAGACATCCATACTTTTTCTTGAAAAATAGTCATCATTTCCCCAGATTTCATTTAACAAAAGGGATCTTTCCACCACTTGATTCAACTTTTGGGACAGCATAACCAATAGTTTTGATTCCATGGCCGTCAACCTTCTCTCTCCGTTTGGGGAAGATAAAATTCTTGTGTTTTTATTAAAATGATACCGTCCAATGTTTAGATTGGACGTTGGAATTACAGGTTCTTTGCTTGTTCTATTTAAAATAGCCATCATTCTCATCACTAATTCTTCCTCATCAATAGGTTTTTTTATATAATCTTCCGCTCCTAAATTAAAACCTTTTAAAACATCAATTTTCAACACCCTGGCGGTAAGGAATAGGAAAGGCAAAGAAGGGCACTCCGTTTTTATCCATTGAGCCAATTGAAAACCATCTATATCGGGAAGACCGACATCGAGAATAATTAAATTTGGTTTATTGCTTTTCAGAAAAATTTTAGCTGAACTTCCTGAAGTAACCCAGTCTATATGAAAGTTTTTCATAGCCAGGTATTCCTTCAGCATATAGCCTAAATTTTCATTATCTTCAACTAATAAGACTTTATAAATCATATAGTTAGTCTTTAATTAAAGGTAATATTACTGTGAATTTACTCCCCTTTCCAACCGTTGAATGCAAAATTAATTTACCTTGATGAAACTTAATCATTTTTTTAACATAACTCAGACCCAGGCCGTAGCCTTGAACATTTGCTGACTGTTTTATTCTAAAAAAAGGTTTAAAAATCAACTTTTGGAATTTATTTTCAATACCCCACCCATCATCAATTATATCAATAAAAACTTCATCATTAACATGTTTTACGATAAGCTGAATATTCACTGTACCTGTTTTAAATTTTTTTGCATTTTCCAGCAGGTTCATAAAAACGTTCTGTAAAAAGTGTTTATCTGCTAAAATGGAACGAGAAAATATTTCTATCTGTTGAGTAAAACGGATGGATGAATCCTGGCTTATCTGGGTAGAAAAATCATTTGCCAGGCTTACGAAAAATGGGGATAGATCGATATTAACTTTTTCCAATTGAGGCATAGATTTATCAGCGACCACCATTTCCAAAATTCTCTCAATTTGAATTTTAAGTTTATTATTTTCAGTTTTAATAATATGAACTGCTTCTAAGGCTTTTTCATTTAGGTTATAGTTTTCTAACATTTTAGAGGCAATAGACATAGTAAAAACGGGTGTTTTTAATTCATGAGTCAGGAAGTTGTAAAAATCTTGTTTTGATTTTGCCTGAAATTGCACTTTTTCATAGACCACGAAGGCACCAATTCCGCCAATCAATAGGAAGAAAATCAAGATTAATGCGGGGAGATAAATATTTTTTGATTCAGCTAAAAAATATTGAACCAGATTTTTATTTTGAATATAAAGGCTTAGAGAGCAATTACATTGATAAGGTAAGAAGCCGTCCAGAGGTTCTGAAAAATCAGGAGTGATATTTTTTGCATAATTTGATGATTTGAGCAAGACCACATTGTCCTGCGTATTAAACAATGCGAAGGCGAAATCAACCTTTACCCCGACCTTTTCAAATCGTTTTCTTAAAAACTGCTCTAATTGGATCGCCGCTGCATTATCATACATTTTATTTGGTTCATAATTAGCTGTTTTTCCTTTAAAGCTTGAGGAAACCAGCGTGGTCAGAGGCGTTTCTAAATATAAATACTTACCGACCAATCCCAAAGTTTCATTTAATTGAATAGAATATCTGGCATTAGCTAATTGCAAACTGAGTATAAAAAACCTATATTGGACTACACCTAAACCAATCAGGCTAAACAAAATTAAACCGAAATAAAAACGTTTCAAGGAACCTTTATTTAAGATGCGTTAAAATTATTAGTGATGTAAAATAATACAAAAGAGTTAGTGCGAAGAAACATTAACCTATCATTCGCTTTTAATCGTTTTTCATTAGCCTCAATATCCGGATACAAAACCGAACTTTGTTATATAAAATCACCTTTGAAAATGAAATTACATCTTATCTTAATTTTTTCAATAATCCTTACGAACTTTTCCTTACAAGGTCAGGGATGTGTTGCCATAAGAGGCGTTGGGTCATGTTTAAATCCTAACAGCCATGCTGAGGCCGGCTTAAAAGGAGCATGGAATATTTCCGGAGATTTTCGCTATTTTAAATCGTTTCGTCATTTCAAAGGATTGGAAGAAGAGGCCGACAGAGTAGCGAATGGAACGGAGGTTATTAATCACACTACTGCGTTTAATATAGGTGTACAATATGGTTTAACAGAAAGACTATTCTTCACCAGTGATATTCCATTTGTAATTAACACCCGTTCTTCTTTATACGAACATGGTCGAAAAGAGAGAATAACTACCTTTTCCAGAGGTTTGGGAGATATTCGGACGGGTCTTGGCTATTGGTTAGTGGCACCGGGAAGAAAAAAGCATGCCTTAGCGGCTGGTTTTTCTATAAAGCTACCGACGGGAAATTACCAGGCATTGGATCTGTTTTACAATGTCGGGCCGAATGGAGGTTCCGAGGTTCGTCCTGTGGATCAATCTATACAACCAGGAGATGGAGGCTTTGGGATTTCCTTAGATTTTCAATATTACCAATCCATCTTTTCGGGTATAACTGGTTATATTACTGGTTATTATCTTTCAAATCCAAGAGAGATGAATGGCGTTCGTACTTTTAGAGAAACGTTAAACCCGATATTAAAAAATGAATCAATCATGTCAGTAACCGATCAATATAGTTTTCGGGCAGGGCTCATGACGGGTAGTAATCAAAAGGGGGTTTCCGGCATTATTGGTGCACGATATGAGGGCGTTCCCGTTAGAGATGTACTCGGCGGAAGTTTAGGATTCAGGAGACCTGGAAACATCATTTCTCTTGAGCCGGGAATAAATTATATGAAAGGAGGTACGAATATTCAGTTAAGTGTGCCTATTGCGGTGAGAAGAAGCAGGCCACAAAGTGTTACCGACATCGAGACAACTAAACTAACAGGTCAATTTAGGAACGGAGACGCTGCCTTTGCTGATTACCTCATCAACCTTCGATATTCTGTTCAGATAAGTAAAAAGAAATAAATCGTTGTTGTTTATAAAAATGTTGTCCTCCATGGCAAAAGATCATTCCAAATTAGTCTTTTACCCTGGAGGACAACCCTTTACATTACTTTAACTCAGCTAAAAGCAAGCGAATAGCCTCTTCTAATTGCTGATCTTTCCCTGTTGAAATTTTATCAAAATCGTTCCAAACGGTAACATCTGGATAAGTCTGAGCATTTTCCAGATACTTCCCATCCGTACCTTTTACACCCAAAGAAGGAACACCCCAGCGGATGGCATTATCCTGCAGGACTTCCCAACCAGCGAAAGTACAAGTGCCGGGAATAGGTTGCCCCACTAATTTACCAAGATTTAATTCTTTAATCATATAGGCATAACAGTGACCATCGGAATAATTAGCCTCATTTGCCAGTGAGATGATAGGTTTAGTCCATCTAAAGTTAGGTTCGAAACCAGCGCTTCTATTATCGACGGCATAATCCATAAATTTTTTCCCTGAAAAGAAAGTCGCCAAATCGGCTACTAAATCACCACCGCCATTGAATCGGGTATCTACTACCAGCGCTTTTTTATTAAAAAATTTACCCATCGTTTCCTCAAAGACCGTTCTATACGCACCGTCACTCATTCCAGGAATATGAATATAACCTAGCTGACCAGAAGACAATCTATCTACCTCATCTTGATTTTTCTTCACCCATCTTTTGTAAAGCAGACGACTTTCTTCTGCCAGGCTGATGGGTTGCACCACCATATCCACTGACTTCCCGGAATCTTGCACTGAAATAAGTACATTTTTACCAGCCTTTCTATTTAGAAAAGCGGCCAGATCCTGATTTTTATCGAAAAGAAGACCGTCAATACTGGTAATGACGGCACCGGGTCCAATTTTCAGGGCAGCCTTATCTAAAGGACCGCCGACGATTATTTCTTTAATTTTCCAACCATTTCCCGTAAAAGAAGGATCAAAGAATACACCAAAAGAAGCAGTTTCGTCATCTTGCGGGGTGGCATTTGAATATCTTGCTCCACTGTGAGAGATATTCAATTCGCCCAATAATTCTGAGAGTAGCTCTGCAAATTCATGTCCATTAGAGATATGTGGAAGATGCTTTAAATAATCTGTTTTATAATCATTCCAGGGAACGCCATGAAAAGACTGGGTGTAAAAAGTACTTTCCGTTTTTCTACAAACATGGTGAAACATGTATAATCTCTCAGCGGCCACATCCAGAACCATTTCTCCCTGAATGGAGACAGATTCCTGTTTACCAGATTCAGGATTAATTTTCATTATGCCCCCTGAGGCATTTAAGAAAATATTTTTAAAATCCTTATCCCAGGTTAAATTTCCACTGGAAGCATTAAGGTTTGAGATAATTTTTGATTCTTTAGTTCTAAGATTTAGGGACCAAAGATTAAAACCCTTTTCATACCTTGCTAAGTAAAACAAGGTTTCTCCGTCCTTACTAACGACAGCGTCAGAGATGGAGGTAGAGTTTAAGGTCCATTTCACTTTACGACTCGCTATATTTTCCCAATCAATTTTCAGTAGATTCAAGGAATCTTTTTTTGCAGTGGAATCTCTTTTCGATTTCTTATCGGACATTTCTTTAGCCAATGCAAATTCCTCTTTAGACAAATTATATTTATCAAAAGCCTCTTTTGTAAGATAAATAGCATATATATCCAACTGACTATTCCCACTTTGAGCGACTGATTTTAAACCATCTCTATTACTAAACCAAAAGATAGCCTCCCCACCGAGCGCAAATTTGGCGTTAAAATCCTGGAAGCCACTTTCTGTGATATTAATGGGTTTTGATTTACCATCTGCGGCAACTAATCCAATTTCCCCAACGGCGGAACCAGGCAGGCTATAATCAAAGATCAGCCATTTATTATCGGGACTCCAGGCAAAATACTGGTCATTTTCGCCCATAGCAAAGAGATGGTCTTGTCCTAGGATAGTTCTAAACTGGCCACTTTCCTTATTCCAAATTTTCAAAGTCATTCTATTTTCAATAAATGCCAATTCTTTGCCATTTGGGGAAAATAAGGGTTGGTAGCAATTATTTGCATTTGTAAAAAGAATTTTTTCAGAAAGCAAGGTAGAAGAAGAGAAATAAAGTTCTTCTTCGCGAATCCTGGAAGATTCAAAAATTTGCCAGCGGTTACCTCTTTCAGAAGCATAAACCAGTGACTTTCCGTCGGGAGAGAAGCTAACAGAGACCTCTTGTTCGGGTGTTTTTGTTATTTGTTTTGTCATACCCCCGTCCACAGAGGAAACAAACACTTCACCGCGATAGATATAAGCTACTTCCTTTCCGTCGGGAGAAACTGCCATACCACGCACACCACCTTTAACGGAGAGAATTTGCTCATTATTTTTTCTATTTTCATTTGAGATTTTAACATCCACTAATTTTGGAGTACCCCCATCTTTCAAAGTGTAGATACTACCGTCAAAACTAAAACAAAGTATTCCCGCATCGGATTGAGTGAGGAAGCGAACAGGATGTTTAGCAAATTTAGTAACCTGCACAACTTTTGAAGGATTATCTAAAGTTAATTTACAGACATTGAAAGAACCAAACTGTTCACTTAAATAAAACACCGATTTACCGTCTGCTGAAAAGACAGGATTTCTGTCTTCCCCAGGAAAAGCCGTTAATTTAGTATGTTTATTCAGTTGTTGATTAAAAAGCCACAAATCTCTGGCTATAGAAGAAACGTGGTGTTTCCTCCATGCATTTTCTCCCCCTTTTTTATCGTGATAAACCCAAAGATTTCCATTTTTATGGATAGAAATATCTTCAGCCGGGGTAGTCCAAACTTGCTGAACTTGCCCGCCGGTCAAAGGTACTTTATACACCTCCGGTTGGGAGGCTGTAGGAAACTGGCGATTTTCAGCCAGATCCTTTTGAGCGGAACCAAAAACAATAAATTTATTATCGGTTGTAAACTCATAAGGATAATCCGGAGCGGAATGGTAGGTTAACCTTTTTGGTGTACCTCCGTTTACAGAAACGGTAAAAATATCAAAATTACCAAATCTGTCAGACGAAAAGGCGATAGTTTTGCTATCATTTGACCACACTGGCATGAAGTCGTGCGCCTCGTGAAAGGTAAGAGGCACTGCTTCGCCTCCCTGGGTTGGAACAAGCCAAAGATCACCTTTATAGGTAAAAACGATTGAATTGCCATCGGGTGAAATAGCTGAATATCTCAACCAGGTTGGACTATTTTCAGCTATAGAAGCGAACCAAAGAGAACAAAAAATAAATAAAGCGGGAAAGATTTTCATACAATTTGATGTTTATCTGAACAATAATAGGATAAAGTTACTTATTTAAATAAACCGTTTCCTTTGGCGGAAATAATTACGTCGAAAAAAGTTATATTTATGAATATGAAATGGATAGCGACTTTTATTGGAACATTGATTTATTTCTATGGATTTGGGCAGAAGCTGATAGTTTCTGACGAAATTCCCTTGCGAAGTGAGGTTAAGTACGATATTTTAGGAGAAATAAAGGGTAACGCATTAATGATGAGTACCATTGGCCTGAAATATGAAATTTCGGGCTTTGATGAACAGATGAGAAATTCCTGGACAAAGGAGTTAAATTTCGAGAAGAAGCAGATCGGCATCATGGGCTACAACGTCAGGGAGAGTGATTTCACCTTAATCTATCAAGTCAGGCAACAAGGAGATACGTATTTACGTGCACATAGATATGATGCGTCAGCTAATCTGAAAGACTCAGTTACATTAATTAATATGGGATTTATTGTCTTCTTTCCAGAATATGAAATGGTAGTATCGGAGGACAGGAATAAGGTTTTATTTTATGCGATTGACAAAGGAAACGAGCTACACGCTTTTGTGCTAGACAATGAGACCATGGACTTATTATGGGAGAAGCGAATAGTCATTGACAGCTACAGTAATTTTGACAATCCAATGTCAGTAACTATTGACAACGAAGGGAATATGTATTCTTTTATCCAGGAGAGTGTATATAAACAAAGAAGGGAGGAGGGTCATTTCAGGTTAATCATTTATGGTAAAGGACAATTTGGACCTAAAATTTCAACGATACATTTAGGAGAAAAAGTAGTGTATGATGCACGCTTCATATTCGATAATCTAAATAAAAAATTAATTGCTTCAGGCTTCTATTATAATAGGAATCCTGAAAAAGCAGAGGGATATTTTCTTGTAAATCTTAGTCCTGAGGGAAATTTAGAAAAGGCAAAATTACAGGCATTCAACGACCGGTTTGTGTCAGATTTAGAGGGTAAAGATTCGAGAAATAACCGGGGCATAATGAATATCAACATTGTTGATCTTATTTTAAGACAAGACGGGGGTCTTTTAATTATAGGAGAAGAATCGCAGGATATGGAGCGGCGGATTAATAATATGAATCGGATGATGTATGATAATTTCAGCCGAAGCATAATAGATTATTATTACAATGATATTTTCATCATAGCTATTAATCCTAACGGGGAATTTCATTGGCAGTCCATACTGTATAAGAAACAATATTCACAGGATGACATGGGGGCATTTTCCTCATTTTTCATATTTCGGACGCCTGAAAAACTACATCTTCTTTTTAACGATGAGATAAAATATGAGAACACGATCAGTGAATACTTATTAAGAGGGGATGGAAAATCGGAACGAAAAAGCATTTTAAGTACTGAAAATCAGAAGATAAGACTTCGATTCAAAGATGCCTTACAGGTCAATGCCCAGCGTATCATCATACCTAGTGAAAGGCGGGGAAGACTTCGTTTAGCTAGATTAGAATTTTAATTAATACCCAAACAAATAAATAATGCTTAACGAGAAGCAAATCATTGAATCTGCCTGGGATAACAGGGAGCTTTTAAAAGAAAGCGGCACAAAAGAGGCTATTTTCTCAGTTATCGAACAACTGGATAAGGGCAAATTGCGTGTTGCCGAGCCTGACGAATCAGGAAATTGGCAAGTCCATGAATGGATAAAAAAAGCGGTGGTACTTTATTTTCCCATTAGTGAAATGGAAACGATAGAAGTTGGCCCCTTTGAGTTTCACGACAAAATTCCCCTAAAGAAAGGATATGCTTCCCAGGGAGTTCGGGTAGTTCCGCATGCGATTGCCAGACATGGTTCCTTTTTAGAAAGAGGGGTAATCTTAATGCCTTCTTATGTAAATATTGGAGCATGGGTTGGAAGCGGTACGATGGTTGATACCTGGGCAACGGTAGGTTCATGCGCCCAAATTGGCAGAAACGTGCATTTAAGTGGTGGTGTTGGTATTGGAGGCGTCCTTGAACCTCTTCAAGCAACACCTACTATCATTGAAGACGATTGTTTTATTGGCTCCCGATGTATTGTTGTTGAGGGGGTAAGGGTAGGAAAAGAAGCTGTTTTGGGAGCTAATGTGGTTTTAACCAAAAGTACGCACATAATAGATGTAACTGGTACAGAACCAATCACTCACAAAGGATACGTTCCTCCTGGATCAGTAGTCATTCCAGGTAGTTACACGAAAACATTCCCAGCTGGATCATATCAGGTTCCCGCGGCGTTAATCATTGGAAAACGGAAAGAATCTACAGATAAAAAAGTATCCCTAAATGATGCTTTAAGAGAGCACAATGTAGCTGTTTAATTTTTACTTCATGAAGTATTTAATTGTTGGCCTTGGAAATAAAGGGGCTGAATATGCTGAAACCAGGCATAATATTGGTTTCAAAATAGTAGATGAACTAGCCAATGCCGCCGGTGTTTCATTTCAAAATGAAACACTGGCGCATATAGCCAGAATAAAGTACAAAGGGAAGCAACTTATTTTAGTAAAACCTACCACTTATATGAATTTAAGTGGGAAGGCAGTTAATTACTGGATGCAGAAAGAAAAAATTGACAAAAACAATTTATTGGTTATTGTTGATGATTTGAATTTTGATTTTGGAACGGTTCGTTTAAAGCCCCGGGGAAGTGACGGCGGGCACAATGGGCTTAAAGATATCCAGGCCGTGCTAAACGGTACTGAGTATCCGAGGCTAAGAGTCGGCATAAGTCGTCCGGAACAAAAAGGGATACAAGTTGATTATGTTCTGGGCGAATGGAGCGAAGAGGAAAATAAGCAACTCAATGAAATTATTTCCAAGAGTGCAGATGCCATAAAAAAGTTTGTTTCTTTAGGCATTAGTTTGGCTATGAACGAAATAAACAAATAGATTATTTCTCACAAAGAATAAGCAAATCCTTTACCGCGTCCATAAGTAAATCCTCCCCAATATTTGGTTCATACTTAGGGAGCCCGACGGTATTTTCCGCTTTTTTTATTGCTTCCTCCAGGATTAATTTATCTTGAGAAACGGTAGTACCTCTATTTGCTTCATGTAATTGATCTGCCAAATAGATTTGTTCTGTTTGCCCTGGTGTTGGAACGAAAATGGCTTTCTTCCCAAAAAAGGCAAGATCCATGAGGGTACTATACCCAGCTCTACAGAGAACCATTTCACTGTTTGCTATTAAAAGAGATAACTCATTAGCTTGAACGTAAGGGAAAACGGATAAATTGCCCTTTTTAAAGGAAGCTGCATTTACTTGATTGGGAAGCCCCTGAACTAAAGCATAATTTCCATCGATAGAGGCTACTTGTTCCTTAATGATATTTTCAAGATAAGTTCGTTGAGGCTCTGGACCAGAGAGAAGAAAAAGCGCTTTAAACGCAGGGGTAATTAAATTCTCTTGAGGAGCCAACCTACTTAAGGGCCCGATACATCTCGCATTTTTCACCATTGGGTGAGCCAATTTGCCAGCCAGCGAGGAAGAAGCCTCGGGCATATCGGGAATCCAACATGCGTTAAATTGATTTATTAAAAGTTGCACATATTTTTGAATACCCTTTTCGACAGAAGGCAAAGGAACGATAGGATAAACCTGATGGGTAACGAGGATAGAAGGAATATCGGGATGAAAACAACCGTATCTGTTATCAGAAATAACCGCCTTAATCTTATTATTTTTATATAGCGCTCTCACCACTTGCTGTTCCTTAACGAAGGTAGAAAGAAGCTGAGGTAATTTCAGCGCAACATTCCAAAGCATATTTTCTTTGGGGTAACGCATATTATATTCAGGAAGGAGAATGAATGGTAAATCTGGGAATTCGAGTCTCAATACTTTAAGAGAGTCCCCACAACCTCCCAATAAAACAGGTTGTTTTAGAGCTAACAAACAGCGAATAATCGGAATACACCGAGTAGCATGACCTAAACCCCAGTCTAAAGGAGTTACCAAAATAGCTGGTTCATTAATTTCAGGAAAAAATTTACTTCCTGATGCTGCCTGGTTATTTAGAAAGACTGTCATTGGCGGTACAAATTTGAACTTTTAAAAGAACAAAATTGAAGGCTATTTATTAACTTGTTGTAAAAATGATATTAAATTATCTTTAAGGTATGAAAAAAATAAAAATAAATTATGTTTCCATACTGTTAGTGATCATTTCCCTTTTAATAAATGCTTGCAAAACAGGATGTGGCTGTCCGATGAACTGATAAGAACTACGAATTTAGTCTAATCTGATCATTATTTTCGTCGAAAAATTGATATCCTGAAATATGTTGTTCATTGGAAGGGGCAATTTTTATCCATTTCATGTGACGGAAGGACCATTGCAATTGTTTACTATACCACCCCATTTTAAGAAAGGCATGAATGTAAGGATGCGCGACGATAGTAATTTTAGCTGAAGGTCTGGATTGAAAGATAAAATTCAGATCACGTTCAATATCATCCACTATAAGGATAGAAGGATTGATTTTACCAGTTCCGTTACAAGTTGGACAAACCTCTGTTGTATCAATTTTCACTTCAGGACGAACTCTTTGACGAGTAATCTGCATCAAGCCGAACTTACTCAAGGGCAAGATAGTATGTTGCGCTCTATCTTTTTTCATTGCTGCCCGCATGACACTGAGCAGGTCCTTCTTATACTCAGAATTTTTCATATCGATAAAATCGACGATGATAATTCCACCAATATCTCTTAAGCGAAGTTGCCTGGCAATTTCCGCAGCGGCCTCGACATTAACCCTCATGATAGCCTCATCGGCATTTTGGGAGCTCATTTTATGACCACTATTGACATCGATGACATGCATTGCCTCAGTATGCTCAATCACCAGGTAGGCACCACTGGGAAGGGAGGCAGTTTTACCGAAGGAAGACTTAATTTGTTTAATAATTCCCATTGATTCAAAAATGGGATTATTACCTTTATAAAGCTGAACGATACCTACCTGATCGGGAGCGATAGTAGCTAAATAATTACGAATACTCTGATAAAGATCTTTGTCATCGACCAGTATTTTATTGAAAGAATCGCTAAGAAGATCTCTTAATATACTTGATGTTTTGTCAAGCTCACTGAGCAATTTCATTGGCGCTGCACCTTTGTGAAGAGAGGAGAATAGATCATTCCATTTACCCATCATAAAGCCTAATTCTTCATGAAGATCGGCTACTAATTTACCTTCTGCGGCGGTACGAACAATGATACCAAAGTTTTTAGGTTTGATACTTTCTATGAGAAGTTTAAGTCTTTTTCTCTCTTCGTTATTGGCAATTTTTTTAGAAACGGCAACGATATCCGAGAAGGGAGTTAAAACTAAAAATCTACCTGGAATAGTAATTTCACAACTTAAGCGAGGGCCTTTGGTTGAAATAGGCTCTTTTAAAACCTGAACGAGGAGGAGGTCGCGTTTTGCCAGGACCTGATCAATTCTTCCTGTTTTAACAATTTCCGGATCCAGCGTAAAATGATCAAGCGTGGGAGTATTTTGGCTACCACTTACGGCAGCCTGGGTAAATCTGGTAAGAGATTTGAGCTTTGGGCCCAGGTCGGTATAATGCAAAAAAGCATCTTTATTATGTCCTATCTCAATAAAAGCAGCATTTAAGCCAGGCATTAATTTTTTAACGCTCCCTAAAAAGATATCACCCACAGAAAAGTTATTATTAACTTTTTGCGAATGAATTTCTACAAGATGAGCATTTTCAATTAAGGCAATTTCCACTTCTGTTGAAGTCGAGGAAATAACAAGTTCTTTTTCCACAAGAGAATAATTTAGAAAAAATAGCAGAAAGGAATGTTTCTGTTAAAGCAAAAATAGGTTAATAATTAAGTAAATTATCCATAAAAAATTATAGATAATTCACTTAATTAACCACAAATGGGAGCGGAAACAAATATACATTCCCTATAAACCCTTAACAGAAGGGCTAAAGACTACCTATTTTTTCTTTTTGTGACGATTCTTACGTAATCTTTTCTTTCTTTTGTGAGAAGCTATTTTATGTCTTTTACGCTTTTTTCCACATGGCATAATATTCTTTTTTTAGAGTTTAAAAATTATTTTATTGAATTACGACATTTCTCTGAGGCTTTGTCAGCCAGATCAGAATTTGACGTTTCACGATAAGCTTTTTCGAGTAAGCAATAAATTTGAGGTTGATTATTATCTAGATTAAGAGATTTTTCTAACCTTACCACTGCCTTCTCAAACTGCCCTGTTTGAATGGCTAAACGCCCAAGATGAAAAAGAATTCTTGCATTATCAGGATAATTTTTATCAAGGTCCAACAGCATTTTAACCCCTTTCATAGGATTATCCTGGGGAGGGACTTCTGTTAGTACGAGGGCCAGATTTAACTTGTTGGACCAATCTTCAGGCGCAAGAGATATGGCATTTTCAAAAGCAGTTACTGCGTGAGCGGCCGCAAAATCTCTTACTTTAACATCTTCTTTTTGGGGAATAGCCTGTCCAAAGGTTGTACCAGCAATAGACCAGGCCTCGGGCGTTGGAAACCATTCTGCCAACATTTCAGCATAAGCCCCAGCGATGGCAGGAAACCCCAAATCGTACCATTTTGCAGATAGTTTTTTAGCAATCTCTGCTTTTTCACTAAGCTCTGTAGTTTTATCTAAATCTCTATTTAGATTTTCCAGGAGCAGCAAATCAGTAGAACCAAGTTTCTTTTTAGCATAAATTTCCAGCACTTCACGCGTAGTATTTTCAACGACAAGAGCCCTTGTTTTGGTCATTTCTTTAACGTTAGAAGCTTTTGTTTCGCAACCAACATACATTGTCAGGAGTAATAAAACCGATAAAAACAAAACAAGATATTGAACTCTATACATGAGGCTGAGAAAAAAAAACGTAAGAAAAGGTTAATCTTCGATTCCTTCGTCAGAAGGCAAGGAAGTTACATTACTTTTTACTTGTTCAACAAAAATCTTTGCTGGCTTGAATGCAGGGATGAAATGTTCAGGAATTTCGATAGCAACATTCCTTTTGATGTGTCTACCAATCTTCTTAGCTCTTTTTTTGATAATAAAACTACCAAAGCCACGAATATAAACATTTTCACCTTCTGACAGTGAAATCTTAACTTCTTTAAAGAAAGCCTCCATGGCGACCAAAACATCTACTTTTGGAACGCCTGTCTTCTCAGAAACGGAAACTACCAAATCTGCTTTTCTCATTGATATCTGTTGGTTTTGAAAGGTTTGTGAAAAAAAAATATTTTTAATCGAAAGGCAAAGGTCGTATTAATTTCCCAATTATTTAAAGAAAAGTGATAATATTTTAAATTAAATTAAAGTGTAAAAACAAATTCACTCATTTTACCATTAGTTAGTCTGTTAACTTTAATTTTTGTTAACTTAGCCCGTTCATTCAACCTTCTTAATAAGGTAAATATCCGCTTATGTTGTTATCAATGACTGGTTTTGGTAGAGTAAAATTATCTTGGAAGAATAAAACGATTATTGTAGAGATTAGGTCTCTCAACAGTAAGATTTTCGATTTACGCACAAAAACACCACAAAACTACAGAAATAAAGAGGCGGATATACGAAAAATATTGTCCGAGAAATTCGAAAGAGGAAAAGTTGATTTGGTGTTGGATATTCAGTGTGAAACCGACGAGCCAGAAAACTTAATAAACAAAGTTCTTTTTGAAAAATACTATCGTGAGTTGAACCAACTAAAAAATAATTTAGGATTAGGCGAAGTTGATTTTTTTCAATCTATATTAAGGTTGCCCAATGTTGTAGCCACCGGCGAGGAGGAATTTTCAGAAGAAGAATGGACAAAAGTTTTACTTACCATCACAGACTGTATCAAAGAACTAAATGATTATAGGGAAAAAGAAGGGCATTCGATTGAAACGGATATGAAGTATAGGATTCAACATATTGAAGATTCCCTTTCAAAAGTTCCGGGTTATGAACCGGAACGAATACAAAGAGTGAAAGACAGATTAAGAGAAAATCTTGCCCAATATGAAGGCAAAGAAAAGATAGATGAAAACAGGTTTGAACAGGAGATTATCTATTTTTTAGAAAAAATGGATATAACGGAGGAGAAACATAGGTTATCGCAAAATTGCGCTTATTTTACGGAAGAATTAGAGAAGCCAGAAAAATCAAAAGGGCGCAAACTTGGCTTTATTACTCAGGAAATAGGTCGTGAGATAAACACCTTAGGTGCAAAAGCCAATCATGCCGCTATACAAAAGCTGGTAATTTCCATGAAAGATGAATTAGAAAAAATCAAAGAACAAGTAGCCAATGTCCTCTGAGTTAATCGAAACAAAGGTTATTGGCCCGGTAATTATCATTACGGCACCATCAGGTTCTGGAAAAACTACCCTGGTAAAACATCTTTTATCTCAATTCACCTCATTAAATTTTTCTATTTCTGCCACCACAAGGACTAAAAGACCAATGGAAGAGGAAGGGAAAGATTATCATTTTGTCACCACCGACAAATTTCTTAGCTTTAGGGAACAAGGTTTATTGGTTGAATGGGAAGAGGTTTATCCCAATCAATTTTATGGCACCTTATATTCCGAGCTAACAAAAATTTGGAAGAGAGGAAATATTGTACTATTCGACGTAGATGTTAAAGGAGCTCTTGCTTTAAAGAGTAAATTTAACACCGATGCACTATCTATTTTTATAAAGACGCCGTCACTGGATATTTTAAGAGAAAGACTTAAAAAGCGATTAACCGAGACGGAAGAAAGTCTTGAGAAGAGAATTTCTAAGGCAGAACAAGAGATTAGTTACGCCCATTCTTTTGATATTGTCTTAGTAAATGACGTATTAGAAGACGCTCAGCAACAAATAGTTAATATTATTAATCATTTTATGACCCAGTTAAAACATACATGGAAACACGATGCAACCAACCTTTAGTTATCATTAGTGTTGACACCTTCTACCAGGAAAAATATTCAGCACCTGTGGAGGGTAAATATGTTCACGCTTACAGGATTACCATTGAAAACAAAAGTGAGTTTCCTATAAGGCTACTTAAACGGTCCTGGAAAATAATGCAAGGGAATGGTTTGATTAAAAAGGTAAAGGGAGAGGGCGTTTTAGGTCAGCAACCCATTATAAAACCCTCGGGAACCTTCCAGTATATTAGCTGGTCATCTATGCAGAACAATTTTGGCAAAATGGAAGGTATCTATTATATGGTAAACACTTTAAATGAGGAGCATTTTAGTGTTAAAATACCCTCATTTTTGTTAATAGCACCCGATTTATTAAATTAAAAAAGCCGATAGAATTATCCATCGGCTTTTTTAATTTTAATCCCTGATATAGGATTAGTTCTTTTTAGCTGCATCTAAAATTCCTTTCAAAGGAACATCGACAACTACCTCTGAACGACGGTTAGCTGCTTTCCCTGCTTTGTCGCTATTAGCTGACTTTGGCATTGATTCACCACGACCAACGGCTGCTACCTGATTAGGGTTTACACCATTTTTAACCAATTCACGAACGATAGCAAGTGAACGAAAAGTCGAAAGCTGCCAATTGTCCTGCAGAGCAGAACCAGAGTTAACTTTTGCATTGTCTGTGTGACCTTCAATCAAAAGTTTTAAATTTGGATTCTTCTTTACAGATTCAGCCAAACCTTTGATTGCGTCGCGTTCTGCACGAGTTAGCCTGTAAGAACCACTTTTGTAATTTACCGGGCTAGTCATAACATAAAGACGACCATCTCTTTCTTCCAATTTCAAACCACTTCCTTCATAAGTAGCGAATACACCATTAATTTCGGCTTTCACCTTGTCTAATTCTGCAGATGTCATATTCAGCTTCTCCTGAACTTTTGCAATCTGGCTTTTAGTGTTATTCAATTCTGTTTTAATAGAACCGATTTCACCATTCATACGAGTCTTTTCAGATTCGAATTGAGCAGCTAGGGCATTCTTATCTTCTTCAAGCTTTTTGAGCTTATTTTGAGTGTCCGCCAAAGCCGCGTCCGATGCTGTTTTGCCGGTTACTAAATCATCATATTTCTTTTTTGAAACACAAGACTGAAAAGATCCCAAAGCAAAAGCAACGATAAGCAGGTAGTTTAAAAAACGCATGTGATTACTATTTTAAAATTTCATAAATGCCAGATAAAACTCTCAGGAATTTTTTGTGTTAATTACTTAGAATTTTTTGTTCTAATGCAAAAGAAAGAATAATTATACAATTAAACAAAGAATTTAGCCGATTTTAAAAAAACTAAATTTGGCTTTATCTCTGGTGTCTTATCAAAAATAGATTAAAACGCTTATATTTGATTTCAATAATGGTTTTCAAGCCATAAATTTTTAACCACAAGTTTTGCGCGTTAGATGGAATATCCAATTATTACTGAAGGAAAATATCAATTTGTTGAGACTAAAGGTCAAGGGGAAACCATAATATTATTACACGGTTTATTTGGAACCCTGGATAATTTTCAATATCTCCTCAAGGATTTTGGTAAAACTCACAACGTGATTGCCCCTATAATGCCTGTTTTCGAGCTTCCTCTCCGACATGTATCTCTGGATGGTTTAGTCGATTTTATGGTTGGATTTGTTGCTTTCAAAAAGTTGCAAAAGTTTCATATTTTAGGAAATTCCCTTGGCGGCCATATTTCAATTTTGTATGCCCTGAAAGAACCCAGCCATGTACTTTCTCTTATTTTAACGGGTAGTTCTGGTTTATATGAAAAAGCGATGGGGACTACTTTTCCCCGTCGTGAAGACAAAGAATACATAAGAAAAAAGATTCAATCCACTTTTTATGACCCTGCTTCAGCTTCTGATGCTATGATTGACGAGGTTTTTGCGGCGGTAAACGATCGTGGAAAACTCATTCGTGCCATTTCAATGGCAAAATCTGCGCTAAGACACAATCTGGCTGATAAACTCGGACAGATAAAAACCCCAGCTTTGCTAATTTGGGGAAATCAGGATGCAATAACCCCTCCTTTCGTTGGAGAAAAATTTAAGGAGTTGTTACCCAATTCAACTTTGTTCTTTATTGATAAATGTGGCCATGCCCCTATGTTGGAAAGGCCTGTAGAATTTAATAATTACCTGGCGGATTTCCTGAATAAACTGGCACTTTCCCGTGGGTAAAAACCAGTCAACACCATGCGTTTTCTTTCATTTTTTACGCTCACTTTCCTATTAATCTCTTGTATATCAAGCAAAAAAAGTAATCCAATTACTTTTGAACCTGTTGAACTCAGAGATTTAGATACCCTCACAGTAAATGCTGACAAACCCTCTACACTTAAAGTAGCGGAAGATTTTGTACTTCCTGTTTATCAGGCTTCCAATGAAAGAAAAGTTGATTTGTTACATACTTTACTTCACCTCTCCTTTGACTGGGAAAATGAAAAAGTTATGGGTTCCGCAACACTTCATTTAAAACCCTATTTTGACACTATTCAAATGGTCAGTTTAGATGCTAAGCAACTGGAAATAAAGGAAATACAGCTTCAAAATAAAAACCAGTACTATCCAATTCCTTTTGAAAATACGGGAAGTCACCTACATATTTATCTTGGAAGATCTTTTACGAGAAATGAAGATTTTAAGATCTTAATTACTTATGAGGCAAATCCTTCTTCCACAGGAGGAAGTGCGGCTATTACGTCAAATAAAGGTTTGTTTTTCATCAATCCAAAAGGAACTGACGTTAGTAAACCAAAACAGATATGGACACAAGGGGAGACCAACTGGAATTCCCGATGGTACCCAACCATAGATCACCCAAATGAGAGAGCCACACAAGAAATCAACTTAATGGTCGATTCAAATTATGTAACCCTTTCCAATGGGAAACTAATATCATCCATTCCCCTTGAAAATGGACTCAGGACCGATAAATGGGTTATGGATCAACCTCATGCACCCTATTTGACCATGATAGCCGTTGGAGAATATGCTGTTGTAAAGGAATATTGGAATGAGATAGAATTATCTTACTATGTTGAACCAGCTTTTAAGGCACATGCTAAAAATATTTTCCCTCATACCAAAGAGATGATGGGATTCTTTTCTGACATCTTAGATTATCCCTATCCCTGGTCAAAATATGCACAAATCGTTGTAAGGGATTATGTTTCCGGGGCTATGGAAAATACCACTGCCTCTGTTTTTGGTGAATTTGTTCAAAGGACAAGCCGCGAATTAATAGACGACAAGGAAAATGAAAGAATCGTAGCTCATGAGCTCTTTCATCATTGGTTTGGCGACCTGGTCACCTGTGAAAGCTGGTCGAACCTCACTTTAAATGAGGGTTTTGCCAATTACAGCGAATATTTATGGTTTGAACACAAATACGGCAGAGAAGAGGCAGATTACCATTTGATGAGTGAGCGGAAAGCCTATATTTCTGAAGGTATTTATAATCTTCATCCTTTAATTCACTTTAATTATAAGGATAATGAAGAGATGTTTGATTCCCACAGTTATAATAAAGGTGGAAATGTTTTACATGTTTTGAGAAATTATCTTGGGGACGAAGCCTTTTTCTTAGGCTTGAACAGGTATTTAAACAAAAATTCCTTTCAGTCAGTAGAAGCACACCATTTGCGTTTGGCCTTTGAAGAGGTAACTGGAAAAGATTTAAACTGGTTTTTTAATCAATGGTTTTTCGAAAAAGGTCATCCCGAATTAAATTATGATTATCAATATGATGCCTCCGTAAAACAACTTTCCGTAACGGTAGAGCAAGTTCAAAACCCCGACAGGATGCTCCCCATTTTTATTTTACCTACGTCCATTGGTATTCAAATGGGAGATTCCTTACACTTTGAAAAGATAACGATTAACGAACGAAAGCAAAAATTTGTATTCCCATTATCTGCTGCGCCAACTTGGGTAACATTAGATCCACACCGCATTTTACTAGCTGAAATAAAAGCTATTAAATCACGCCAGGATTTATTGAATCAATTTAAATTGTCTCCTTCTGTTATAGATAGATTGGAGGCGATAAATATGTTTTCTGAAGAATCTACTTTGCCCCCTTATGAAATGTATCTTCCTGGATTAAATGATTCATTCTGGGCTATTAGAAAAAAAATACTTACCCTTTTACCTGAAGAAAGAAAAGAAGAACTTATTCCAGTCATCGTTAATATGGCCTCAAAAGATGCCCACAGCAAAGTTCGCGCTGCGGCTATCGAAGTTTTAATGAATTGGGATGACGAGTCAATAGATGAAATAGCTGTAAAAGGCATTGAAACAGACTCTTCTTATCTCATTATTGCCGCATCGTTACAAGTGTTATTTAAGAAAAATAATGCCCAGGCATACTCCTACGCTGAAAAATTAGAGGCCGAAAGTCATCCAGCGATATTAAATACCATTGGAATGATTTATGCCAACCAAAAAGTACCCGGGAAATTATCTTTTTTTAGGGAAGGATTGAACAAAATAAATGATTATGAAATTCTTGCTTTCTATGAATCATTTCTGCTATATGGATTATATACCGGCCCTGAGAATACAGAAGAAGTGATTAATGATTTGCATAAAATAATCTTTGAATTCGACTCGTTACCATGGAAGCGGTTAGGAGGCATGGCCACTTTAAATAACCTTAGAAATTTATATAGAGAGCAAGCAAATACATCGGCCAATACTGTAGAGAAAGGAGTTTTAGAAAGAAAAGTAACTGAAATATCCGGTTGGATGGAAGAAGTTATGAATAAGGAGCAACTTAAGGAACTTAAAAATGTTTACCAACAACTTCAACTCGTTGAAAAAGAATAAATAAAATGAATATATCTACCCAGGACCAATATGAAATACTGATTAATAAATTAGATCAGTTTATTCGAAAGTTTTATTTAAATCAGCTGTTAAAAGGAACTTTATACAGCGTAGCGTTGATATTAGTTCTTTTTTTAACTATCAATACGCTTGAATATTACTTTTACTTCCCAACTTTAGGCAGGAAAGCTCTTTTATTTTCCTTTTTGGGTATTTCAGGAATATCGCTATTCAATTGGGTATTTGTTCCGTCGGCAAAATATTTTCGTTTAGGACAATTAATTTCACACGAGCAGGCTGCAAATATTATTGGAAGCCACTTTAATAATGTAGGAGATAAGTTACTCAATATATTACAGCTGAAGCAATTGGCAAATAACGTGGAGGCACCCGATTTAATCTTAGCGGGAATTGACCAAAAAGCATCAGAAATCAAACTGGTTCCATTTAAGGCTGCTATAAATTTGAATCAAAACAGCCGGTATTTGCGATATACACTTCCTCCATTGTTACTTTTATTCGTCTTGTTATTTGCGGCGCCCAGTTTACTTATAGATTCGACAGAAAGACTCATTTACAATGGTAAAGAGTTTATTAAGCCTTCTCCATTTCAGTTTTCTGTAACAAACGAAAAATTAGAAGTTGTACAAAATAGCGATTTTGTTTTAAACATTAGGGTAGAGGGTAATCAATTGCCCGATGAAGCTTTTATAGAGATTGGGGGATATCCATATAGACTTAAAAAAGAAGGTCCAGATCAATTTTCTTATCGTTTCAATAACGTTGCCGAAACCACCCGGTTTAAGATATCTGGTGCGGAAGTAAAATCACCTACTTTCACGCTAAACGTACTTTCAAAACCTACAATACAGGGATTTGAAATTTCATTAGACTACCCATCTTACACGGGTAGAAAGGATGAGACTATTCAAAATATTGGCGACCTGGTAATACCTCAAGGGACCTTGGTGAATTGGGTCTTTGATGCCAACCACACAGACGATATTTCCTTTTATTTTGAGACCGAAAAAAGGAGATCGGAGGCAAAGCGATTCAGTGATTATCTGTTCACTTACAAGAAAAAGGCATTAAAAGACGATATTTATCAAGTGTTTTTTAGCAATAAAGCTTTACCTAAAGGGGATTCAGTACGATATAATTTGAATGTTATACCCGATAAGTACCCAGAAATAAATGCACAGAAATTTGAAGATAGCACCAATAATAAATTGGTATTTCTGGCTGGTGATGCTTCCGATGATTATGGTATAGAAAAAATTAATTTTAATTATTCATTGTTCCGCGGTGATAAGCTGATTACTGAGAAAACCCAGAGTATCAAACAAAATGCGGGTTCTCCAGTGGCCTTCAGACATTCATTTGACCTAAACACTGTAAACATTGAACCTGGGGATAATATCCAATATTACTTTGAGGTATTTGATAATGACGGTGTTAATGGAAGCAAATCAACCAAATCAACTTCGTGGACTTATGAAATGCCAACGGTAGAGGAATTTAAAAAGATGGAAGATTTGAATGAAGATTTGATTCAAAAAAATATGATGGATGCCGCCAAGGAATCCAAAAAATTGCAAGAACAGCTTCAAAAAATGCGTGAAAAATTGTTGCAACAAAAAGAAATGGATTGGCAGACGCGCAAAGAACTTCAACGGATATTAGACCAACAAAAAGAATTAGAAAAATTGGTTGAAGAGGCTAAAAAAGCCATGGAGGAGAATAAGAAAAATCAGGAAGAATTTTCTGAAAGAAGTGAGGAGATGAAGGAAAAACAGGAAAAACTAGAAGATTTAATGGACGAGGTGGTGAATGACGAAATGAAATCTTTGATGGATAAAATTCAGGAACTTATGCAGGAACTGAATAAAGATGAGGCCTTAAAGATGATGGAAGAAATGGAGATGAATGATAATAAGGTTAATAAGCAAATGGATAGGATGCTTGAGTTATTTAAACAACTTGAGATTGAAAAAGAGGTAACTGAAACGGCGAAAGAACTGGAAAAATTATCAGAAAAACAGGAAGAATTAAATAAAGAAACGGAAGCAAATCAAAAAGATTCCCAAAAGGAATCGCCTGAAAAACAAGAGGCATCGCAAGAGAAGTTAATTGAAAAGCAGAAGGAATTACAAGAAGAATTTAAGAAGGTAGAAGAAAAGTTGAAGGAAATTGCAAAAAAGAATGATGCCTTAGAGAAGCCACAAAAGATGGACGATAAGAAGGAGGACGCAAAGGATATTCAGCGGGATATGAAAGACAGCCAGCAAAATCTGGAACAAAAAAAGAATGATAAGGCAAGTAAAAATCAAAAAGACGCGGCCAAGAAAATGAAGGAAATGGCCAGCCAGATGCAAAACCAAATGCAAGCCGGGCAGATGAAGCAAATGCAAATGGACATGAAGACCCTAAGGCAATTACTTGAAAACCTGGTTTCTCTTTCCTTTAGCCAGGAAGATTTGATTGGGGAATTCAATAAAACGGACCCATCTACGCCTAAATTTGTACAGCTTACCCAAAAGCAAAATAAATTAAAAGACGATTTTAAAATAGCAGAAGATACTTTGCAGGCCTTAGCTAAAAGAATGATTCAGCTCGAAAGTTTTGTAACCGACAAAGTAATGGAAATAAACAGGTCGTATAAAGAATCTATCGTCCAGTTAGAGGAGCGGAAAAAAACGACAGCGGCTGATTTCCAACAGCGTGGTATGAAAAGTTTAAATGATTTGGCCTTAATGCTCAGTGAGAGTTTAGAGCAACTTCAACAACAGATGGCCTCGAAAATGAAAGGTCAGCAAATGTGTGCTGATCCAAATAGTCCAGGTCAGGGTGAACCCAAAGATCAGATGTCAGAAGGGCAAGAAAAGTTAAATGAACAGATGAAGGGGAAGCAAAAAGAGGGAAAAAGCCCAAGTGCAAAAGATTTTGCTGAAATGGCTGCAAAGCAAGCTGCTTTACGAAAAGCCATGGAAGCAAAACAACGCAAGTTACAGCAACAAGGGAAAGGTGGCAACAAAGAGATGCAAGAAATGGTAGAGGAAATGAATAAAACGGAAATAGATTTGGTTAATAAGCGAATGAATGGCGAAGTAATGAAACGCCAGCAACAAATATTAACAAGAATGCTTGAATTTGAAAAGGCGGAAAGACAACAGGATCAAGACGATAAACGAAAGGCGGAAATAGCTAAAACTACAGCAGCACCTATGCCGCCCGCTTTAGAAGAATATATCCGCCAAAGGAAAGCTGAGATTCAAAATTATCAAACCGTGTCCCCTTCTTTGAAGCCTTATTATAAGAATTTAGTTGAAACATATCTAAAGTCTTATAAATCAAATAATTGAAATTGAAATCGTAAAAAAGTATATCCGCATATTGACTTTCTCAATTTTCGGATATACTTTTGCATCATTGATCCCGTGAACACTATTTTAATTTATTAGATGACAAAAATCATCTGGTGATTTTTAAACCTAACGGTAGTGTATCATGCTTAAACTTCCCTCCAATTTAATGAGCATTAATGTTCTTGACAGTTTCGTACAGGATGTAGTGCATCAGTACAAAATAAGTCAAGAAGTCCACGGTAATATGTTAATATCGTTAACAGAGGCAGTGACTAATGCTATTACCCATGGCAACCACTATGACGAAAACAAAGTCGTCCAAATAAATCTGCAAAAAAAATCGGACACTATTGCAATCCGTGTTTCAGATCAGGGCTGCGGCTTTGACCCGGAAAGTGTCCCAGATCCAACTTGTGATGAAAACATCTGTAAATGTGGCGGAAGAGGCGTATTCTTAATGCAAAGATTATGCGATCAAATTCAGTATAAAGATAATGGTCGCACGGTTGAAATGCATTTCAAAATATGATTTTAGAAAATAATACTCCTGAAGAGGAAATGGATGAAGAAACTTCTCCCATCTCTTTTTTTTCAGAAGATATAGCCTTCGAACCTCAGCATACAGATAAAATAACACCCTGGATAGAACATACCATAGAAAAATACGCTTGTAATTTAAGTTTTATAAACTTCATTTTTTGTAGCGATGACTATCTGCATCAGTTAAACGTCAGTTATTTGGACCATGATACCCTTACTGACATCATCACCTTTCCATATACTACCCCCCCACAAATTGAAGGTGATGTATTTATCAGCATCGAGAGAGTACGGGACAATGCAGCAACTTACAAGGTAAACTTTGAGGAGGAACTGCTTCGTGTTATTATCCACGGGGTTTTACATTTATGTGGATTTAAAGATAAAACACCTACAGAGAAGGAGGAAATGGATCAAAAAGAAAATGAGGCATTAGGACATTACAAAGGAAAGGAACAGGAAGAAAGTAATATTTAGTTACTTAGTAAAGCAGCGAAATAAAATAGGATTTCGTTAAACGGAATATAAAAAGGGATTTTTACTTCTGAAAGAGGTATTATTTTACGCTGTTCCTATAAAATATAGATTTATTATCTATTTTTGAGGGTGAAAGAGAATTTCAATGATTTCGTAAGATATTCTTTTTACAATCATTTGTAAAGAGAAAATGAATTAAACCAAACTGAAACAAAAACTTTAAACAATTTATTACGATTAAACATTTATTAAGCATTTTTTTTAAACCAGATTTTATGAAACAACGATTTCTGAAACATGTTTTCTCGGTTTTGTGCTTTTCTGTGTTGGCTATTGGAATGGCTAATGCTCAAGGAGGCAAAATCAGTGGAAAAGTGATTGATGCAGGAAATGGAGAGGGACTCATCGGCGTAAACGTCGTTGAACTAGGAACCTCCAATGGAACTGTTACGGACTTAGACGGTAGCTACACGATTACTGTTGGAGCCAATGCAACGCTTTCTTTTTCTTTTACAGGCTATGCTACGCAAAATGTAGTAGTAGGTAACAGTACTACTGTTAACATTAGCTTAGCTTTTGAGCAACAAGCCCTAAGTGAGGTTGTTGTGGTTGGTTATGGTACTCAAAAGAAAAAGGAGATTACAAGTGCGGTGACTAGTTTGAAATCAGAAGATTTCAACAGAGGTACCGTAAACGATCCAGCACAGTTACTTCAGGGTAAGGTAGCTGGTTTGAATGTTGTACGTCCCGGTGGTGACCCAAATGGTGGTTTCCAGATACGTCTGAGAGGTGTATCTACGGTAGGTGCAAATGCTGAACCGCTGATTGTAATCGACGGGGTAATCGGTGGTTCTTTGAGCACTGTTGACCCTAACGATATTGCTTCTATCGACGTATTGAAAGACGGATCTGCAGCGGCTATTTATGGTACTCGTGGTTCCAGTGGTGTAATTCTTATCACTACTAAAACAGGAAAATCAGGTAAAGTAACTGCTGATTACAATGGTTCTGTTGGTATGGAAAGCTTAGCAAGGAAAATACCTGTTATGACAGCAGATGAGTTCCGTAAGGTTCCAGGTGCTCCAAACTTAGGTGCTACGACTGACTGGTTGGACTTAGTAACTAACACAAGTTATTCTCAGGTTCACAACCTTTCTTTAGGTGGTGGTGTAAATAACACTACTTTCCGTACTTCTTTGAACTTACGTGATGCTAACGGTATTGGTATTAATTCAGGATTTAACCAACTAAATGGTAGAATAAATCTTACTCAATTGGCCTTTAATGATAAGGCAACTTTCACTGTAAACGTTTCTTCAACAACGAGAGAAGCAACGTATGGTGATGCCAATTCATTCAGATATGCAGTAGTTGCCAATCCAACTATGCCTGTTTATGACAATACGACTACTTCTCCAACTGCCGGTGGCAGATTTGGTGGTTATGCACAACGTGATATCTTTGACTTCTTCAATCCATTAGCGATTGCAGAACAAAACATCAATGATGGCAAAGACACTCGTTTACTTACCAGTGTACGTGGCGATTATAGTTTGACAGATGATTTACGCATTGGTGTTTTCTACTCAAGCCAGTGGGAATCTGATTTCAGAGCTAACTATTCCCCAAAGAATTCAAAATTCGGCGGAGGATTTGGTAGAAAAGGATTAGCTACAAAGCAAACTAACGAGCGTTACAATGAGTTATTGGAAGCTACTGTAA
>JAFMBH010000129.1 GCA_017858735.1 Bacteroidota bacterium
GCTACCGCATTTGGAGAAATAGCCGTAGTTAATTCAGGAACCATTTTTAAAAAAGTCTGATCTACCTTCGCTACCAATTTACCATTTGCCTCCGATTTAGCCGCTGCCTTTTTCCATTTAGGGTCAGAGCCAAATTCATTCCATAATTTATCTCTCATTTCTTGTGTCGGATATCCTAGTATGAAAGTAAGCGAATAAGCATCTTCCTTAGTGGGTAAAAAATAAGCCACGTTGTCAATATCATGCTTTTTTAACAGCCGGAGAGTATGGTCCTGAAATCGTTTGATGAGGTCAGGTCTTTTTTCAGGATGGCAGGTGTAAGTGCGCATTTCAAAATATCGGTTATCTGCATTTTGTGCAGTTGAATTTACATGGATATGTAAAAACAGGAGGGTGGCTATCATGCCAATCATTCGGGTCATAGGTTGATTTTTTTGTAAAGTAAATAATTTCAAATGATAAATTCAGGCTATTTTCAAAATAGAAGTCGTAATGATTTGTCATAAAATAAACTTAAAAAAATTCTGCCAGGAGAATGCTTCTCGGATCAAATTTCAATCCACCAGGGGCAAGTTTCATCGGAATTTTTAAAAGCGTCGTCTTTTCTTTTATCTCAAATTCATGGAAGGTGGTACCATTCAGCACTGGATTATACACTTCCAGCTCAAGAGGAAATTCAAAAATAATACCGGAAGACTGTATCTGTTCGATCTTTAATTGAAGTTCTTTCAAGGTTTCATCATAAACATAAGATGCTTTTATTTTTAATGGATCAGGTTGATACAGCCATTGCTGAAAAAAGGTCTTTAAATCTTTTTGGGAAGATTTTTCCATCTCTGCCCTGAAATCATCGGTGGTAGCCGTACCGTTAAAATATTTTTTGTAATAAGACTGAATGCCATTCTTAAAAGCAACATGACCTATTTTATGTCGTAACATGTGTAAGATCCACGCTCCTTTTTGATAAGTCAGCGTATTTGTCACAATGCCACTTTCTGCTGTGCGGTCACTAATAATGCTAAAAGTGGAGTCCGTTTTGGTGTAATTATCGACACGTCTTTTTGCCAGTTTTAGACCATTGATATATTCTTGGTAACCATAAGCGTGTTCCTGGTAAAGTAGAGTGAAATAGGTAGCAAAACCTTCACTTAACCAGGCATCGTCCCAGGTAGATTCCGTCACTGCATTACCAAACCATTGATGCGCCAATTCATGGATGACTACGTCTTGTAATCTTTTATTATCTGGTTTGCCTGTTATCAAATTTTCCCCATAAAAGATGGCAGAGGAGGTTTCCATACCACCTCCAACGCTTGCTGCTTGAATATTTGCCAGCTTTTCATAAGCAAATGGGCCTATGTATGAGGAAAAGAAGGACAGAGCATCTTTAGTTGGATAGGAAAAATCGATGAATCCTTTTTCTCTGTCTTGAGGATATACCCAGGTTTGAATGGATTTTCCTTCGAATTCGTCCACCATTTGAACGGCAAATTCGGCAACGCCTAAAACAAACAACCAGGGAGACACCGGCACAGATTGTTTCCAATGGGTCAGCGAAAATGATTTGTCCAAATGGGTTTCTTCCTGCAACAAGCCATTGGATACCACTTTGTATTTTGAAGGGGCTTTTACTAAAAATTCACTGGTTGCCTTATCATAAGGATGGTCAATAGAAGGTAACCAATGGCGTGCCAGATTCGGCCAGTTTTCATTGAAAAAACTGCGCTGTCCATATTTGGTGGGGCCAATTTTCAGACCTCCAGCCGGGATTCCCCGATATACAATGCTTATTTCAAGCTTTTCATCTTTTTGGGGAGGGGTATCAAAAAACAAGAATACCTCATCATTGGAATGGGTGTATTTTATTTTATGATGCGGGCTATAAATGGAGTCAATAGCCATTCCTTTACCTTTTCTCGCGTCCGTTTTATTAATCAAATCCAGGCGGATTTTCTTTGAATCGTCTGTTTTAAATAAAATGTGTAGCGAGGCTTTACCCATTATTTCGTCTGACAGATCAGATAAGCTCAGTTCAAACTTATAATGCAGGATATCAATGTTATGATTTTTAGGATATTTATCTGCATAAACCATGGTGCTACCACTAAGTAAAAACAGATAAATAAGCGCATGATATAACTTCATTATTGAATGCTTATTTTTTTGAGATAATTATTTTTCAAATCCACCTGAGGGGGAAAAGCGCTTTGAACGGTGATACCTTCTTTTGGAATAAGCATTTTTGTCGTTCCTTTTTCCGTAGTGATATCCATGGGTAGGGCCATGAAAAAGTTATTTAATTTGATGGAAAATTTACCTGCACCCATTTCTTTTACGGCGACATCAAGGACATCGTTTGTGCGGGTATAAAAATCAAATAATGGTTTCAGGTCCTGTTTTGCCTCCATGCTGAACAGTTGTTCTACATCTTGAGTAGTGACAAATTGATCATAGGTGTATTTGGGATCAGTGGCCAATTTTTTTAACGTTGGAAGAAAAATCTCATCGCCCAATACATATCTAAGGGAGTGCATGAAAAAGGATCCTTTCGTATAAATATCATTTCCATTATACGTTTCGTCTTCTGATAATTCCTCAGCGCCAACCATAGGTTTTTTAGCTCTTATGGATCGTCGATGTCTGTTTATAAGGTCGTCATAAGCTGCCTGACCGCCAAGTTCAAAGTGTATTAATGCTTCTGCGTAAGTGGCAATACCCTCCTGAATCCACATGTGCGCCCAGTCTTTATTGGTCACTTTATTGGCAAACCATTCGTGGGCATATTCGTGAAACAAGTTGGCAGAGTAGGGCTGACCTCCAATGTCAGTGTAATCAAATTTGTTTTGAAAAGTAATCATGGTTTGGTGTTCCATACCAGGATTTGGGACAGCGGCTATGCCAATTTTTTCCTTAACCCATGGATATTCGCCGAAATATTTTTCTAATACTCTGGAATCCCTTTCCTTCAGCTCAATGATTTTTTTTGCCTGAGCAGTATCTTCTTGCAAAACATAATATTGGATTGGCACTATATTTCCATCGATCGTTTTATAATCTTTGCTAATCACTTCGTATTTGCCTATATTAAAGAGAATGCAATAATTACTGATGGTGTAATTTGTTTTCCAGTGGAATGTTTTCTTTTCTTTTTTGGTCTTTACATCCATCAAAAGACCAGGACCAGCAACCACCAGGGAAGCGGGAACGGTAATGAACAAATCGACCCCTTCGTTTGGTTCGTCACTCGGATGATCTTTACAAGGAAAATAGATGCGGCCTCCTTCCTTTTGACAATTAATGGCTACCCAGGGATTTCCGCTTCTGTCTTTTGTCCAGGTGAATCCGCCAAACCAGGGAGGTTTCACGGCAACGGGAGGTTCTCCACCATAAAAGATGGTAATTTTTTGTTTTCCAGCCTGAAATGGGCCGGTGGATGTGATATATATTTTATCTTTTACATGTTGAAAATTGACTTGTTTGTCATTTGCTTTAACTTTTTCAACTTTCAGCAGGTACACCAGATCCAATAAGATAGTATCGGAGGGTTTTGAAAGAATCATATCTATTTCTGTGGAACCGAAAATCGTTTTTTTATCAATATCCACATCCAGGATAATCGTATAATGTCTGATGTCCATATTTGCCTGAAGCGGGTGTAATTTGCCACCTGAGGACATGTAACTAATATCTCTATATTGAGCCAGCGTATTTTTTGCAAAAAAGCATAGAAAAAAGAGAAGAAAGAAAGGTTTAGGAATGGTTCTTAGCATTGGAAATATACTTAATGAGAAATTTGCGTTCTCTAAATATAAGTATATTCTCTATTTTTTTCTTGTATAAATGAAAATTCAATCTTTTCAGAGACACAACCGAAGGCAAATAGATTTGACACTGAAATTATTTCAGTTTTTTCGTTTGTTTATTTCCCAATATCGCGTTCAGTTGAGTAATGGCAGTTTGGTTCAGTTTAAGCAATCGGTTTGATTGTTGCAACCCCATTTTTATAAACTCGGCATTCAGGCTTTCCAAATTGGCCAATACCAATAATTGTTCTAAAGTGGCTTGGTCTCTAATATTTCCCTCGGCATTGTTGTTTTCAGCTCGCTGCATATATTTGAGCTGTATGTTCTTTGGTTATACTTATAGGGATTATATGTTCTTTAATAGCATCGGTATGAATTTGATAATTTATTTTACCAATGGCGTTTGTAGATTCAATCCACTTTGAAGGGGAAAGAACGAAGGAATTACTTCCAGCTTCAAACATAAAGGCGTCGAATTCGACCCCTTTGAAATTTGGATTATTAATTCTTTCCCACAGACCAAGAAATTCTATTGTGCTTTTGCTACGCATCCAATTTTTTACAACATCTCTTGGTTCAGTGGCATTTTTGAACCGCGCTATGTCAGTAATAGAGGTGAATTCATCATTTCCTTTGTTGAAAAGAATAATTTCTGTTCCCTTAACATTGATTGTTTTAATTTTTGCCATGTTGTATTTATAATTTGGTATGATTCAAAATTATCAAAGATTTGAAACGAATGGTATATCATCTAAATATAAGTATATTCTCTATTTTTTTCTTGTATATATGAAAAGTGTCCGAAAAGACAGCATTTCAGGCGAAATAATCACTTGAAATACTATCCTTAGGACGCTTTAATTAATCTGCTTTGTTAACGGTTGGCTTTTCGCAAGCGCCTGAAAAGCAGGCACCGGAGGCACAACCGAAGGCAAATAAGCCCATGGAGAAAAAGTAGGTGCCAAACAGTACGCCGAACCATTGTTTTTCAATGAAAGCCTGAGATGCTATGAACAAACCGGTCAATAAATAAAATACGCGGATAAACGTCCATTGGCTTGTTAATCTAAACATTAGCGCTTTCATGCATTATAGTTTTAACGGTGGGTATCATTATTATTTTCGATGTAACTGAATTTGAAATAAGACAGGCAGCTTCCGATTTTTCTAAAATTCTTAACGCTTTAGCATCATGAATTTACCATCTACTTATTCCAATTTACTCTTTGCCTGGCAGCTGAAACTTGTCTATTAAGCATTGCATCTGTAAATAAATATTCCTTAGTTCAACTTGCCAGTTTACATCTACATGATAATAATGAGCATCCATGATAAATAGATTTACTTAGCTTGCGCTTGATAATAATTCACATCGGTCCAACCTCCGCCATTCAAACAAGTAATACCTTGTTGATTCAGAAAGCCATGAGCCTGTCCACTGCGCATACCTGAGGCACAACACAGAATAAGTGGCTGGTTCAACGTTTTTAATTCTTCCAAACGTTGTGGAATTTCCTGTAGGGGAACATTAATGGAGCCCACTACATTTCCACCCATAAATTCTTCAGGAGAACGAACATCTACAATAGTTCCTTTTTTCTCTTTTAAAATGTTTTGCAAAGTCATGTTATGATTGTTTAGTATTTTCCTTTTGAAACATGTTTAAGAATAAGCCACCCATAACAGAGCCGTAAAGGGTGCTGTTTAATGGTTTTGAGGTAATTAGACAAGTGCCGGATACGCATCCAATATGATAATAGTATAAGTATCCGCCAATAGCGCCTATCAATACCCCTATAATAGTTAGTTTATGTGTTTGTAAAAAAGGCATGGTCGTCGGATTTACTGGTCTTTTTTTCTCGTTGAAATGCCAAAGGGTAGATACAATGGGCAGAAACTCACAAAACTAGTGAGTACAAAGACGGCGGCGAATGCGAGCAAAACATAGCCGAAGATACCGGAAATGACATTTCCAATCAATAAGCCGGAAATAACTGCAGCGACGATGAGTCTAATCATCTTGTCGGTGGATCCCATGTTTGGTTTCATTGTACTTGTATTAAAGTGATGAATTAAATACAATACAAAGATGAGCCAATAAAAAAGGTATTTCAGTTACCTTTATCACATAAGGAAAAAATAATTACGCAGGAGGTTTTATTTCGTAAAGTTCTAAGCGGCGATCTTTCATATTTCGCACACTACCATATTCGTGCAATTCTCTCAAAAGGTCGAGGTCAATATCAACTATAAGGGTCATTTCTGTATTTGGCGTGGCCTCACCTTTCACTGCATTAGAAGGAAAAGCGAAGTCTGACGGTGTTAGTACAGCAGATTGCGCATATTGAATATCCATATTATGAACCTGCGGTAAATTGCCTACACAACCTGCCATGACCACATAGCATTCGTTTTCAATGGCTCTCGCCTGGGCACAATAACGAACCCTCATGTATCCATTTTGAGTATCGGTCAAAAAGGGAACGAATAAAATTTGCATCCCTTTGTCGGCCAGAATCCGGCACATTTCAGGAAATTCAACATCATAACAGATAGCCACGGCAATTTTTCCGGAATCGGTATCAAAAACCTCCATTTTACTACCACCGGCCATGCCCCAGGAATCTACTTCTGCCGGCGTGATATGAATTTTCTCATAGCGTTCAAACGTTCCATCTCTGCGGCAAAGATAGCCGACGTTTAATAATTGCCCGTTTTCCATCAGAGGCATACTTCCCGTTACAATATTGACATTGTAGGAAACAGCATATTCCAAAAATTTATCTCTTAGTGGTATGGTAAATGCGGATAACTCCCTAATGGCTTCAGGTTCACTCAGATGATTGAATTCCGCCATAAGAGGCGCATTGAATAATTCCGGAAATAACATGAAGTCACAGGTGTAGCTGGCAACAGAATCGACGAAATATTCAATTTGTTCACAAAGCGCATCCATGGAAGGGAATAAGCGCATTTGCCATTGGATAAGTCCAACCCTGACCACACTGGTCCGATAACTGATTTCCCGGGTTCTTTTCTGATAAAAAATATTATTCCATTCCAGGATAACTGTGCTCAATGTTTGTTCCTTGTCGCCTGAAAAATAGTCGGGAAGGATAGTTTTAATATGAAAATCATTCGCCAGATGAAATCCCAGAATAGGATCTTGAAGCTCCTTATATTTTACTTTTCGTATATAATCCTTTGGATTTTTTAAGGATTCCCCCACTTGTTTGGGCATGCGGGAATAGGTGATAATAGCACTTAGGTTCCTTTCTTCACACCATTCTTTTCGAACATCGGAAAGTCTTCGCCCCAGACGTAAGCCGCGAAACTGGGGCAGGACAAACGTGTCAAGGCCATACAATAAATCTCCTTCATATTGATGGGTAGCGAAGGAAAAATTCCCAGTTATCTCCCTGAAATGTGGCATTTTTTCCAATTGCTCGGCCGATAAAATGATGGATAATGAATATCCTACGACCATGCCATTCACCAAAACTACGATTTGGCCTTCAGGAAAAACGCCAAGTAATTTTTTTATTTGGGTTGCTGTCCATTGGACTGCCAGCTCCTCGTTAGGTAAAGATTTCAGGTCAGAGATTAGCGCGGAAAAATCCTCGATATTTAAATTCCTCACCTCGATTTTATCGATAGGAACCATGGGCTTTGAAGGGATAAAAAGTTGAACGAACAGGGTTTATGTATGAATACGGTAGCACGCGCACATCACAGTGTCAAAGATACGTATTACCATGAAAAATACTAATGTGAGGGTTGAAAATGGCTGACTCCTGCATTGAATTTATATTAGCGTACTTTTATAATGCTTTTCCCATATTGTATCAAATATCCCAATCCCAGTAGAGACGCGATGCACGCATCGTCTTTTCCACGTCAAGAAACAAATTTCATTAAGCTT
>JAFMBH010000130.1 GCA_017858735.1 Bacteroidota bacterium
AATATCCATTGGGCATAATCTTAGAAAATTATCCATTTTTTTCTTTTGCCATCACAAAGGCATCATTTCCCCAATGTATAGAGTAGCATAAAAAGAGGCTACTTTTTAGGCAGCCCCTCATAATTATTTTTGAAATGAACATCTTATCAGATAAGAGGAATAATCAGATGCTCAGTATACATTTTGCTATTTGCATTTTCTTTGAAAATATATAAAACATCACCCTTTTTAATAGCGTAATAGACCGCATTTCCTTGAGCCGATTCAACAGAGCAAGCGGCTAAAGCGGCAACGGGGATATTCCGATTTTTAAAATCTTTCGCCTCTACGGTCTTGCATGACAAAACTGCACCCATGCCTGTTGCCACATTGTTAAACCTTAAATACAGCATTTTATCATTTCCCATGACCATGCTACAATCAAAGTGAACATCTTTTAATGTTACCTTTTTCGCTGTAGCTTCTTTATTTTCTGTAGATGATTCGCTTTTTGTTGAATCATCATTTTGACAGGAAGTGACTAAAAAAATACTTAAAAAAGAGAGCACAACAACATGTCCCTTGATTTTTTGTCTTGTTAACATACGTTTATAATTTATTTTACCAATAAATGGCAAAAATAAGAAAAAAGAAATATAATCCTTCATTGAGGTTTGTGTAACTTTGATATTCAAAATGTATCTTTGCCCTTATGCTTAAATCAATAAATCTATCCTTTCAATATTCAGGATCTACCCCCATCCGGTTTCCTGATTTTACGGCAGAACAAGGTGACCAATGGTTAATTCTCGGTCCTTCAGGTTCGGGAAAAACTACTTTATTGCATCTTTTAGGTGGATTATTATCACCAACGGAAGGTAATGTGACTTTAGGTGATTTTAATTATGCTACTATTTCAGCCGCCAGATTAGATAAATTTAGAGGGGAAAACATAGGTATTGTTTTTCAGAAAGCTCATGCGGTTCAGTCTCTTTCCGTTATGGAGAATCTTTTATTAACTCAGCAATTGGGTGGGAAATCTTTAGACAAAAAGAAGATAATGGATCTTTTGGAAAGATTACAAATAGCGCATAAGGCAAATCAAAAACCCAATAGATTAAGTGCGGGGGAACAGCAAAGAGTGGCCATTGCCCGCGCTGTTGTTAATCAGCCCCGGTTGATTTTGGCAGACGAACCTACCTCGGCCCTGGATGACAAAAATAGTACTGAAGTACAAAATTTACTTAAGGAATCGGCAGAGGCGGTAAAGGCGATTTTGCTTGTGGTTACGCATGATAACAGATTAACTTCTGCTTTTCATAAACAATTATTATTAAAATAGGGATTCTTGTAAGGAGAATTGAAAGAGTAGTCTATGAGTATTTTGCATTTAAGTTGGAAAAACATTCTGAATAAACCCCTAAATTTAGTCCTGAATCTGGTGCTGTTCGCATTGGGCGTTGGCCTCATCTCTTTGCTTTTATTGGTGAACGTCCAGTTGGAAGACAAGTTTGAAAAGAATTTTGCGGGGATAGACTTAGTTATTGGCGCTAAAGGCAGTCCTTTGCAGTTAATATTAAGTAGTTTATACCATTTGGACGCCCCTACGGGAAATATGCCTGTTTCAGAAGCTAAAGCATTCCTGAATCCTAAACATCCTATTTTTAAAAGTGCCATTCCCCTTTCTCTGGGCGATAGTCACAGGGGGTATAGAATAGTTGGTACAAACACTGGACTTATCGATCTATACGAGGCAAAATTTGCCGATGGAAAGCTTTTTGAGGAAAATATGGAGGTTGTGGTGGGCGCAACCGTCGCTAAAAATCTCAATATAAAACTTGGCGATGAATTTAAAAGTTCTCATGGTCTTATTGAAGACGAGAATTTGGTTCACGAAGATGCCGCTCCTTTTAAAGTAGTGGGCATACTGGAAAAAACAGGCTCTGTCATTGATCAACTTATTGTAACTAAAACGCAAAGTATCTGGGCAGTCCACGATGAGCATTCCCATGAAGCTGAAGAATCTACGGAACATGACCATAATGAAGCGGAGCATGACCATGACCATGACGAGGCGGGGCATGAACATGAACACGAACACGACCATGACGAGGTGGAGCATTCTGAGGATTTGCCTTTGACATCTTATGAAGATAAAAGTATTACTTCCTTATTGGTGAAATTTAAAGGAAGAAATATTCAAGCCCTAAATATGGCAAGGAATATTAATGAAAATACTAATTTTCAGGCAGCCACGCCAGCCATTGAGATTAATCGATTATATACCTTGCTTGGCGTAGGCGAGGAGGCCTTAAAAGCAATGGCTTTACTCATAATTTTCGTTTCAGGATTAAGTATCTTCATTTCTTTGTTTAGTTCCCTGAGAGAAAGAAAATATGAATTGGCCGTTATGAGAACCTTAGGTGCCAGACCGGGTTTCCTTTTTCAGCTTATTATTTTTGAAGGAATTATCATCTCTGTCTTAGGGTATTTTTGTGGTATTGCCCTGAGTCATGGCTCGATGGTCTTATTGGCGGATTTTCTGGAGAAAAGTTATCGGTATGATTTTTCTGCTGCTATTTTTCTAAAGGAAGAAATATATATATTTGGCGGATCTTTGGTTATTGGTATCATAGCCGCCATTATTCCTGCTTTTCAAGCAAGTAAAACAGATATTCATGCCACTTTGGCCGACAATAAAGGATAAACAAAAAATTATGATAAGGCAAGCGTTAAAATGTTCTATTCTGGTTACAGGATTATTTTTTGTGTTTTCATCTACTTCTCTTTCTGCTCAGGGAGCAAAAAATCTGTGGCAGACCTTAGGTAAAATCACTTACAAAAAAGTGATGGACGAATCTTTGGGTTTTAAGGTCGATGTGCCCATTTTTAGTGAGGAAATTAAGGTGCTTGAAGGCAAAACCGTTGAAATAAAGGGATACATCATTCCAGTGGAAGGGTATAAAAATCATAAGGAATTTGTGTTTTCAGCTTTCCCATACAGTATGTGTTTCTTTTGTGGCGGCGCCGGACCTGAAACGGTTATGGAGGTGTTTTCTCAGGAACCTATTAAATATACGGCGGAATC
This sequence comes from Bacteroidota bacterium, assembly GCA_017858735.1. Classification (GTDB taxonomy): domain Bacteria; phylum Bacteroidota; class Bacteroidia; order Chitinophagales; family Saprospiraceae; genus BJGN01. The sequence continues at coordinate 3,068 of JAFMBH010000130.1, forward strand.
CATTACCATTAAAGGAAAATTAAGTTTAAACGATAATGATATTAATCGTCTGATATACAGTCTTTCCGATGCCGTTTTAGTAAGTAAACCTAACTAAAATCCATTTCAGATGGGTGAAATCCTTCGACCTCGGGCGGAAAGTATTTTTCAGGACGAGTTACAGGCACTAAAACAGGAGGATTCAAAGCCGAGGCCGCCTTCCTGGTTATTGTCGCCACATGCTGTTGTCCAATATCTTATGGGGGCAACACTGTCTGATGGCACTATTATTTCGCCAAAATACATAGGTTCGAGACGCTTGATTGAGGTAGCAGTAGCTACTTTAGCAACAGATCGCGCGCTCTTACTCGTTGGTGTGCCGGGAACGGCAAAAACCTGGGTTGCCGAGCATCTGGCGGCAGCTATCAGTGGTCATTCAGGTTATTTAGTGCAGGGATCGGCAGGTATTGGCGAGGAGGCATTAAAATATACCTGGAATTATGCCAGGCTTTTGTCCCATGGTCCTGACAGACAGTCTTTAGTGCCAAGCCCCGTTTTTCATGCCATGGAGCAAGGTCTTTTAGTGCGAATAGAGGAATTAACCCGTTTGCCCGCAGAGGTTCAGGATGCACTTATTACCGTTCTTTCAGAAAAAATAATGCCCATTCCGGAATTGAATGATACCCTTCAGGCAAAGAATGGTTTTAATTTAATTGCTACGGCGAACGATCGTGACAGAGGGATAAATGAATTATCCGGTGCATTAAGACGACGATTTAATATGGTTTATATGCCTTTGCCCGAGACGATGGAGGAAGAAATATTGATCATAAAAAATAGCGTAGAGCAATCGGTTAAAAAGTTGGGAATGGAATCTTTCCCAACCCCAATGGAAGAAATAAAGAGAATTGTCACCATTTTCAGAGAATTAAGAAATGGTCAAACCATAGATGGGCAACAAAAATTGAAATCCCCCTCCTCGACGTTAAGTACCGCCGAAGCTATTGAAGTTGTTTATAGCGGCCAAATGCTGGCCTATCATTTTGGAAACGGGCAGTTGAAAGCAACAGATATTGCTGCCGCTCTTTCCGGTGCTATTGTTAAAGATACCCATAATGATTTGCCTGTTTGGAAAGATTATTTGCAATTAGTGGTCAAAGATAGAGACGGATGGAAAGATCTCTACAGGGCCTGCAGAGAATTATTGTAAATGTCAGTGCCTGAAATTCAGTTCCTTGGCATTAGGCACCATGGGCCAGGCTCTGCCATAAGAATGCTTCGGTTTCTTGAAAAATGGCAGCCGGATGCTATTATAATTGAAGCTCCTGCTGAAACAAGAGATTTATTTGCGTCGGTTAATGATCCGGGGCTAATTCCGCCCATTGCGCTCCTGCTTTATGAGCCACTTCAACTGAAAAATAGTCTCATTCTTCCATTTGCTCATTTTTCGCCAGAATGGATCGCAATATCCTTTGCCAATAGCAGAGGTATTCCCCTAATACCCTTCGATTTGCCCGCTGCTTTGATGTTGCCGCTTTCGCAGGAAACTGAAATTATCCGCGATGATTATGTTAAGGATCCGCTCTCTCAGGTAGCTCAATTATCGGGTTATACCGATAGTGAACGGTGGTGGGAACATACCTTCGAGCAAATTAGAGAAGACGAAGATGTTTTTAAAGGTCTTCAGGATGTAATGATCGAGGTGAGGAGTCAGCTAAATAGAACAGAATCGAGGGAAACGCTCTTGAGGGAAGCCTGGATGCGTCAGCTGATTAGAAGTGAAATGGCGAAAAATTATAATAAAATAGCGGTTGTTTGCGGAGCCTGGCATATTCCAGCGTTATTGGAATGGAACAAAATAACGGCTAAACAGGATAAATCACTGCTCACCGGGTTATCAAAAGTTAAAATTGCAGGAACCTGGATTCCATGGAGTTACGACCGATTAGCCAGACAATCAGGTTATGGAGCCGGCATATTGGCCCCTGCATGGTACGAAATGTTATATAATCATCAAGTAGATGCACCTTCTATTTGGCTCATTCATATTGCAAAATTATTCAGGAAAGAGGGATTTGATGTTTCTCCTGCCCATTTGCAAGCTATTTTAGCCTTGTCTTCCAATCTTTCCTATTTAAGAGATAAACCCGACGCAGGCTTGGACGAACTCCAATTGGCCCTGGAATCTGTTCTTCAATTACCTAAAGATATTTTAATAGCAAAAATTCAGTCTAAATGGATTATTGGAGATAAAGTAGGGCAGGTTCCTGCAAATATTCCTCAGACTCCATTACAATCGGATTTAAATAAACAAATAAAGACGGCAAGATTAAAAAATGAATTTGAGAGTACACAGAGCATTAGAAAGCAATTAGATGTAAGGGTAAATGCTAATCGGATGGCCAGTTTGTTACTACATCAACTCAATCTTTTAGACATTCCCTGGGGTACTTTAGAGGCAGTTTCTGATCAGGTGAAAGGAGGTTTTCATGAAAATTGGCGATTAAAATGGAGGCCCATCTATACCATTGAATTGATTGATAAAGGTATGTGGGGAAATACGATAGCCGGAGCCGCCGAGAAGAAGATGGAGGCAGCTATTCAAAATGCTTCAGATACCCTGACGCTGGTGCATTATTTGGAAAAATGTATGGTTGCAGGCATTGAAAACTTAGTGGATACTCTTTCTTTGAAAATGCGGTCCCTGGCGGTGGACATTCCTGATATTTCCCAATTTTTGCAATCGCTGCCTATTTTAGTGAGAATCATGCGGTATCCGAGCCACCGAACGGTTTATCCGGAAAAATTATACCAGTGGTTGAATACCATCATTCCAGCTATTTGTTCAGGTCTTCCCCAGGCAACGTATCAATTGGGCGACGAGCCGGCGGAAATAATGGAGCAGCAAATGTCCGATGCTCATGCCGCTATTTATCTATTGGAGGGGAATGAATTTGTTTCTCTTTGGGAAAATGCCCTTTTAACTACAGCTCAGTTAGACGGTGTAAATATGAGGGTTAATGGATTGGTAATGAGACTTTTACTGGAAAGAGATAGGTTAGATATAGATTTTATTCTGGCAAAAATGACCTTGATTTTTTCAAAAGGGAATGAACCTTTGCAAGTAGGCGCCTGGTTGGAAGGCTTTTTCAAAAGAGGAGTGTATTTATTGCAATATCAGCAGGAAATGTTTGATTTAATCAACCAGTGGATTACGGATATTAAAGAAGACCATTTTCCTGAAGTCCTGCCCCTGCTCAGACGCACCTTTTCACTATTTACCGTTAGTGCAAAACAAGACATTTGGGAAAAAGTGTCCAAATCAAAACAAGAGCTACCCAAATCGGATATATCCTTTAGCCTGGATGATCCTCAAATAAAGGAATTTTTGCCTTTGTTTCAGCAAATATTGGGTTGAGGGGAGATTTTTGGGAGGGTTTAGTTTTATTATAGTTACATTATGACCTGTCGATGGCTTGTTACGAAGATGGCGGGGCTATGCCCCTATGTGATGTAGGACGTCTGGCCATTATCAGACCTTTCTGACCAGTTGGGATGCCGCCCTGTAGAGACGCGATGCTCGCGTCTTCTCCCCGACAGGTTTCAATGTAATATTCATCCGCTTCACCTGGTTTTGAATCAGGATTTACAGGATTTTCAGGATTGCAGAGGACGTCGTCGATTTGGGTATGATGTTTATTTGTAGATGATTACTTTTCACCCTTCTTTTCGCCGATGCGTTACGCATCGGAGGGAGGCTTCGAAATGAAAGCACCGTTTAAAATAATCTTCCGAATCAAACCGGAGACGTTATAGTCAATCCTGCAAATCCTGATTCAAAAACCATAAGCTGATGCGCACGCAATTTCCTGCGGAGATTAGGGATTATGGGTGTTTTTTTTGGATATTTCCTGTAACTAATCCTGATTCAAAAACCTCTTGCTATTGCGCACTCAATTCCTGACCCTCGCCTCAACTTGATCGTACACCCCAAATCAAAAAGGCGTATCTTTGGAAAATGAAAAGATTCTTTAATACCACGGGGTTGTGTAATGCAGAAGATCACTACATGGTAGATCCGTTTAGGAACATGTATGAGAATGTATTGCACTTGATACATTCGAAGCAATACTTCCTCATTCATGCACCCCGGCAAACAGGTAAAACCACTTTTTTACACGCTTTAGCACATCGGCTGAATAAGGAAGGCAACTATGTTGCTGTAGTATCTTCGCTCGAATCAGCGGGTTATACCAGTATTTCTGTGGAAGCAGCGAATATAAATTTTATCAAGGCCTTAGCTAAAACGTCTAAGTTGTTTATTGGTACAGACCATCTACCTCCGGATATTGCAAAATATATTTCCGGCCCATCAATGTTGGGTGATTATCTGACCGATTGGTGTGATACACTGGATAAACCCTTGGTTTTATTGCTTGATGAAGTGGATGCGCTCTATGACGACGTGCTCATTTCTACTTTACGTCAATTACGAGACGGTTTTCAAACCAGACCTAAACATTTCCCTCAATCTA
>JAFMBH010000131.1 GCA_017858735.1 Bacteroidota bacterium
GCTTTTCGTCTTGCAATGTTTCATTTCCGTATCCTATCCAAGTCAGTTCACCTTTTAACACGGCTAACCACTGTCCCATTCTTCTTAAGATACTTTTTGGTTGAAGTAATATAAAAAAAGGAATCAATATTAAATAAACAAGACAAATAATGACGTCGAATAACCTTTTTTGCTTTAGGAAACGGGTATCGGCAAGATTTAAATGAATACGATAGGTAAATAATTCTCCGGGGTCATTTTTAGAATAAGAACTAATAATACTGGCGTTAGACTCCTGCATGATACGAAATTGGTACTTTCCACCCATTTTGCTCATCCAATACATGATTTGAGTAGCAGTTACATCTTTGGAGCAAAAAATAATATCATCGATTTGATTAATACGGCAGATATCGTCTAAGTCATTTATATTACCAAGGAACTGAGGCGAAATAGCCTCTGATGCAGAGGGTGAAACGATACCCGGGGAGTAAGCATTAAAACCTATAGCATCTAATAATTGTTGGGTCCGCATACCTTCATTTAAAGAGCCTACGATTAAAAACCGCTTTTTACCCTGTTTGAAAAAGTCATGTCGGAAATGGGAGAAGAGCAAAAACCTACTTCCCAAAATAGATACAGCGCTCCATAATGTACCCAAAACAATCAAAGCGCGGGAATTTCTATAAGCCGGTTCAAAGAATCCATAAATAGCTGCAATAATCAAACTACCAATTAAAAGACTGGAAAGAATTGATTTTGGACTTATTTTTTTGTCGTACGCGCCACTAAAAAATAGCATGGTAATCCAGATAACAACATAAAGAGGAGCATTTACATAGAAAAAAAGCTCATCGTAGTAATTTTCATCAGAGAAACGGTACCAACCCCAATAAAATTGGAGCATTACTAAACCCAGATAAGTTAACAGACCATCCAGGATTGGAAGAACTGTTTTTTTAAAAAAACCACCGATGAGCGAACCAAAAGCTCTTAAATAGATGGCTGTATGAAGCAAGAAAACATAAATTCTTCTATTTTTACCAGCAAAGTGTTTTTCGGCAAAAAGAATCATAGCCTGGTAAAAAATCCTGACATAGTTAACAGTACCTTTTCTTGTACTTTCGCCTTTGTAATGAATAATGGTCGCTTCAGGAAAATAATAATTCTTAAATCCAGCATGTAAGATTCTAACAGAGAGATCAATATCCTCGCCATACATAAAAAAATCTTCATCTAACAGACCTGCCTTTTGTAAGGCCTTCATTCTGATAAACATAAAAGCTCCGGAAAGAACGGGAGCTTCCGCCGTTTCGAACTCTGAGAGAAATCCGAGATGATAGGTATTGAATTGTTTAGACGAAGGAAAAAGCGCGGAGAGCCCAAAAGTTTTACAAAATGCCACCCAGGGCGTTGGAATACCCCTTTTTGATTCGGGAAGAAAATTTCCTGTACCATCTATCATTCTAACCCCTAAAGCACCTGCTTCAGGATTATTTTCCATAAAATGAAAGCATTTACTAAGGGATGATTCTTCCAATAAGGTATCTGGGTTTAAGAGAAGGACATAATCGGCATTTGATTGCCTTAAGGCCATATTATTTGCCCGGGCAAAACCCACATTATCCTTATTTTCAATAATTTGAACCGTTGGAAATTTCTGTTTTACCATGTCCATGGAATCATCAGAAGAAGCATTATCAACCACCCAGACTTGAACAGACATGTCAGCGGTAGCCTTAAGAACAGATCTCAAGGCTTGTTCTAAAAAAAACCGGACATTATAATTTACAATAACAATAGAAATAGAAGGAGCAAAGGATTTTTTGTACATTTTAATCTTCTGAAATAGATGAATAAGGAACCCTGGAAATAATAGAACGGCCTAAGGTAAGTTCATCGGCATATTCCAGTTCGCCCCCAAAGGCAACACCCCTGGCAATAGTAGAGATCTTTATCTGAAAAGATTGTAATTGTTTGGATAGATAAAACAAGGTTGTTTCACCTTCAATAGTAGGACTTATAGCCATAATAATTTCCTCCACCTCATTGTTTGCCACTCTACTGATTAGACCATCGATATTGAGGGCTGACGGCCCAATGCCCTCTAAGGGAGAAATTATACCCCCAAGCACATGGTAAGTCCCCCTGAATTGATTAGTATCCTCAATGGCCATTACATCCCGAACGGACTCCACGACACAGATAAGTTTTTTCACTCTCGATGGATCACTACAGATACTGCAGATAATGTCATCTGACAGATTGCAACAAACCTGGCAATGTTTTATGTCCTTTTTCATAGAAACAATGGCACGAGAAAAGCTTTCTACCTGATCTTCAGGTTGATTAATAAGGTGAAGAGCCAATCGAAGCGCTGTCTTTTTACCTATTCCAGGTAAGGTTGACAAAGCCTTAACAGCATTTTCCAGAAGTTTAGAAGAGAAATTCATTTTGTAAAAATAACAAGATGCATTCAATTAATTTCATTTCTACTAAAACTTATCCGCAATATTGACCATATTACGGAAGTTTACTATACTTGCAAATATATAATTATTTGAATCATGACAAAATTTATTGCCGGAATGGGCTTTTTAGTTATTGGTGTCGTCTTATTAATTCCGTTTAATAAGGTTACCGGTTTTATTCCATCTTTTTCAAAAAACACAAACGCTTCTGTAAATCCAACAAAAGCGCAGGTTGATTCCGCCTTTAATCTATTGGTTGATGAATTTTTTGTGTCTATTGATTCTCTATTTAGTTTAAATCAGGTGCCAGGTATGGCTATTTCTATTGTAAAAGAAGGAGAAGTGGTAGAAAACAGGGTTTGGGGCTATAGCGACTTGAACACGAAGAAGAAATTAGACACCCTTTCAGTATTTCGACTTGCATCCGTATCAAAAGGATTTGCCCCCTTTATTGTGGGGAAATTAGTGGATCGTGGATTTATTCATTGGGATGATCCAGTAAAGAAATACCTTCCAAATTTTCAATTACATAATAATTCTGCTACAGAAAATCTTACCCTCAGACATTTACTCAGCCATACAACGGGTTTACCCCGACATACTTTCTCAAATTTGCTTGACCAGGAACAAGACATTAACCTCATAGTACAGAAGTTAAAAGAGGTTCCTCTAAGTCATACCCCTGGAAGCTATTATGATTATCAGAATGTTACTTATGGTTTATTGGCCAATGTGGTCGAATCGGTTACTAAAAGAAGTTACAGTCAGCTACTTAAGGAATGGATATTTGACCCTGCGGGAATGAATACGAGCTCTGGTTCTTATGCTGGAATAATGAATAGCTCCAGCATTGCCTTTCCTCATACCAGAAACAGAAGAGGATATGTTCGATCGACCCTGTCACCACGTTACTACTCTGTTGGACCCGCTGCGGGCGTCAATGCAAGCATAACTGATATGGGAAAATGGATGCAAATGTTACAAACAAAGAGCACATTAATCGTTTCGGACAGTACAATGAACGAGATTTTCAAACCACAAATAAACATGTGCACCTGCGAATCAAACTTTTTTGCATGGGAGGGAAAATTACAAAAGGCCAGTTATGGTTTTGGCTGGAGAATTTTAGAGTTCAGTCAGAACACCTTATATTATCATGGTGGAAATGTAAATCAATACCGATCTGAAATTGCCCTGGACCCTGAAAGAAAAATAGGGATAACCATTTTGCAAAATGCACCCGGAGGATTTATATCGAGAATAATCCCATTATTTTGGAATAAGTTACAAGAAAGAGTGCCCAAAGAAAAAGGGGTATGAGAAATCCCATACCCCTTTTAATAAGGAATTAAAAAGTATTAATTCTTTCCGTTATTGAAAACGCCAGAATCTTTCGTTGGAAGACCTTCTTTTTCAGTAGTCATTTCCACCGTACCTTTTATCGTTAACGTATGTGTGTTATTTGTTTTTTCGTTTGTAACGATAGTCACCGTTTTAGTAAAAGTTCCTACACGCTGCGTATCATATTTAACTTTAATTTCAGCAGAAGAACCAGGTAAAATTGGCTCTTGAGGATAAGTAGGAACAGTACAACCACAACTTCCCGTTGCTGAAGTAATTACTAAAGGACCTGCACCCGTATTTTTGAACTTGAATGTACGTAACGGATCAGCACCTTGTTTGATGGTACCATAATCTACAACCTCTTTATCGAAAGTAATTTTAGCTCCATCATCAGATTTAGCCGGAGTGGACTGTGCCTGAAGTGAAAACACACTTATAAGACTAAGTGTTAACATAAATGCAAACTGCTTCATCGTAATACTTTTTGAAATTATTAAAAATAAAATACAAAAATAAATCAAAACAGGTGAAAAATCAAACTTTTAGCTTTTTCTAAGGTTAATGGATAGTTAATAGCTGCTTGAATAGTTGTGTTGAAAGAAGGAGATTGTTCCAATAAAGACCTATATTTGACACAAATAATCAATCGAGATAACTCATGCAGATTATCATTTTAGATAACCACTTAATAAGTAAAGCATTATAATCTCTAATAAATAAGCACTTTGCTATGGTTGATAAGTTTTCTATGCAAGAAAATATGATAAATACCGGACACACTAAGGATACGGTCTTATCAGACTTCAGAATTTGCTGCATTAGCAGAGAATTAAGTGTATTAATACGGAAGGAAGTGCTTACCGGGAAAGCTAAATTTGGTATTTCAGCCGATGGTAAGGAAGTTCCCCAGGTAGCTTTGGCGCGTGTCTTTAAAAAAGGAGATTGGCGGTCTGGTTATTATAGAGATCAAACCTTAATGCTGGCTTTGGGTTTAGCTACGCCTGAGTCTATTTTAGCGCAACTTTATGCGGATACTTATAACGACCCTTTTTCTAAGGGCAGACAAATGAATAGTCATTTCGCTACTCCTATGATTGATCCTTCTAATGGTGAGTGGTTAAATCAGATGGATCAGTATAATTCTGCGGCAGATGTATCATGTACAGGTGGGCAAATGGCCAGGGCGTTGGGCATAGCTTTTGCCTCTAAAAAATATAGAAACAACCAGTCTTCCGATAAAAATAAATTTTCTAATAAAGGTAATGAGGTTTGTTTTGTTACCATTGGCGAAGCATCGACGTCTGAAGGAGTGTTTTGGGAGACGATGAATGCCTCTGCCGTTCTACAAATCCCTATGGCAGTTTCTGTTTGGGATGATGGTTACGGAATTTCTGTTCCTGTAACCCTGCAAACCGCTAAAGCAAGTATTTCTGAAGCGCTTGCTGGGTTACAAGCCGATGAAAATCAACCTGGTATTCAAATTTATACGGCCAAAGCCTGGGACTACGCCAATCTGGTGGACATTTATCAATCAGGTATTGATAAAGTTAGAAATGAACATCAACCTGCTCTTTTTCATATTCAGGAATGTACGCAACCTCAGGGACATTCTACTTCGGGTTCTCACGAAAGGTATAAATCGACAGAAAGATTAGCCTGGGAAAAAGAGATGGATTGTATCGCCTCCATGGAAAAGTGGATGATTGACGAAGGGTTCGCTACTTCTCAGGAAATTCTTCAAATCAAGGAAGAAGCAAAAGTACAGATTAAAAAAGCGAAAGAAAGCGCCTGGAAAAAGTTACGGGAACCCTTTAATAAGGAATTAGCTGCGCTGGAAAATATATTCACCGAATTGGCGAAATATACTCCCCACGCAGAGACGGTATTAAAAAATCTAAAATCACTTATTTACCCTTCTATAGGAGAAATGCTGCATTTGGCAAAGTCTCTTAGGAATAATTCTTTGTCTCTCGCGCCATCTATTCTAAGTCCTTTGCGTGGTTGGATCTCTCATATTGAAAATTGGTCAAACGAAACTTTTCATACTGATTTATTTAGCTCATCGGTTCACGCTGCGCTAAATATTCCCGTTATACCCCCCGTTTACGGTGACAAGCCAGTATTTCATGCAGGACATGAGATTTTAAATATATTTTTCGATAAAGCACTGGAGAAAAATAAAGATTTATTTGCCTTTGGTGAGGATGTAGGAAAAATAGGCGATGTAAATCAAGGGTTTGCTGGTTTACAAAAAAAGTATGGCGAAGACAAGGTTTTTGACACCGGTATCAGAGAATGGACCATCATGGGTCAGGCGATAGGCATGTCCATGCGAGGGTTAAGAACCATAGCTGAAATTCAATATCTTGACTACCTAATTTACGGTTTACAACCGCTTTCTGATGATTTAGCTACTCTTCGGTATCGTTCAGGCGGCCTTCAGCAAGCACCAACCATCATAAGAACCCGTGGGCACAGACTAGAGGGAATATGGCACTCGGGATCTCCTATGGGAATGATAATCAGTTCCTTAAGAGGAATGTATGTGTTAACCCCACGAAATATGACCCAAGCTGCAGGTATGTATGCAACTATGTTGCAATCAGATGACCCAGCTATCCTGATTGAATGCTTAAACGGTTATCGGTTAAAGGAAGCTTTGCCACAAAATATAGGCACATTTACTGTTCCCATTGGTATTCCTGAAATACTTAGGGAAGGAAGCGATGTAACTTTAGTAACGTATGGATCTTGCGTGAGAATTGCTGAGGTTGCTGCCAATGAATTAGCAAAACATGGGATTTCGATTGAACTTATCGATATACAGACCTTGTTACCTTTCGACATTCATCAAATGATCAAAATTTCCTTACAAAAAACGAATACCTTAGTTATATTGGACGAAGATGTGCCTGGAGGTGCTTCTTCATTTATCCTTCAGCAAATATTGGAAATTCAAAACGGCTATCATTTTCTTGATGCTGCACCATTAACCATAACGGCTCAAGAGCACCGGCCACCTTACGGTTCTGATGGCGATTATTTTTCTAAACCCAATGCGGAAGATGTTTTTGAAAAGATTTATAATCTCATCCGTGAAAGAAATCCGTTAAAATACCCTGAATTATAAATAAAAAGGGGGAAAATGAAGCATTTCCCCCTCTTTTTATTTGATTTATTCGATTATTTCCCCTTCTTCAACAACTCATTTATTGTTTTAATTTCCTCATTCAACTGTTGGAAAGATTTTGCATATCTGTCTTCCCAAGCGGATATTTTTTCTGTTTCCTTATTTGATGCGAGATACAAGAATCCGGGAAGCATCCAGGAAGCATAACCACTATATGGATCGGAGGAGGCATACAAAGATTTATACCAAGCACCATAATCCATTCCTTTTTCGTCAATAAACGCTCTTTCCAACCACTTAATCCTTGAATTTATGGCCAATAAAGAAGCAGAATTTAACGATTTGAGCAATGCCTGATCTCTAAGTTTAAGGAACAGTTCCCCATTTTTAGTAATTTCATCGGTGATCCCTTTTAGTTTTGAAACAGAATAAGTTGGAGAGAACTTTTTAATTTCCTTCTGCACATTATCGAGATGGGTATTTAAATCTTTTCCATATTGGGCCGGATCTAATGGTAAGATGGTTGCGTTAGCAAGTCTATAAGCCATGATCCCCATTAGTCTGGTAATAGTAACCCCTGAAACGAGCCCGGGATCACCAAATTTCATGTACCAGTGAAAGTCGTCATAAC
>JAFMBH010000132.1 GCA_017858735.1 Bacteroidota bacterium
TTGCTGCCAGGTCTTTATTCATCCAGTCCTGTTTCCCAAACGCTATAATTTTAAGCAGTACCGCAATATCCTGCGGTCTCATGCCTTTATGCATTTTCATCAATTAAATTTTGGTCAAATATACAAATTAATTCGCAATTCGCAATTCGCAAATTAATTATTTCGGACTTTTACACAAGTTTAAAACTTTAACAATTATCTATAAATAGTCAATTAAAATTTCATCACCATAATCTGATGGTTCGTGTAGGAGGCTATCTAAAAAGTCTGAATGCTTTAAAAAATATTTGTACGATGATTTCTAGGCTATGTCCCTGTGAGTTTATAAGAAATAATACATCTGCGAATAATCATTAAGTTTAAACCTAAGACGATCTCTGTAATCCTCAAAATCCAGTAAATCCTGATTCAGAACCGAGCGTTAGGGGCAAATTCTAAATCAAAACCTATCGTGGAGAAGACGCGAAGCATCGCGTCTCTACGAATCCGTGATATTAACATGTACCATAATGGATGATTGCAACTGATAATTCACATCCAAATTAATGCCACCTGCGTTATTTGATGGCATTCGCCCTTTTCCCAATAAGTCAAAGTTTTATTTGCCATAAAGAAAGATTTTAAATGTTTTAAAAATACGTATTTTTGAAAAATAAACACGTATCATGACGAGTAAACTAACATTGACCGTTGAAAAGGCAATTATAGACAGAGCTAAGTCTTATGCAAAAAAAACAGGACGTAGTCTCTCCGAATTGATTGAAAATTATCTTGAGACCATAACGCAAGAAGATAATCAAGTGGACTTGTCTCCGAAGCTAAGGAAATTAGTTGGTTCGGTTCAATTACCTGCGGATTTTGACGAGGAAAAGGAATTAAGGTCAGCCCTTGAAAAAAAACACTTGTTATGATAAAGGTTTTTCTTGATACTAATGTTCTTATCGATATATTTTGAAAAAATAGGTTGCTGAAAAGGAATTAAGAGAAATTCTGTTAAATCTATTAGTATTTCTTGATGTGGTACCGGTTGATTTAGATGTGCTAAAAAAGGGCTTACGTTCTATTCATAAAGACTTTGAAGACGCAATACAAATGTTTTGTGCTTCCTCTATTCCTGGAATTAATTATATCGTAACAAGAAATACGAAGGATTTTAAAACAAGTGAATTGGTTGTTTTGACTCCTGATGAAATGTGCCTAAAATTAAAGTAGGGGCGAATCACATTCGCTTTCTTCCATGGCATTCGACTTTTTTTTAGTAAGGATTTACCTTATAATGGAAAAAAATTAACAATTATATCCTTTTAGTGGAAAATATTTAATATTTTAGACCAAATATTGCGCTTAATGGAAAAAAATCTACCCCTTCATCTTCAAGAAGTGATTTTTGGCTCAAAGGATTCTAAGATTTCCAATCAAATCTCAAAACTGGTCAAAATAGGAGCTATTCGTAAAATTGCTCCAAGAATATATTCTCCCAATATGATTGAGCCTGTTGAGGCTATTATCAAAAGAAATCTTTTTAAGATTCTGGGAAATTTATACCCCGGGACATTGCTTAGCCATCGTTCTGCCTTTGAGTTTCAGGCAACAAAAACAGGACAAATATTTCTAACCACCAGCTATACTAAAAAGATAAATCTTCCGGGAGTTACCCTTCAATTTCTTGAAGGTGCGTCTCCCATTGAAGGTGATAATAAAATGTCGGGTGAATTATTTGTCTCTCAAAGACCACGTGCATTTTTAGAAAATTTGCAGGCCTCAAAAAAAGCAGGTAGTGCATCTAAATGTTTGAGCTTGCCGGAAATTGAAGAGCGTTTGGAGGAGATTATCAGAGTGAATGGCGAAGATGAAATTAATAAAGTGAGAGATAAGGCTAGACTTATTTCTGTGCAATTAAATATGGAAAAGGAGTTTGGGAAATTAAACCGCTTGATTAGTGCTTTGTTAAAGACTAAATCTTCAAAAATTTTAATATCTCCGTTGGCAAAAGCAAGGGCATTTGGAATGCCATACGATCCCTCCAGAGTAGATTTATTTGAGATCCTCTTTCGAGATTTAAAGAAAGTAGAATTCCCTTTTCGAGAGGAAAAGAACACTAGTCCAACCTCGTTTAGAAATTTTGCCTTTTTCGAAAGTTATTTTTCTAATTATATTGAAGGAACTGTATTTGAAATTGACGAAGCAAAGAAAATCATCCAAACGAACAAGCCACTTCCTGCCAGAAATGAAGATAGTCATGATGTTTTAGGAACTTATCAGATTGTTTCTAATAAAAAGGAAATGGAGATTACCCCTTCTTCTCCTGATGAGTTTTTGAAAATAATATTGTTCCGACACTCGATATTATTGAAAGTAAGAACAGATAAAAATCCTGGGCTGTTTAAAGACAGGAATAATTTTGCGGGAAGTACAGCTTTTGTAGATTTTAACCTGGTGAAAGGCACATTGTTTCAGAGCTACGACTTTTACAGGGCCTTAGATCATCCATTTGCCAAGGCTGCTTACGTTATGTTTGTAATGAGTGAAGTTCATCCATTTTTAGATGGCAATGGGCGTGTTGCAAGAGTCATGATGAATGCAGAACTGACAAGTGCAGGGCAATCAAAAATAATTATTCCAACGGTATTTAGAGTGGATTATATGGGAGCATTGAAGAAATTCACGAAACAACGAAAATGTGATACATATATCAAAATGTTACAAAGGGCGCATGAGTTTAGTGCCAACGTATATGCTGAGAATATGGATGACATGCAAACATATTTAACTTCATGCAAGGCCTTTGTTGATGATTCTGATGTTATATTGAAAATAGTACCCCGGTGAAATCAATCTCCTGACCTATTTTTAGTAAATGTCTTGCTTAGGGGTAAATAGGGTAGATGCCATTCGACTATCACCAACGTGACAAAGTTGTGAACATAATTGATTTTTATCACACCGTGTTAATGCACCAATATCACATTTCCTGCAGGGGCGAATGGTATTTGCCCTCTTTTAACCAGTACCAATTTTCTTATTCTATTCACCCATTTGCAACAATTATCTTTTCATTTAATTGACATGCGAATACGCATGTAACACGAAGGAAGAAAATCATGGTTCCGTAAATAGGGAAATGTATCTGTATCATGGGAGGGCGAATGCAATTCGCCCCTACGAACGTGATATTACGATGTATGAACAATAAATATTCACGAATTTAATTGGGTAAATTATTTGATGGTTCTTGGTAGCGACGAATGGCATTTTGGCCTTTTAATAGCTGTCATCTAATAAAAAATCATGAATTTGAAAATGTTTTACCCCTTCCACATCTTCTTTCCAAAATTCATCCATCGTAACAACAAATTTTGGATAATTATCTAAAATGGCCAATAGGGGACTAAATTCTCGATGTATGGTTGCTTCATTTTCTAATTTGTAGGCAACCTGTATATAGATTTTTTTTCCTTGTTTTTCGGCGATAAAATCAATTTCTCTGCTATCTAATTTGCCAATATATACTTTATATTCCCTTCGTTTAAGTTCCAGAAAAACGACATTTTCCAAAATGCCACCAATCATTCTATCGCGATATCCCATCATCGCATAAAGCAGAGAAAGGTCACTAACAAAGAATTTTTCCTGAGTCTTTAAAATTTCCTTTCCTTTGATATCAAAACGCGAAACCCGATATAAAATAAATGCCCCCTCTAAGGCAGATAAATAATTGTAGATGGTGTTGACATCCGTTTTTCGCGACTGGCTTTTAAAATAATCTGAAATACTTTTTCCGGAAAAAGTATTTCCAATATTATCAAAAGCAAAGCGAGTGACCCGTTCTAAAAGTTCAATGTCCCTGATTTTGTATCGCTGTATAGTATCTCGCAGTAGGACAGAGGCATAGATATCCCGAATAACTTTATAAGTAGTATCTTCATCGTAATTACCGGTATGAATTATAGGAAATCCTCCTTTTCGCAGGTAGGTTACAAAAGACTCTTTTATAGATGATACAGCAGTTTGATATACACTGTTGAAAAGTAAATATTCTTTGAAAGACAAAGTATAAACGGGTATTTCTATATATCTGCCCGCTAAAAAGGTAGCTAACTCTGACGATAGTAAATGAGCATTAGATCCAGTAAGATAAACATCAACGTTGAAATCCACCAAAAGCGAATTAACTACTTTTTCCCAAGCATGAACCTCCTGAATTTCGTCCAGCAAAATATAAAACTTTTTATCCTTTGTAAGTTGTCCCGCTAGATACTCATACAATGAAGGTGCATTTTTCAGATGTTCAGTGGTGAGACTTTCAAAGTTTAGGGCAATGATACTATTTTCAGTGATTCCTTTTTCAAGTAAAACTTTTTTAAGGAGCAGTAATATGGTTGATTTACCTGACCTCCGTATACCCGTTAGTATTTTTACCAGCGGTTTATCTATCCACTGTTCCAGTTGCTTTAAATAAAAAGGCCTTCTAATCATTTTATGTTTTGAAACATAAAAATACTAAAATAGTTTATACTTTTTATGGTTATATCCATAAAAACTTTAATAGGCATGGAATATAAATGCATAGATTTTTCGGGGGGGGGTAGCAAAAAACACGCTATACTTCCATTTTGCACTGTAAAAATGCAATAAATGTTAATATTTGCATTTTTTAAATGCAATTTTAGTATTTTTGTCTAAACCAATGGGAAATGCAAACGTTGTTTGAATATTCAAATCGATTAATATCCAATGTAGATAAAAAATTTACACGATATCTATATAATAGAATACATTGGGAAAATAGATTAATTGGCATAGTAGGACCTCGTGGCGTAGGTAAAACGACCCTTGTTTTACAGTATATCAAAAATAATCTTGACGTTCGACATACTTTATACGTGTCGGCAGAGGATTTTTATTTTGCGAAACATCGTCTTTCGGATTTAGCTTCAGATTTTGTTAAATGGGGTGGAAAATATTTATTTATAGATGAAATACATAAATACCCTGATTGGTCAAATGAATTAAAACTAATTTACGATTACCATAATCATCTGAAAGTAGTATTTACGGGGTCTTCGGTGTTAGATCTTAAAAAAGGTAGTGCTGATTTGAGTAGACGTGCAGTACTTTATAATTTGCAGGGTTTATCATTTCGTGAATACTTAATGCTTTTTCATCAGATAGAAGTTCCGGTGTTTAATTTAAATGAAATTCTCAATCATCAGGTGAAGGTCCCACAAATGGCACATCCATTGCCATTATTTGCTGATTATCTTATAAGAGGGTACTATCCCTTTGCCTTAGAACCTGATTTTGATTTGAAATTATTACAAGTAGTCCATCAAACATTAGAAAGTGATATTCCTGTTTACGCAGGGATGAATGTGTCCAAAGGAAGGCAGCTAAAACAATTGATGGCCATTATTGCAGAAAGTGTCCCTTTCAAGCCGAATATGACTAAGATATCGGAAATTTTAGCTATTAGCCGAAATGTTATAGCCGATTATCTTTTGTACATGGAGGAAGCTGGTATGCTCGCTCAATTGCGGGATGATACAAAGGGTATCAGAGGTTTGGGAAAAATAAATAAAGTGTATTTAGATAACACCAATTTAGTGTATATCCTGGCAGGGGAAAACGCTAATAAAGGAAATATTAGGGAAACCTTTTTTTTGAATCAATGTCGGGTGCATCACCAGATTGTTTCTTCAAACGTGGCTGATTTTCAAATGGAGGATAAGGATTTTGAGATTGGGGGTAAAAACAAAGGTTTAAAACAAATTGAAACTGCAGAAAATGGCTTCTTGGTAAAGGATGATATAGAAAGTGGCTTTTTTAATACCATCCCTTTATGGCATTTTGGTCTAATGTATTGATAGAAATACCCTTCTGTGTTAATGATGAAGACATACCAAAAAGTGTGCCAATGCGGCGGCGACCATAGATGTCCAGCAGTTCTGCTTCCTTTCACTTAAGCAGTTTGGTAAGCAATTTCCGCCCAGATATTATTCCAATAATGTGCTCCATAATCGTAGTTTTAAGGACATGTTTAATAATCTGTAAAGTAAAATTCTCATAATCTGTAAAGTAAAATCTTTCTAATATGTAAAGTAAAACCCTTCTAATCTGTAAAATAACTGTATATTTGATATATAATCAGATAATTATGAAATATAGGAAACGAATATCTGACATAGAATTGCAACGAAAATTAGAAGCCTCTGGGGCCGTTTTAATTCGTGGTGCAAAGGCTTGCGGTAAAACGGAATCTGCTAAACAATTTGCACGAAGTGTTATTTATGTCGATCGGGATGAGCAATTTCAACTTTTGTTTGATACCGCACCTAAACGGTTATTATTAGGTGAAACACCGCGCTTGATAGACGAGTGGCAAGTGATACCAAAGCTTTGGAACCAGGTGCGACATGAAGTGGACGATAGAAAAAAGACTGCCCAGTTTATTTTGACAGGTTCTGCAAATCCTGAGGAAAATGTCAATATGCATTCTGGTGCGGGTAGATTTACCATCGTTGATATGCGCACAATGTCATGGCAAGAGTTGGGAATGTCTGATGCTACCATAAAACTGGCTGATTTATTCCAGGGATTTCCTGTTGAGGTTCAAAACGAACGAACCGAGCTTGAGTTAATTATAGAGCAAATTTGCAAAGGTGGCTTCCCAAGCCTAATGGATAGTAAGGTGGAGCAAGCCTTGGAAGTAAATCGGGCTTATGTAGAATTATTGGCAGAGGTAGATATGAGTAGGGTGTCTCAAAATCGCCGGGATCCTATGAAAGTCCGAAGCTTGTTGAAATCTCTGGCTCGAAATACAAGCACAATGGTAGATAATTTAGTGCTTGAAAGGGATATTAAAGCCCATGAAAGTATAGGACTTTCACGCCCCACCATATATGATTATTTAGATGCCTTGAACCGCCTCATGATATTGGAGGATCAGCCAGCCTGGAATATTCATATCAGATCTTCACATACCTTGAGAAATTCACCCAAGCGGCATTTTACAGATGTTTCATTGGCCGTTGCTGCATTAGGAGTAAATCAACAAAATTTATTAAATAATCTGCAATTTGCTGGTTTCTTATTTGAGTCGATGGTTATACATGATCTTAGGGTCTATAGTCAGGCTAATGATGCAAAAGTCTATCATTATAGAGATTCAAGTGGACTGGAAGTAGATGGTATCGTGCAGAAATATAATGGTGATTGGTGTGCCTTTGAGATCAAATTGGGCAGCGGACAAATAGAGGAAGCCGCAGCAAATTTGTTGAGATTAGCAAGGTTGGTTACAAGTGATAAATGTCCTGCTCCAAAATCATTAAACATCATTACGGGAACAGGAATGGGTTATACCCGCAAAGATGGTGTAAACGTCATTTCATTTGCATCATTGGGAGCTTAATTAAATTTATTTAAGCAAGTAATAGGTATTTACTGAAAATGCATATTGATCTGGGTAAATAGTTCTTTTTCTTCGTTTTATAGCAAAATTGATTTCAAATCAAATGAGACAAACCATGCTATATATTCTGGCAATACTGTGGC
>JAFMBH010000006.1 GCA_017858735.1 Bacteroidota bacterium
GCTTAATCAGGAAAATTGAATCCATGCGCATTACTTCCATTTTACTTTTGATTGCCCTGCCAATAATCCTTCTAGGTCAATCACCTGCCTTTCTTCCTGTTGACATTAACAAATCACAAAGTAGTATTTCTGGTTTACGAATGGCCTGCGACAATTTTGCTGGTACCTTTCGTTTAGGCAATAGTGCGCCAACCAATAAAAGTACGGCCACTTCGGACAGAAAGCATATTTATCTGTGTAAAAACGACTCCGTATCCATTATACATAATGGTGATTTCAAACTTTCAGCTGACCCAAAACCCGCTACCCCGCCTGGTATTGGGTACATTATGTATAAATGTTTACCTAAAGGACCTATTGGGCCAGCCTTATCAAACATTCTAACAGATCCATGTTTACTAACACAGGCAGCAGTAGGTGGCACCTTTACCTCCAAAACCGAAGGACTTTGGATGGTCAAAGAAAAAATAAACGGAGACCTGACTTTTTTCAATCAAGGTCAACTTCAGGCTTCTTTTAATTCAGGAGGGCCTGTAAGCTATTGGTTTGCACCAGCTACTTTGGACGATTTTGATGGAAAGAAGTATGAGACGTCGACTGGTTCAACCGTGGCTGGGGCTTGTGTGAATGTAAATATAACGGAAGCTATACAAGTTACTTATCTTAATCCGATTGTGGTAGAAGAGGTTACTAAAAATTGTTTAATTAATAATTGTGTCAGTAGGATTGTTGTAAAGGGTGGATTACCTGAATTTAATAGTAGCTCTTACACTAAAATTTCAATAATTAATAAAAATAATGCCAATATAAAAGGTAAAATAATAAGTAGCAATTTATATAAGCACAATGATACCTTAGAAATATTTGTTCCTGTACCTGGAGAATACATTATCACTGCGACAGATGAATACAGCTGCGATGGAAATATTACCCTAGATATAACATCCTGTCCATCTACTGCCTTCATCCTACCCAAACAAAATGCAAAGTTTGGCGACGAAATTTGTTTTCCTGTTACTGCTTCCAAGGTCACGGATGCTGTTTCCTTAACTTTAGGAGTTACCTGGGATAACACTATCCTGAAATACACTAAATTAGATATATCTAATTCTAAACTGCCTGGTCTGGGAGTAAGTGACATAAGTTACAGTCCAATATCTAACGACATAAAAATATCCTTTTTTAAACAGGGAGGTGCACCATTTTCAATGAATGATGGTGACTTATTATTTAACGTATGCCTTGAAGTTATTGGAGCAGACGGAAAATCGAGTCCATTGACCTTTACTAATTTAGGCACTGCACCCTCACCATTGGAAGATGATTGCGGCAAGCCTATGGGTTTTCAATTTTCAAACGGACATATAAATATTACTAATGAGATTTTATTTGTAGATGTTAAAGTGGATAGTATTCCTTGTCAGAATGTGGGCAATAATACAGGAGGTTTCGAGGTAACCGTAACGGGAGGGACAATGCCCTATAAGGTAACCTGGCTAAACAAAGATGATAATACCACAGGATCTATCAATATAAATAGTTTAGATGGCAAAACCATTATTCCAGGTTTAGATGCGGGAAATTATCTTTTAACCATCACAGATTCTGCCCCTACACCAAACTCCTCAACCAAGGAAAGAGAAATTCCACCATCGAGAAATTTTGTTGTCCGGTTGGATATTATAAAAGACATCATCTGTAATAATGATAGTAATGGAGAGCTTAAAGCAACCGTACTGATTGATGCACAAGAGGAAAATGATTTAACTAATTTTGATTTTACCTGGAGCAATAATCCAACTATAAAAACTAATTTTCAACAAGATTTAGCCGCGTCATCCAGCGCATATACAGTTACTGTTAAGGATAATTTTGGTTGTTTGGCACAAGCTTCTGAAAATTTGACTAATCCCAGTAAAATTACTTTCACCCAAGTATCCCTTGTAAAAGCTACCTGTTCTGGTGTAGCAGACGGGGAAGTAACCATCTCAGTAAATGGAGGTATTAAATCATCTTCAGGATACACCTTAAAATGGGAAGATCAAGTGGCCTCTTTTCAAGGAACCTCATCGCTAAGACCTAATCTCTTACCAGGCACATATTCTATTTCTGTAGTGGATGCAAGGGGCTGTCAAAAATCATATCCCGTTATCCTTGACGCTAATAAAATACTGGACTTTGATATCACTGGTGTGGATGCCAGTTGCTTAGGAAAATGCGATGGAAAGGCCATTATTGTAGTTGCACAGTCTGCTACGGGCATCCCTTCTTTTAATATCAGTTCAGGATTAAGTGTTCCAACTGGTAGCGGTATCAACTACCAATTTTCTGGCTTATGTTCAGGCAGTTATAATGTTACTATGTTAAGTTCTGAAGCGGGGAAACAATGTTCTATTGAAAAAACAGTGATTATCACCGATCCTGAAGTTTTGAAAATAGATACGATAACTTATGCACAAGAATCCTGTACTGCGGGCGGTGGTAAGGATGGAAAAATTAAAGTAGCGGCAAAGGGCGGCGTAAGTCCTTATGCCTATAATTGGGCAAGTGCGACGACCAGTAATTTATCGGATAGTAGCGCTGTGGTGAATCTGACAAAGGGAACCTATACCGTCACCGTAAAAGACGGCGGAGGATGTGAAGTTCCTTTCGCATTTGAGATAAGTTCCCGCACTCCGCCTAAAATCACTGAATTGAACACCGCTTTTGTCACTTGTATTGGAAATACGGACGGAAAATTATCGATAAAGGCCACGGCTGGCGATTCACCCATAAGCACCTATACCTGGAGTAATGGCGTAAGTGGTCAATTTCTTAATGCATTGTCTGTTGGAACTTATAAAGTTACTGTAACAGGGACTGACGGATGTTCTGTGGATAGCTCCGTTCAGGTTTTAAATCCTGACCCATTAAAGCTATCAGACACTAAAACTTTTGAACCAACCTGTGTAGGCAAGGCAGACGGACGCATCGTTATAACGCCAGTTGGTGGAACGGCGCCTTACAAAATAAGCTGGGAAAATAGTACCCAAACGGGTACTTCGCTTGTTAACATAGGTAAAGGAACCTATCGCTTTAATTTGGTCGATGCTAACAACTGTCCTACGTTTAGTCAGAATATTGTATTAGTCGATGCCCCTGAGATTCTCATTATAATGAGCGGTTTGGCGGAAGTCAGTTGTTACACTGGAACGCAAGACGGTAAAGCAACGGCTACAGCGAGTTACAGTGACGGGAAAGTCGGTACCTTCGATTTTGAATGGAGTAGCGGTGAAAGTCAGGCGGCTTCAAATAGCAGTTCTGCTACAAAATTAAGGTCGAATCTGAATACCTTAACGGTAACAGATAACAATTTGTGCACAAAAATTGAAACCGTAAATATTCCTTTACCTCCGGTTATTGTTGCTAATGCGACGGTTAAACCAGTTACTTGTTTTGGATTAGGTGATGGTTCCGTAGATCTGGCGCCAACGGGAGGAAGAGGTGCATTTACTTTTGTGTGGAATACGGGATCGACTTCATCGTCCATCATCAACATGAAAAATGGTGAATATACTGTAACCATTACTGATGGGAATAACTGTGCGACAGAAGAAAAAGTAACCGTTACCGAACCCGCTCAATTATTATTGGCTTTAGATGCGGCCAAAACAAAAAACGTCAGTTGCCCCGGCTTATCAGATGGCGTTTTAGTATTTAAGTTGACTAATGAAACGGGAATTAATCCTTTAGGCGCCACTCCCTACCAATGGTCCACCGATGCTGGAGTAGCGAGTTCCAGTAACAGCAAGGATAAATTGCCTGCAGGCACCTATCGTGTTACGGTGACGGACAGTAAAGGCTGTCAAGATCAAACCCAACATATATTTACCACACCTGATCCGATCATTGCTTTTTTCAATCCGGTGAATCCTCCTTTATGCTATGGTACTACTACTACATTATCAGTAAAGAGCGTTAGTGGTGGTAACGGCTTAAAATTATCAGATTACGTATTCAGTGTAAACAATAGTGGCATTAGCTTTCCTGTAGACCAAAACATACAAATTTTTGCCGGAAGGACTATTATACAAGTGGAGGACTACCTTGGATGTGCTTATACGGAAACCATTGATGTAAGTTCCCCCCTACCCTTACTTGTAGAATTTAACCCAGGCAGTATAAACATTCCATTGGGTGACACCTCAGTACAGCTAAAGCCTGTCATTCAAACATCTAACCCCATAAGAACCTATAAATGGACACCAAGTGCGGGATTATCTTCCTCCAGCATAGCCAATCCAACCATTCGGGAGTTATATGGGGATCAAAAATTTAATCTGGAAGTTACTGATATAAATGGTTGCAAGAGCAATGGGAACATTCAGGTATTGGTAGATCGGAATTATTCTGTATTCATACCCAATGTTTTTTCACCGAATGGGGATGGTATCAATGATGAATTGAGAATACATTCTTGTTTGGGCGTCAAAGAAATAAACAATTTTAGGATATTTGACCGTTGGGGGAACCTGATAAAGTCGTTAAATACAGTGCCTATTGATTGTGAAGGGGGGACTATATTATGGGACGGAAGTTATACAACGAGAGCGGCCAATGTTGGTAGTTATGTTTATACCTTTGAAGTATTGTTTCTTGACGGCTACAGGCGCCCTTATTCTGGCGACTTCGTTATCATAAAATAATATACTGGTATTTTTTCCTTAAATAAGGAAATTGAATGGAGCGTTGGGACGCTAAATATGTTCCAACGCTCCATTTTGCTTTTCAGAACAATTCCCTCAAGGGAAATCGATAGTTCGTTGACAAAAGAATAACCCTCTGTTCAATAATTAGGTGAATCCAGCAATTATTCAAATAGGATTTCATCAAATTTAACCTTTGATTTCAAGCGTACTGCTGCAAAGTCATAGTAACTAATTTTGTTTAAGCGTTGAAGCTGAGAAACCGGGTAATATTCTCTATTATTTTTATTCCGGTTCTGCTGCCATTAAATAGTAATCTTTTCCCACTTCATAGAAATAATTATTTTCACCGGAACATGCTAATTTACCGTTCAATCCAAAGCCTGGTATTCTTCCCGAATAGGCCAGTTTATCAGGCCCAATACAAGGTGTTTGTATTCAGCTACATCCATATTATTGCAGAGTTTATTCGCTGTTGGCGGTTTCAACATTCAGGACTCACCAAAAATAAATTTAATAATTTGACTTCTAAGTAGAACTACTTAACTTAAAATTTCAAGTATTTAAAAGTTTAACCTTAGTTCATTACCAGCACTGTGGTTGATTTGGATATTGTGTCCCCTTTGCACTGATGGAGCACCAGCACGCGATATACTCCGGCCTGAACCGTCTGCCCGTTATACGTACCGTCCCATTGATCACTTGAATTAGTGGTGGAAAAGATTTTATTTCCCCATCTATCCCAAATTTCAAAAGAGATCAGTGACGTTATGATTCTTGGATTACTTAACCCAAAGGAATCATTCAGTCCATCCCCGTTTGGCGTAAAAGCTTTGGGTAAAAATGCTTCATCGCATTTCAAATCATTGGGATCGATGACCACTATTCTAAAAGAGTCTGTGGCAATACAGGGCGTTGAGGCATCCTTAAGTTCCAGTTTGTAGGTATAATTCCCTGATGCCAGCGGCGAAATGACAGGTTCTTTTATGTTAGGGTCACTCACCCAGAAACTGGGAGACCAGGTAAAATCGGTAGCACAGGTTGGGGACAGTTGAGTAACTACATCGTCTCCCACATAAACTATTTCATTATCGTTGACAATATTATCAACGGGTTGGTATAATTTCCCAATTTCAGATTCCAGGAGTGCGCGGTTATAGAAGCGTAAATCGTCCATAAGGCCATTGAAACCAATTTCATTGGCACCGTAACAAGAACTTCCACCTACGACTAAATTACCATTATTGAGGACATTCACGCGGGAGGCAGAGGTTTGTTCTGACACCAGATTGCCATTATAATAGAGTCTTATTTTTGACGCATTTCTGGCAATAGTGATATGATGCCAGCATTGACCTTTAGGTAATTCATAAATAATATTCACCTGTTTATTGATCCCTTCGGTGAGAGCGACATTAAGATTTCCGGTAAGCGGTCTGAATCGAACCACCAGAGAATTATCCACCAGACAATCGTTGCGCTTTTTTGACAAGAGGTATTGAATACCCTTATCATTCCCCACTTTAAAGTAGAAACTAACGGTAAAATCCTCTGTATCGAATTCAGTATTTACTGCGCCAATAATATTTACGAGGCTGGCATTTCCCGAAAAGCGAATCGCCTCATTGAGTGGACCGCAGACGTAATCGACGCCATTATTTCCAATGGCATCATTTGAAAGATTACCTGTATCATCTTTCAGATTTTTATTAAACGGATAATAAGCAACAAGTCCAGCTTTCGTTTGGGCTGAAATATTAGCATAGAAACATAGCAAAAGCGAGCCTATAAAAAGACGCATAGAGGAAATCGTTACGGATTAAAAATTATTTTAGGGAATCAAAAATGGCCGGCGAAAAAGCATCCATCATTCTGGTGGTTTCTCTTTCCTCCGCTTCCATAGACATATCAAGTGCTTTATTTACTGTTAGGGTTAGAAGGGTTTCCAGTTCTGATAGTGGCGTCACCTTCATCATTTCCTCATTGATGTGAATGTTTGTTATATTTCTATTTCCATCGGCAGACACTTCAATCATTTGATTGTCGGAGATGGCTACGATCGCAATGTTACTTAAATTTTCAAGTACAGACTGCTGAACCTCCATCATTTCATTGAATATTAGCTTTGACATAATTTGTTTAATTTAATAATACGCACAATGTACAGTAATAAAAGTCAACCTTCAACCATTTTGAGTTTCTACTGTATAAATGTTTAACGAAGTTATTTCAATTTTAATGTAATCAACATAATTAATGTAAAACTTTAGGGCAAATTTTAATAGATTTGTGATTGAGAATCAAAAATACCACAGTGAAAAAAAAACAAGAAGAGAAAGACATGTCTTTTTTCGACCATCTTGAAGAGTTAAGGTGGCATATTATAAGGTCATTAGTTGTGATACTAACCATAGGAATTGTTTTATTCATCAATAATGCCTGGTTTTTTGACGTTGTTTTATTTGGACCTACAAAAGCCACTTTTATATCCTACCGTTGGTTTTGTGATATGGGAAATGCGATTGGACTTGGCGATAGCGTCTGTTTTTCCCCACCATATATTAAAAAGCAGGCCATTGGTTTTGCCGAAGCATTTACAACAAGCATATCCGTATCATTCATTGCTGGTTTTATCATAGGATTTCCGTATGTATTTTGGGAATTCTGGCGATTTATCAGTCCGGGGTTATACAAGCATGAAAAGAATGCAGCGAGGGGTGTTGTTTTTATATGCTCTTTTTTATTCTTATTAGGCGTAAGTTTTGGCTATTTTGTTATTGCGCCATTTGCCGTTAATTTCTTAAGTGGATTCACTATACCCGGGGTTGAAAACACCCCTACGCTCGATTCCTATCTGAACTACATCGTTATGTTCACTTTACCTACAGGTTTGGTCTTTGAGTTACCTGTTGTGGCTTATTTTTTAGCCCATTTGGGTATATTGGGTGCAGATTCCATGCGTGATTTTCGAAGACACGCCTTTGTTGTCATACTAATTGTTGCGGCCGTTATCACCCCACCAGACGCGGTAAGTCAGTGTCTTATTGCTATTCCCTTATACGGCCTGTACGAAGTCAGCATATTAGTTGCTGCAAGGGTAACTGCGAGAAAGGCAAAGAAGGAATTAGAGGAAGAAGAAGCTGACCGAAAAGAAATGAACTCGTAATCTGTTTATTCATGGAAAGATTATCATCAAATGCCACCTTGTTTCTGAACATATTCCTTCCTGTTTTCTGGAGTGTATTTTTTGGCGCATTCACCTTAGGCGTCTTTTTGGCCGATGAAATTTATTTTGGATTTTTACCCTACGCCTCCTTCAGGTGGGCCACCTTATTTTTCTACCTTACCGGTTTAGCCGTTATTTATTTTACTTTTCTACGTTTGAGAAGAGTTGAAATGACCGCTGATTCCCTATATATTACTAATTATTTCAAGACCGCAAGATATCCCATCGGCGCCATATCCTATCTGGAATGGCGCCGATGGTTTGGTCTTTCACTTGGCATTTTTCATCTGCATGCAAAGGGTATATTCGGTCAAAAAATTCTTTTTTTAGGAAAGAAGAAAGTCATTGACCAATTACACGATGCCTATCCTGAATGGCTAAAGCCTTAAGCCTTAGAGCGTAGATGCATAATGGGACAAATCATTTCCTCTAGTGATATTCCACCGTGTTGAAATGTATTCTTATAATAATTCAAATAGTGATTATAATTATTTGGGTATAAAAAGAAGCCATCTTCCTTTGCAAAAATGTAAGTGGAACTAACATTAGGGCGGGGCAAACCAGCTTGCCCGGGATCCTTTAGTTCCAGGACGTTCTTTTTATCATATTGAAGGTTCTTTCCAACTTTATATCTCAGATTACTGGTAGTTTCTCTGTCCCCCACCACTTTGACAGGCGTGTTCACGCGAATGGTTCCATGGTCAGTGGTGATAATGAGCTTCACATCTTTTTCGGACACCCGTTCTAAGGCAGCCCAGAGCGGAGAATTAGCGAACCACGATCTTGTTAGAGACCGGTAAGCCTTTTCATCACCCGCCAATTCTTTTAAAACCTCCATTTCAGTCCTTGCATGGGAGAGCATATCTATAAAATTATAAACAATAACGGTAAGGTCATTATTCAAACAATTAAAGATATTGTCCTGAAGTTGTCTGGCGGCCTGGACTTGCGTAATTTTAAAATACTCGTGCTTAATGTCCCGTCTGAACACCTTTTTTATCTGTGCGGCAAGTAATTCAGCTTCAAAATTATTTTTACCCCCTTCTTCAATATCCCCGACCCAATACTGCGGAAATTGTTTTTCGATGTCCGCCGGCATCATACCGGCGAAAATAGCATTTCGGCTATACTGCGTAGCGGTTGGTAAAATACTAAAGAAATAATCTTCATTTTGCAATTTGAATCTTTCCAGTAAAATAGGTTCGATCACTTTCCATTGATCAAATCTAAGATTATCCAGGACGAGTAAAATAGTTGGGCATTCAGGTTGAACGTGTGAAAAAACTTTTTCCCTAAGAAGATTAAATGATTTTACTGGACCTTCCGACGGATTTTTCATCCAATGCGGATAGATACCCGTTATATATTTACAAAATGCAGCATTTGCCTCTTTTTTCTGTTGAGACAAAATATCAGCCATTTCGTTAGAATTAGAATGATCAATTTTTAGTTCCCAGGAAATAATTTTTTGATAAATCTCTGCCCATTCTATATAATCCATGCCACTTTGGAGTTGCATGAAAATTTGTCTGAACTCCTGTTGGTAATCAGAAGAAGTTTTTTCCCGAACCAATCGTTTATTATCTAAAATTTTCTTCAGGGTCAACCAAATTTGATTTGGGTTAACGGGTTTAATCAAATAGTCGGTAATTTGGGAACCCAGCGCCTCCTCCATAACCGTTTCCGCCTCATTTTTAGTAATCATCACTATTGGCAGATTAGGATTAATCTGTTTAATACGGGCCAGGGTTTCCAGTCCATTGATTCCGGGCATACTTTCGTCCAGAAAGACCACATCAAACTCATTTCCTGTGGCACATTCATCGACGGCATCATGACCATTTGTGACCATAACCACCTCATAACCTTTTGATTCAAGAAACATGACCTGAGGTTTCAACAAATCAATTTCATCATCTGCCCAAAGAATTCTAATTTTATCCATAATAGCTGAAGTAAGTAAATAATAAGAATGAAACAATTATAAGTAATTTCCCGTTAAAATACGGATTAAAACGGCCATGGGCGATTAAATATTGCTTTAAAAAATTTCATCGACTTATGCAAAAGTCAAAAATAATCAATGATCCTGTTTACGGGTTCATCCAAATACCCGAAGGTATTCTGCTTGATTTGATAAACCACCCCTATTTCCAAAGGTTATCCCGAATAAAGCAGGTAAGTCTGGCCCATTATGTTTATCCGGGCGCGCATCACACCCGTTTTCACCATGCTTTAGGAGCTTTGCATTTAATGCAGGAAGCGCTGTCTATATTGACATCGAAGGGAGTAGAAATTTCCCCATCTGAGCAAACTTCCGCTTGCATTGCCATCTTATTACATGACATTGGGCATGGTCCATTTTCACATACCTTAGAAAACACCTTAATTAAAGTTTCCCATGAAAAGCTGTCTATTGCCTTTATGGAAGCTTTGAATATAACCTTTGAAGGAAAGTTAACGGAAGCCATTTCGATATTCAGGGGTACCCATCCAAAATATTTTCTTTCACAACTTGTTTCCGGACAATTAGATGTAGATAGGCTGGATTATTTAAGCAGGGACAGCTTCTTTACGGGAGTTACGGAAGGAGTTGTTGGGTATAGCAGAATTATTAAAATGCTATCTGTTTCAGATGGAGCGTTAGTTGTTGAGGAAAAAGGCATTTATAGTGTAGAGAAATTCCTTATTGCCAGAAGATTAATGTATTGGCAGGTTTATTTGCATAAAACCGTATTAGCTGCCGAAAATATGTTAATAAAAATCATTGAAAGAGCCCGGATTTTGCATAAAAGACATCAGTTACAATATATTCCCTCTTCTTTAAAATATTTTATGGACAATGACATAACGGAAGAGCATTTATCGGCAAACACTTTATTTTTACTAGATAAATTTGCGGCTTTAGATGACATTGACCTGTTTTCTGCCATCAAAGAATGGCAAAATGAGGAAGACCCATTGCTTGCTTTTATATGTAAATCCCTTTTGAACAGAGAATTATTCAAATTAAAATTTTCTGACCTACCTATCTCAGACGAAAAATTATTGGCGGAAGAATCTAACATAAAAAGCTGGTGGAAAGGTGCAGACGAAGAAATATTCTTTTTACTATTTAGTGGAAAGGAGAGCAATCGGGCGTATTCTTACGCGCAGGAGGAAATTAAAATTCTGACTAAAGAGGGGGTTGTCAAACCAATGTCAGACTGTGTTGATTATCCTTTACCGCCTGGAGGCATTGAAAAATACTACCTTTGTTATGCAAGTAACCCAAAAGAAAAGACGCTTTGATATGAAAACTGCTATGTTTTTGGGTCAATGAGCTATAAATTTCTTATATTTCGCGAACTTAAAATAACTTAAAACATTTGCAGTGCTGCAACTTTTTAGAACCAACCAAATATTAGCAAGCGTCTTTGGATTTTTATTTGTTTTTATTTGGCATTCCAGTGTATATATAAATGTTCCCCCTTGGGAACCCAGCCGTAGCGGCATTTTAATGAACGAAATAAGCCGCCTAACTGGTCACTCAGGTATTTGGGCGAGGACTATTGTATGGGTACAGTTAGCTGTTCAGGTTGCGCTGGGAAATCAGATAGTAAACAAATATAGATTAGCCGAGGCATCTACCGTTTTCCCTGGTCTATTTATCATTTTACTCAGTTGTTATTCCCCTTATTTTTTATTTTTATCCACCTTTCATTTTGTTAATACCTTATTAATACTTATTCTTTATATTCTACTTGGTACTTACAATCAGCCCAAATCTGCAGATGATATTTTTAATGCAGGACTGGTAGCAGGTATTTCCTTTTTATTTTTTCCACCTACAATTTATCTTATTTTATTCATATTCATTTCATTAAGCATTTTAAGAACTTACAATATCAAAGAGAGAATTATAGTAATCTGCGGTTTTATAGTGCCTCCATTTTTTGCTGGCATTTATTATTACTGGCAAAACAGTTTTGATTTGTTTTATAAACTTCAGTTTACTGATATTTTCAATACACCCAACTTATTCGTAACGCCTGTCGAGTATATAAATCTCTTGCTTTACTTTGTTTTTATTTGTCTTATTTCATTTTTAATATTTTCATACAACAAGATTGCCTATCGAAAAATTATACAATCGAGGAAACGAATAAACATAATGTATTGGATTTTAGGTATTACCTTTATTACATTATTTTTACTACCAAAGCAAGGTAAAGATGTTTATCTGTTACTTTCCTTACCTTTAGGACTATTAACCTCATTAGGATTTATATCGATGAAGCCTAAACTGGCTGAAATTTTTCATTTTGTATTAATTCTGGGGTTATTAGTTAGCCATTATGTAGGATTATTTTTATAAAATCAACTCTTATCTGTATGAAATTTGGCGTTGTTGTTTTTCCTGGTTCCAATTGTGACGAGGACGTTTTTGAAGTTTTTTCCAGCTATCTGGGTATGGAAACCATCAAATTGTGGCATAAGGATGAAGATTTAAAAGGACTTGAACTGGGGGATTGTATTATTCTACCTGGAGGATTTTCATACGGGGATTATTTAAGATCAGGCGCTATTGCCCGATTCTCCCCTATAATGAAGTCAGTTATTTCTTTTGCGGAAAATGGAGGATTAGTTTGGGGGATATGTAATGGTTTTCAGATATTATGTGAGGCTGGTTTATTGCCGGGCGCCCTTCTCAGAAATGAAAATCAGCAATTTATTTGTAAGAATGTTCACATTGTACCCTCAAGCAATCAAAGTGTAATAACGGCCCAACTGACGCCTAATGTGGCCTTAAAAATTCCTATTGCCCATGCAGAGGGTCGCTATTTTGCTGATGAAGCTACTTTAGCAGGTTTGAAACAAAACGACCAGATCTTATTTCGCTACAGCGATGCTTCAGGGAATGTAGATGCACCATCCAATCCAAATGGATCTATTGATAATATAGCTGGAATATGTAATATCGGACGAAACGTATTTGGCATGATGCCACACCCTGAACGTGCGGCAAATACCATGGTTGGCAACACAGATGGACTTAAGTTATTTGAATCACTGCTAACAAGTTCAAAGATATTTTCTTAATTTTTAGGTTTTGAAAACGTTTGTTTCATTTTAATGTATGTAACCGAGGTTACTTTAAGCTAATAATTTGTTTTGTAATTTTGCGTTATGAAACTTACCAATCAATCATTTTAAAATTTATGCGTTCAATGAAACTATCTATATCCTTAGCTTTTTTTTTAGGTTTGATCATTAACTTACATGGACAGATATTCAATCCGGTAAGTTGGAATTACCAATGGAAGAACATAGCTAAAAATGAGTATGAGCTTGAATTTATCGCTCAGATAGATGAGGGGTGGAACATATATTCACAATATCTGGAGAGTGACGACGGTCCAATACGCACGAGTATCATTTGGGACAAAGGTTCCCATTATACCTTAGTTGGTAAAGCACTTGAAGAAGGAAACATATATAAAGGTTTCGATGATATTTTCGGAATGAACGTAATAAAGTTATCCGGTAAAATCATTTTCAAACAAAAAATAAGGGTAACTGATCCGACAAAACCAATCACCGGGTATGTAGAATTTATGGCTTGTGATAAAGAGCGATGCCTTCCTCCGGGGGAAGCTAATTTTTCATTTCAGGTAACTGCTTCAAAGGAAGAAGCCACTGATAATGAGGAAAAAAAAACAAGTTCAGAAACTGAGGAGAGCGAAACATCGATCGTTCCGTCTATCATAGAAACGGATCAAGTGCCCACACCAGTTGAGAAAACGGGTATTTTCTCTATAACAAAGCCAGGAAAGCCCATAAATGAATGTTCTACAGATGAAACTACAGTATCATCTGAAACAGATTCTTATTTCAATATTTTTATTCTGGGCTTTTTAGGAGGATTATTAGCCTTGTTGACTCCCTGTGTCTTCCCCATGATTCCGCTCACGGTAAGTTATTTTACCAAGGGATCAGGAGATAGAAAGAAAGGTATAATCAATGCATTTCTTTATGGTTTTTTCATTTTCATGGTGTATGTTTTGCTAAGTATTCCATTTCATTTAATGGACAGCATACAACCTGACATACTCAA
The DNA here is from genome assembly GCA_017858735.1 of Bacteroidota bacterium. GTDB lineage: Bacteria > Bacteroidota > Bacteroidia > Chitinophagales > Saprospiraceae > BJGN01. The sequence goes on from JAFMBH010000006.1 coordinate 14,009, forward strand.
TGATATTTCTACGAATGTGGGACTAAACCTATTCTTTTTTGTTATATTCATCGTATTTGCCATTTCATTTTTTGGCTATTTCGAGTTAGCCCTACCGGAATCATGGACCAATAAAGCGAGTTCAGCAGAAGGCGTTGGAGGCATATTAGGCATATTTTTCATGGCCCTGACCCTGGCATTAGTATCATTTTCCTGCACGGGTCCAATATTAGGTTCTCTTTTGGCAGGAACGATGTCATCATCATCCGGAGCTATGCAATTAACCGTAGGAATGGGTGGATTTGGCCTGGCACTAGCCTTACCTTTTGGCTTATTTGCGGCATTCCCTGGCTTATTGAACAGACTACCAAAATCAGGAGGCTGGATGAACAGCGTAAAGGTCGTTTTAGGATTTTTAGAATTAGCCCTTGCCCTCAAATTCCTTTCGAATGCAGACTTGGTGAAACACTGGGGATTGGTGAAAATCGAAATTTTTCTAGGCCTTTGGATTATCATTTTTAGTGCCCTCGCTCTTTATTTATTTGGTGTTATCCGCATTGGCCATGAATCAAAAAAGGATAAAAGAAGTCTCACACATAAAATATTAGGTTTTGCCAGTATATTATTCGTAGCCTATTTAGTGTCCGGTTTCCGATTTGACGAACGTGCCGGAACTTATAAATCTTTGACTGCTTTAAGTGGAATGGCGCCACCAACCTGTTACAGCTTAGTATATAATTGCGATTGCCCACATAATTTAAATTGTTTTAAGGATTTAGAAGCGGGCTTAGCTTTTGCAAGATCAGTGAATAAACCAGTAATGATCGATTTCACGGGTTATGCTTGTGTGAATTGCAGGAAAATGGAAGAGCATGTCTGGCCAGACCCCACTGTATATTCTTTACTTAATGACAAATATGTTATTATTTCCTTATATGTTGACGATAAAACGTTATTGCCTGAGGATGAGCAAATAACGGTAACACAAGCGAGTGGAAGCAACAGGAAATTAAGGACTGTTGGAAATAAGTGGTCTAACCTTCAAACCAGTTATTTCGACACAAATAGTCAGCCTTACTACGCTTTACTTTCCCCATCGGGAGAGCTGTTAAATAAACCTGCGGCATACACTCCAGATGTTGAAACCTACGCGAACTTTTTACGCTGCGGCTTAGACGCGTTCAGCAAGGTACAAAACAAAAAACAGGAATAAAAAAATATCAACTAAAGCTGAGGAGAATCTGGTTTTTTTCAACGGATTCTCCCGGCTTTACGAATAGCTCTGAAACAATACCATTTACCGGAGATTTCAATACATTTTCCATTTTCATAGCCTCCAGAATAAACAGGAAATCACCTGAATCGACCTCATCTCCCTCCTGGACGTTAACTTGCCTGACTAGTCCTGGCATTGGTGCTCTTAATTCTTTTAATTTATTTGATTTTTTAGATTTCAGATTCATTTTTAATATTTGCTGATCCACAGCATCCGATATATGAACCAGGTAGGTACGTCCATCTATTTGAATTTGGTACATTTTAAGCTCATGGTTTACCTCCTTTACAGAGACTAACTTTGCCTTATTATTATCCAGAATAATTTGATTATTTACATCGGAATCATTTAGCGTAATATTATCCGAGTCAATGAGTTGAAATGTATATTGGCCGGCATTAACATCTAATATAAAGGGTAAATTATTGAACATAAATAAAATATTAGTGATTATTCAGCTTCGTCAAGGTATAGGTCTCAAAAATAGCAAAAAGAACGTAGATAATAAGAAACAAAATAATTTCTGGATTTTCGAGGGGTTGTAATAAAAGATGTACCAAGAGGAGAACTAAGATAGCGCCGCCAATTTTGATCCCACTTCCACCCATAACGATTCTAATAAAAGCATTACCAGCAGAGAGGGAAAGATTTTTCAGTGCTGACAAATAAATAACGATAGAAAATAGAGAAAAGTAAGCGTTAGCGACCCATCCGACGTTCGAATTTGGAATATAATGTTTTGAAAAAAAGATAATAATTGAGCAGACAATTAGCTGGGCGACCACAAACAGTGCAATAAAGGAGGAATAAGCATCCCGGTATTGACGTGTCATAGTCTATTTACTTTTTTTGGGCGTAATGAAGTCTTTTAGCGACAAATAAAGAGAAGCGAAGGTTCCAAAAAGCACGAAAATGAGGGTAAACAAGGGGAAGGAAAGAATTAAGACCTTATCCAGATATTGCCCTAAGAGCACGGAGAATAAAATAATAGCACCCATTTGAAAAGCCATTCCGGCATATTTCATAATATAAGTACTTGATGATTTTTTCATTTATTGGATGAACCCTATTTATTTTTCATGACGCAGGAACCATTAAAAGAAGCCCCGGCCTGAACGATTAATTTTTGGGTAATAATATCCCCTGTAACCACGGCATTTTCTCTGATATTCAACACATCTCCGACGGTTAATTTTCCTTTGTATTTACCTTCTATATGTGCACTGGCGCAGGTTACATCGCCTTCAATAATACCACTTGGGCCGATAATTACTTTAGAATCACAGGTTAAATTTCCAAAAATCGAACCATCTACCCGAATATCGCTGGCAGAACTAACATTTCCGTCAATTACGGTACCAACTGCGAGCGTATTAAAAGCATTCGGAGAAGGAATAGCGGATATATTAGATTTTTCTTCTGTTTTGTTTTTTGATGAGAACACGATAGGTAGATTTTAGAGATTAGAAATCGGGACAATACACAGATTTTTTGGTATTTCCTAATATTTTGTATTGCAGACTAAATTCAAAGGCACCCTGACCATTTGAAGCAGCTCTTAGTGGTGAGACGTTAATATCATAACTGAATCCAAGACTAATATCATTAAAATCGAAACGAGCAGAGAGGATCGCTGCATCGACGAGTACGCCTCCGTTATCTGCGGCAACAGTGCCGTTTATTCCATTATCTCTGGAAGAAATACGAGCCCAGACACCCAATTGAAAAGCCTGATATTCCCCGGGATTATCATTTAGGGTAAAACGGAAACTATTACCACCATTCACCTGAAAAGCGGGACCTTGTTTCATATAAATGATACCGGGCAGAACGCCTAAATTTTGAGCAACGGGAAATTCCCCCCCTGCATGCACGGTAATTCTGGTAAAAATCAAATCGGTATTTCTAACAATAACACCTCCAATATCGCTGCTTGAAAATGCCTGGTTCGGTCTGTTTAGATGGTGGTAAGCCCCACCGATATAATAATTCGTATTTTTATTTAACACATTAAACCAAAGGAGACCAGCTGCCATGTCGGCAAATATAAAATTATCAATATTGAAACCAGGTTCGTTTGCACTTAGCGTCGGATCAAAACCACCGGAGCCATTGTGCTGGGTTCCCCAACGCAAATTCAAGAAATCTATACTTCGTTGAGCTGCTCCACCTTCTGCACCTACCACCACATAACTTGCTTTATCGCGATAACCCCCAATTTTTTTACTGTAGGAAAAGGATAACTTACCTGTTTGGGTAGCGAAGCCGGCATCGCCCGCCTTATCTCCCCAAACGGTGCCACCCACGCCAAAGAAATCATTTCGTCCAACGGCCATTCGCTGATCATAAGAAACAGAATAAGTACGAAATGATTTATCTCTTAAAACACTGGCCCACTGATTCCTATAATTTCCTGTAAGTCGAATATTGCCATTCATTACACCAGTCATGGCAGGATTCAAATTCAAGGGGGACATATAGAACTGGGAGAAGTGAATATCCTGACTATTCAGGTTAAACACCACTAAGCCCAACACAACTACAACCACTCCGCGGATATATCTCTGTACCCCAGAGTTTGCTGAATTTATGGCCATTAATATATTTTTAAAGATTTATAATTCTTAGGCAGTGCTAAGTTAAAAAAAGTAATGATTTAACGAAAGCCCCAGGTTCAATATTGCCTGTTTAATTCATATAAAATGGTAAAAAATGAAAAAAAGTTCTGATATAACTTGATATCAGAACTTTTTTATTCACTCTAAAAAACTAAAATACTATTTAGCTAAACCGTTAACGAAACGAGTTAACTTACCTTTCAGGTTCGCCGCTTTATTTTTGTGCCAGGTGTTTGATTTTGATAATTTATCAATCATCTGCACCACTTTGCCTAAGAAAGAACCTGCTTCCGCTGATTCAGACATGTGACGAAGCTTCTTTATAGCAGAACGAGCGGACTTCTTATAGTACCTGTTTTGTAAACGGCGCTTAGCATTTTGACGTATGCGTTTTGCAGCAGATTTATGATTTGCCATGGCTATATTTTTTTAACATTTTAATCGAAGGGCAAAAGTAAACAAAACACTTAATAAATCCAAATAATTAAAATAATAACACTAAAAAAGTTTGGGCAAAAGAAAAATAAACCCCAATTATATATTCTTGAAAAGTTGATATTTGTCTGAAAGTACCTTTTATTTGCATGATGATTAAAAACGTTTAAAGTGCGAATATAAAATGAGTGATTTTTCATTTATAAGCAATGCCCACCCAGCATACATTGAATCGATGTATGTACGATTTTTAGAAAATCCTACATCGATAGATCCTGAATGGTATCATTTTTTCAAAGGTTTTGAATTTGCAGAATCTTCGACCATAGAAAAGAGAACCTCCGGATCGAATTTTTCAACGAAAGAATTTCAGGTAGTTGCGTTAATTAACGCTTACAGATCGCGTGGACATTTGCTTTCCACAACCAATCCTATCAAGCAGCGAATGGATCGTCATCCAAAATTACAAATAGAGGATTTCAATTTATCAGAAAGCGATCTTTCTACTTCCTTTGCAGCAGGAACAGAATGTGGATTACCTGCCCAGGCTACTTTATCGGAAATTATATCACACTTAAATAGAATTTACTGCGGTCATATTGGTTTTGAGTTCCAGCATATTCAAAACCGGGACAAACGCAGATGGTTAAGGGATAGGATTGAAAACCACCGTCCTGAAAACCAATATGGACTGTCCATTGAAAAAAAGAAAAGGATATTAGAAAAACTAAATGGCGCCGTCATTTTTGAAAAATTCCTTCACACCAAATATATTGGACAGAAGCGTTTTTCCCTGGAGGGAGGTGAAGCCACGATTGCCGCTTTAGATGCCATCATTAACTATGCTGCCTCACACGGCACCAAGGAGGTCATCATGGGTATGGCCCATAGAGGAAGATTAAATGTACTTGCCAATATTTTAGGTAAGACGTACACACATATTTTTAATGAATTTGAGGGTATTGCAATTCCTGATCAAAGCTTTGGTGATGGCGACGTAAAATATCATTTAGGCTATTCCTCTCAGGTAAAAACATCTGATGGTATTACCGTTCACCTTGAATTAGCCCCTAATCCATCGCATTTAGAATCTGTAAACCCTGTGGTAGAAGGTTTTGCGAGAGCGAAGGCCAACGTACTTTATAAAGAAGATTACGATTGTATATTGCCACTATTGATACATGGCGATGCCGCTGTGGCCGGACAAGGCGTTGTTTATGAAACCGTTCAAATGAGTAAACTTCCCGGTTATTACACGGGAGGAACTTTACATTTCGTAATAAATAACCAGGTTGGATTTACCACCGACTGGGAAGAGGCACGCTCCTCCACTTATTGTACAGCGGCGGCCAATGCCATTGGTGCCCCTGTATTTCACGTAAATGGTGACGATCCTGAAGCTATTGTCTTTGCAGCTGAGCTAGCCACGGAATATCGGCAGACTTTCCATGAAGATGTGTTTATAGACATGGTTTGCTATCGCCGCCACGGGCACAATGAAGGGGACGACCCGAAATTCACCCAACCCGACATGTATTCCATCATAATTAATCACCCAAATCCCCGGGAGATTTATTTGAAAAGACTGGTGGAAAGAGGAGAACTCGAGAAAAAGATTGCCGATGAATTAGAAGCAGACTTTTGGAATATGTTGCAAGAAAGGCTCAATGAGGTGAAAGAACACAATCTGCCCTATATTATGCAGGAGCCTGAGCAAGCGTGGAAGGAAATGATTCGCTCAACGTATGCTAATTTTGAAAATACCCCGGTAACTGGTCTTGACAAAAGCGTTCTCCAGGATATTTTGGACAAAATGCATGAAATTCCTTCTTCCTTCAAGCCGCTACCAAAAATGAAACGTCTGATTGAGGATAAAATCAAGTTGGTTGAAGCGGATAAATTGGACTGGTCTATTGGTGAATTACTTGCTTATGGCTCAATCCTTAATGAAGGAAAAGATGTTAGAATGAGTGGGCAGGATGTGAAAAGGGGTACTTTTTCTCATAGACACGCTGTTCTTTTTGACTCCGAGACGAATGCTCAATATAACAGACTAAGTAAGTTATCGAACGAACAAGGCACGTTCAGAATTTTCAATTCCTTGTTATCAGAATTTGCTGTTTTAGGCTTTGAATATGGTTTTTCCCTCGCAACGCCTCACGCATTAAACATCTGGGAAGCACAATTTGGTGATTTTTATAATGGTGCACAAACTATAATTGACCAATATATTATGTCTGCCGAGAGTAAATGGAACAGACAAAGCGGGCTCGTACTTTTATTACCTCATGGTTATGAAGGACAAGGTCCTGAGCATTCCAGTGCCAGATTGGAGCGTTTTCTTCAAAACTGTGCCGAGATGAATTGGATCATTGCCAATGTAACTCAGCCTGCGAATTTTTTCCACTTACTTAGAAGACAATTAGCCTTTCCTTTCCGTAAGCCTTTAGTGGTTATGTCGCCTAAATCGATGCTAAGACATCCTGAATGTGTTTCCCCACTCAAAGATTTTGTAGGTTCAACGAAGTTCAAAGAATTGATTGATGACCCTGAAATCTCCGCAAAAAATGGTAAAAAGGTATTTAGGGTATTATTTTGTTCCGGGAAAATTTACTACGATTTAGCTACCAGGAAGAAAGAAGAAAAAAGAGACGACATAGCTATTATTCGATTAGAGCAGCTCTATCCTCTTCCTGAAAAACAGATTCGCGAACTTATGGAGAAAAAATATACCGGAGCCATGGAAATTTGCTGGGTTCAGGAAGAACCTGTAAACATGGGAGCCTGGAGGCACGTATCCTTCTCTTTACCTGATATCCCTTTCCGCTTAATATCAAGGAGAAGAGCGGCAACACCTGCCACAGGATTTAAGAAAAGACATGACGAGGAACAGGAAATCATCATTTCCGTAGCCTTCGAGAGAAAATAAATGTATGAAAGCCAGGTATTCACATAAAATACCTGGCTTCTTTATTTTTCAGAAGCAAATAATTGGCTGGATATATGGTCTGCCCACATTTTTCCTTGCGTTGTTAAGAAATAAGTGCCGTCTGATTCAAAAATCATGTCGGGTATAAATTCTTTTACTTCCTCCAAAAAAGTAGATTTGAATGGCTCGGACATATCACTGGGATTAACTCCCCAATGTGTTCTGAGCCTTGTCAGTATATATTCGTTAAATTTTTGGGTTTCCGATAGTATTTCTACTTCCTTTGGAGGCAAAATTCCTTCATTTAATGCCTCGATATATTTTTTATTATTTGCCACATTCCAATATCTGGAGCTTCCATTATACGAATGAGCTGAAGGACCAAGGCCCATATAATGCCGCCCTAACCAATAGGAACTATTGTGATTTGCCTCCATTCCCGGCAACGCAAAATTTGAAATTTCGTAATGTTGATACCCTTTTTCCGTTAATAATTGAATCAACAGGTCAAATTGTCTATTAGCTTGTTCCTCTTGAACGGGAGGAGAGGTCCCTTTTTTTACAAAATGAGCGAGGGCAGTCTGATCTTCCACGGTCAGACAATAGGCAGAAATATGCGGTATTTTTCGATCTGTCAATGCAAGAATATCACTTATCCATTGATCGTCTGAAACGCCAGGCACACCATAAATGAGATCAGCCGTCATATTATTGAAACCAGCTTCTGCAATCAAACGCAAAGCATTTAAAGCATCCTGATTATTATGCGCCCTATTCATCCATTTAAGCGCATGCGCTTGAAAAGACTGAATACCCAAACTAATTCTATTAATAGATAAACTTCTCCACACCTGTAACAAACTGGGATTTATATCATCTGGATTAGCTTCCAGGGTAATTTCTGCCGAGGGAGAAATATCAAAAGTAGTATTCAGGTGGTAAAATATTTCCTCTAACTCAGATTCATTCAATAAGGAAGGCGTTCCCCCACCGAAATAAACGGATGCGACGGGTTGATTTTGAAATTCGTCTTTCCTTAAACTCATTTCCTTAATGAGCGCCTTTACAAAAAGAGGTTTTCCAGACTGATTGGTTGAAAAATGAAAATTACAATAATGGCAAGCCTGTTTGCAAAAAGGCACATGAATATAAATGGCAATCATTCAGCTATTTTAAAATTCCAACCGAAAAATATCAAAGTTACGCCATTTCAGCTTTCAATTGTTCTTTCAGAAAATCTTCACCAAAGGTTAATCTTGCTGCCATTTTGGATCCTGGAGCTATTACCCTCCAGAAAGGCGTAATTTCCGAGAGGTTTTTACCCAATTTATATTGTTCGAAAGCAGCTTCTGCGGCCATTCTAACGAAGATTGCGGTACTTAACGGGCAGGAATTATCGGCATGAAAATCGGATGCCAGGTCTTTTCGCAGTGTTTTCATGTCCACAAGATGTCCTTTAGGCACTTGACGCATATAATCGTCCACCAATTTAGGTGTAGCGACCAACATCAGGCTATCGGCAGGAATATCAGAAAATGCTTCCTGAAGCTTCACCACTTTAGGTTCCTTTTTCACATTGAGCTTTTCGGTCCATGATTTTTGCATAATGAGTGGTCGTTTAAAAATTAGCGAATACGTGTAAGGACATTATATTTTTCTTCAATTTTTCCAAATGGAAATCTATCCTTAACCAATTTCCATTTCTGAAAAATCTCCTTATTACAGAGTTGTCCGATAGAACCTTCATGAACATGAGAAATTTTATTCCCTGGCACAAACTCATTTTTCTCTACCATTTCACCCACCTGTTTATAGGCATCTCTAAATGGAACACCCTCTAAAACGAGCTCGTTAACCTTTTCAACCGTAAATAGATAAGCATATTTTGGATCATCCAGTAGATTATGGTGAATTTTCAACTGTGGCAAAACAAAAGCAATCATTTCCAGGCATTCCTTCATGTTATGAATGGCTGGAAAAATAACCTCCTTTAATAATTGAAAATCCCGGTGATAGCCAGCGGGAAGATTATTTATTAACAGGCTAACTTGCCCCGGCAGTGCCTGTAAAAGATTACATTTACCTCTTAACAATTCAAATACGTCCGGATTTTTTTTGTGCGGCATAATACTTGAGCCTGTGGTATATTCTTTTGGGAGGGTAAGAAAATGATAATTCTGGCTGGAATAAAGCACGACATCTGTTGAAAATTTACCTAAGGTAGTGGCGAGAGAAGCCAACGCAAAGGCGATAAATAATTCCGATTTACCTCTTCCCATTTGGGCATGAATCACATTATAACTAAGGTCTTCAAAACCCAGCAATTCCGTTGTCATTTTTCTATTCAGGGGAAAGGAAGAACCATAGCCAGCTGCAGAGCCTAATGGATTATGGTTTACGATATTAAAAACACTTTCCAGTAGCAACAAATCTTCCGTTAGCGATTCAGCATAAGCACCAAACCAAAGGCCGAAAGAAGATACCATAGCAACCTGAAAATGGGTATAACCAGGCATTAGTACCTCCTTATGTTGTTCGCTTTGCTCTTGAAATCCATGAAAAACGAGTTCCATAAGACGCACTATTTCCTGTAATTCAGCGCGAAAGAAAAGTCTTAAATCCACGAGCACCTGATCGTTCCTTGATCTGCCACTGTGTATTTTTTTTCCAATATCGCCCAAAGATTTTGTGAGCAACAGCTCAATTTGAGAATGGACATCCTCCACGTCGTCATCCATTTTGAAGAGACCCTTCTCAATATCCTGATAAATATTTTTCAAGGACGCGGAGAGTATATCCAATTCATTTTTTGAAATCAGCTGAATAGATTCCAGCATCTGGATATGAGCTAAAGAGCCAAGAACATCATATTTTGCCAAAAGCAGATCCATTTCTCTATCCATTCCTACGGTAAAGGCATCAATTTGTGGTTGAACTAAGAAGTCTTTTTCCCAAAGTTTCATCCTTCAGATTTTAGGTATATGAATGCCGGTAATAATGGCATGATAAAGAGAGAGGCCATTCTCTATTTCATTTATTTTAATAAACTCATCGGCCGTATGAGATCGGGCTGAATCACCTACGCCCAGTTTTAAAGACGGGAAAGGCATCAAAGCCTGGTCTGAAAGGGTTGGTGATCCAAAAGGAATCAAGTTTAAATGCAGCCCGGATAGAACCAAAGGATGATCTAAGGAAATTCCGGAAGATTTGAGTCTGAAGGAACGTGCCTTCAAATCTGCTTTCACATGTTGTTTGAGTATTTCAAATACCTCCTCATTGGTATAAAGTTCATTGGTTCGAACATCTATGACAAAGGAGCATTGGTCAGGCACCACATTATGCTGGGTACCTGCATTTATCTGGGTAACGGACAATTTAACGGGCCCTAAAAAGGCAGAAATTTTAGGGAAAGCGAAAGAATGAATAGATTCAATATCCTTCATCGCTTCATAGATGGCATTGACCCCTTCATTTCTTGCTGCATGTCCAGATATTCCTTTTGACACTGCATCGACCACCATGAGGCCTTTTTCAGCCACGGCCAGCTGCATGGTAGTGGGTTCCCCCACGATGGCCATGTCGATGGGAGGTAGCAGGGGTAAAATAGAGGCAATGCCCCCACCTCCTGAAATTTCTTCTTCCGCCGTGGCAGCAAAAACGAGATTAACCTCTAAATGCTCTGAAGTTCTCAATTGAAGGAAAGTACAAAGCAGGCAAATCAGGGAAGCACCCGCGTCATTACTACCTAATCCAAAAATATTATCATCAACCCTTGTTGCCTCAAAGGGAGAAAAAGTCCAGCCGGACACAGGTTTAACGGTATCATGATGAGAATTGAGTAATAGCGTAGGTTTATTTGGGTCCCAAACCGATGAAATAGCCCAAACATTATTCCCTGAACGAAATGGCTTAGCTCCCTGATTTTCAAGGCAATCAAAAAACCATTGAGCGGTCTGATCTTCCTCTTTTGAAAAGGAGGGAATTTGAATGATTTCCGACAACCATTTTACTGCATTTTCAAGAAATTCAGCCTTAGAGCTATTCATTATTTACAAATATGAGTACCGCCGTTGGTGAGAAAAGAATCAGGACCACAAATAACGACTTTTGCGACACCATTTTCAATGGCATTGAATGCATTTTCCAATTTTGGAATCATTCCAGCATGAAAATATCCCTTTTCGCGCCCCTCGATGAAGGCAGAACGATTAAGAGAGGGGATTACGGTACGAGGGTCAGAAACATCTTCGAGTACGCCCGGCAATTCCAGGCAATAGGTGAGGTTTACCGAATAGATATTGGAAAGAGCAGTAGCCAGCGTAGAAGCGATAGTATCGGCATTGGTATTTAGTAATTGCCCTTGCCCATCGTGGGTAACGGCGCAAAAGACCAGGGTCAAATCAATATTCATGAAATGGGATAAGGTTTGAACATTTACCGTTACCGGATCCCCTACCCAACCAAAATCTACCTCTTTTACGGGTCGCTTTACCGAAAGAATGGCATTGGCATCTGCCCCGGATAATCCAAGCGCGGATAAACCTATTGAATGACAATGTGCCACTATTTTTTTATTATACCAGCCGGCATACGTCATCACGGCAATTTCCAGGGAATCAGTATCAGTAATTCGTCTACCGTCAACAAAAACGGAGGGAATGCCCAATTTTTCAGCAAGAACGGTTGCTTTTTTGCCTCCTCCGTGAACGATTATTTTTCTTCCCTCTTTTTCTGAAAATGCACTTAAAACCGACGCCAGGACAATGTCATTGCTTAATACATTACCACCTATTTTAAGAATATGGAGCATTTCCTTCATTCGGCAAGAGGTTTAACCTTTTAATAAATCGTACAAAACGGCTTGTGCAGCCCAGGTTCTATTATTTGCCTGAGCGATAACGATGGAATCGGGACCATTTATTACTTCGTCGGCGACGATAACATTTCTTCTAACGGGAAGGCAGTGCATAAATTTTGCCTTAGAAGTGAGCGCCATTTTTTCGGCAGTGATGGTCCAGGAAGGATCTTTTGACAGAATAGCTCCATAGTTTTCAAAGGAGGACCAGTTTTTTGCATAAATAAAATCGGCACCATCGAAGGCCTCATTTTGATTAGTCGTTACATAGGTATCGCCCATAAAATCGGGTGAAAGATGATACCCTTCAGGATGGGTAACGACTACATCGACATTTGCGCGTCTCATCCATTCCACAAAAGAATTAGGAACAGCCTGTGGCAAAGCACGGGGATGGGGAGCCCATGAAAGGACCACCTTAGGCCTGTCTTTTTGTTTAAATTCCTCTATCGTTAGTAAATCGGCGAACGATTGAAGAGGATGACGGGTAGCTGATTCCAAACTAACTACAGGAACCGATGCATATTTTACGAAGGCAGAAATCACTTCCTCCTGATAATCTTTATCGCGTTGAACTAGGGAAGGAAAACTGCGAATGCCAATGACAGATGCGTATTGACTTACGACAGCGGCGGCTTCTTTTACATGTTCTGCGCTATTTCCATCCATAATGGCCCCATCCTCGAACTCAATTTTCCATCCATTATCGGCATTCATGCTTATTACCTGCATACCAAGATTCAGACCAGCCTTTTCTGTACTAAGGCGGGTTCTCAAACTGGGATTAAAAAAAAGGAGGACCAATGTTTTATTGACTCCGTATTGTCTGTAGTTTTCAGGTGATCCCTTGATATCTTTTGCCAAAGCTAATAATCGAATGATTTCGTTTACCTCTGGTGCGGCTATAAATGACTTCATACGGGAACAGATTGGGGGGTAGCATAGAGAACAGATTTAAATCCGTCCAATAATTGATCTATTTCATTTTCGCCAACCGACAAAGAAGGCAGAAGTCGTATGGTATTCGGGTCAGAGGAAGAGCCTGTAAAAATATGATTTTCCATCAGTAATTTCTTCCTTAGCGCTGCGGTATTATAATCGAATTCGATACCAATCATGAGACCCTCACCACGCACCTCAACCACACCGGGCAGGGCACTATTTTTCAATTCGTTTATCAATAACTGACCAGAAACTGCGGCATTTTCCATCAATTGTTCATCGCGAATAACTTCAAGAACAGCAATCCCAGCGGCGCAAGCCAGGTGGCTTCCACCAAAAGTAGTGCCTAAAAGGCCATGTTTTGCTTTAAAACGGGGGTGTAACAATATACCTCCGATAGGAAAACCATTTCCCATGCCTTTTGCCATACTAATTATATCTGGTTGAATACCAGATTTTTGGAAAGCGAAGAAAGAACCACTTCTACCATAACCCGATTGTATTTCATCGAGGATCAGTATAGTATTTGAAGCCTGACAAAGCGTTGATATTTTTTGTAAGAAAGCGACGTCAGGAATGTGAATACCTCCAATTCCTTGAATGCCCTCGATGATAACGGCGGCGATATCATTATCTAAAAACGCATTGTCGATTGCGTCAAAATCATTTAACGGCAGATAAACCACCTCAAAGGTGCTGTTTATAGGTGCCTGAATACCTTTACTATCTGTTACATTCACGGCAGCCGACGTTCTGCCATGGAAAGCCTTTTTAAAAGCGATAATTTTTTTTCGTCCATTTTCGAAAGAGGCCATTTTAAGGGCATTCTCATTCGCCTCGGCGCCAGAATTACATAGGAAAAGATGATAATCATGGCATCCACTAATTTCGCCAAGAAGCGTAGCCAATTCATTTTGCAAGGGATTTAGAATAGAATTGGAATAAAAAGCAATGGCATTGAGTTGTTCGGCAATTTTTGAAATATAATGCGGATGGGAATGACCGATAGAAATGACGGCATGACCGCCATAGAAATCGAGATATTTGGTTCCTTTTTCATCCCAAACATAAGATCCAAGACCTTTTACCGGGCAAATATCATAGAGAGGATAAACATCGAATAATTTCATATCAAAAAATTAAAAGATTTAAAAGGCGGTAGATTTAAGGTTCAGGCCTTCATTTTCAGGGTAACCGAACATAAGATTCATATTTTGCACTGCCTGGCCTGAGGCACCTTTGAGTAAATTATCAAGCACGGAGATAATATGAACACATTTTCCTTGTTTTTTTACCTGTACCACACAATTATTGGTGTTAACGACCATTTTCAGGTGAGGATTAAGGTCCGTAACCTTTGTAAAGGGTTGGTTTTTATAATAGGAGGGAAACAGATCATCCAAATCTGCTTGCGATACATCTGATTCGAAGTAAATAGAAGCGAGTATACCTCTGGTAAAATCACCTCTCATGGGAATAAAATGCAGATCCTGATTAAAATCGGGTTGTAATTGCTTGAGGCTTCTTACTATTTCTGGAATATGTTGATGATCGAAGGCCTTATAAACCGAAATATTTGAAGAACGCCAACTAAAATGAGTGGTATCACTGAGCGCCTGACCGGCACCGGTAGAGCCAGTAATGGCATGAATATGTATGGAATTATTCAGGAGATGATTTTCAGCAAAAGGCAGTAAAGCGAGTTGAATAGCCGAGGCAAAGCAACCTGGATTAGCGATTCTTTCAGCCGTTCTAATATTTTCATGATTCAGCTCTGGTAAACCGTAAATAAAAGAGGAATCCAATCTGAAATCATTTCCCAAATCGATACATTTTACGCCATTGGGAATCACATTTTCCTGCATAAATATGGACGATTTGCCATGCCCCATGCATAAGAAAATGACGTCGGCCAATAGCGGAGGATTGGATAAAAAATACAGGTCTTTCAGTTGAAAGAGATCATCATGTACTGCGGCGACCGATTTACCTGCCTGGGAATTACTTTGTGCAAAGGCAATGACCACTTTAGGATGAAAAGCGAGCAATCGCAACAACTCACCACCTGTATAACCGCCTGCACCAATAACACCAACTTTAATCATAATTTAGGAAAGCTTTTGTTGTTTTGAGAGCACCTCGAAAAAAATCCTTGACTGATTACCTGCAATTTTGGTAAAGCCCTTTACATCTTCGCCGGACCAACCTTTATTCATTTCGCCATAGTGTCCAAACTCAGGGTTCATCAGATCAAAATCGGAATGTATGCCTTCGAGAACGAAGCGATAAGGGTAAAGAGTAAGGGTTACGGTACCGGAAACATGCGACTGCGTATCTTCGAGGAAGTGTTCAATATTTCTCATAACGGGATCTAAGAACTGCCCTTCATGAAGGAGCATACCATACCAATTTGCCAATTGTTCCTTCCAGTATTGCTGCCATTTGGTGAGGGTATGTTTTTCCAGCAGGTGATGACTTTTCAAAATGATAAGTGGAGCGGCTGCTTCAAAGCCAACACGACCTTTTATACCAATGATGGTATCACCGACGTGAATATCCCTTCCGATAGCAAAAGGTTCTGCCATCATTTGCAGGGCATGGATAGCTTCGAGAGAAGTGTCAAAAACCTTACCATCGACGCCAACCAATTCACCTTTAGCATATTGCAAGGATACGGAAACAGGATTGGAAGCGGTAAGCGGAGAGGGATAAGCCTCTTCGGGTAATCCTTTATGAGAGGTTAGGGTTTCGACCCCACCGACACTGGTACCCCAGAGACCTTTATTAACGGAATATTTGGCTTTTTCCCAATTCCAATTAAAACCCCAGGCGATTAATTTATCTATTTCGGTTTGCCTTGCCAATTTCATATCCCTAATAGGCGTAATGATTTCAAGATCATGGCCCAGAATTTGAAAGGCAATATCAAAGCGCACCTGATCATTTCCAGCTCCTGTTGAACCATGAGCGACCGCCTGAGCGTTTATTTCAGTGGCATATTTAGCTGTTTCAATGGCTTGAAACATTCTTTCAGCACTTACTGACAGCGGATAAGTATTATTTCTCAATACATTTCCAAAAATGAGATATCGAATACATTGAGAATAAAAATCCTGCTGAGCATCTACTATTTTAAACGAAGCTGCCCCCAACTGAAAAGCTCTTTCCTCTAAGCGAGCAGCGTCATCGGCGGTAAATCCGCCGGTATTGACTGTAATGGCATGCACCTCACAATTATTTTCTCTTGTTAGCCATGGAATACAGAAAGAAGTATCCAAACCACCACTGTAGGCTAAAACGACCTTTTTTTTACTCATTTATTCTCGACGATTAGATGTGTTAAATTGAGCGTCATTTGCTCTTCTTCCACCTTTGAGGGCGCTAACATAGCGGTACACAGGCACATTCTTCTCTCATTTCTTACCAGAATGTCATAATTTGGACAACTTTTACAACCAGCCCAAAACGCATCATCCTGAGTTAGTTCGGAAAAAGTTACGGGTTTGTAGCCCAATTCCGTATTAATTTTCATTACAGCCAGGCTCGTAGTGATACCAAAGACTTTAGCTTCGGGAAATTTATCTCTGGCAAGATTAAAAACTTTACGTTTGATTTCTCTGGCAAGTCCCGATTTTCTATAATCCGGATGTACGACTAGGCCTGAATTAACAACATACCTGTTATGACTCCAAATTTCCACGTAACAGAAACCTACCAGCACGTCACCATCAAAAGCAACTACAGCATTACCCGCTTCCATTTTGGCTCGAATATACTCTGGTTTGCGAGCTGCAATACCTGTTCCTCTTGCTTTTGCTGATTCTGCTATTAAGAGGCAAACATTTTCTGCATATTGCACATGATCTGCCGACGACACTAAAACCTTTAAATCCATGTCAGGAGATTAAGTTTTAAAAAAATAGTATTAATATCTTGGTTAGGGAATGGGCAGAAATACACTGCCTGGGGTGGAAGTTAATATAATACGCCCTTAGGGGCGCGGCAAGTTGCGGACGCGACATGGAAAAATAACCTGAACTTCCCTTGTTTTTTTCATAATGGGTGCAAATATAATAAAGCAAAACGAATAATTCAAGTATTATGTTTCCATTAACAGAAATATAACGCCCCTTCAGAAGCTATACCTTAATTCTCTCCCAACTTCCTCATTCTTATTCCGTAAAAAACAAGGTATGCATAAGCGATGGCTGGAATAAGGAAAGAATACTTTACCCCAACACTGGGAATATCAGCAAATAAACCTTGTAATGGTGGAATAATGGCTCCCCCTGCAATCATCATGATCAAAACAGAAGAACCGACGCTCGTATAAGCGCCTAATTTTTCAATAGCCAGGGTGAAAATATTTGACCACATGATGGAATTAAAGAGGCCAATGCCTAAAATAGACCAAAGAGCTACTTGACCTTGCGTATTCATGGTAACAACCAATAGAATGATATTCATGAGAGCAAAGACAGAAAGTAATCGGGATGGAATGCCTTTTCCAAATTGAAAAGCAACAAAATTAAGGATCATAACGGCTAAAAATCCAAAGGAAAGCATTGGGTCAGCGCCGTAAGAAGTAGAGGCAATCCAGGAGACACCGAAGGCAATCAGAGGAAAAAGGATCATGAGGCCCAATTTATTTTTATCCCCTTGTTTTGATAAAGAAACAGCGCCCATAAATCGACCCACCATGGCACCGCCCCAATAAAATGCAACATAGGAACCAGCGGTTTTCATTTCTAAATTGAGTAAACTGTCTTGCTTTAGGTATTCAACCATAAAACTTCCCACCGCTATTTCTGATCCAACATAGCAGAAAATAGCTATAGCACCCAGATAAAGCTGAGGATATTGCCATAAACTAAAGCCATGACTATGATTGGTTTCCTCTGTCTGAATAGCGGGCAAGGAAAGTCTGCTGAAAATAAAAGCGATAATAAATAGTATGATTGACATGACAACGTAAGGCAAACGAACAGTGGACACATCTACTTTATCTGTATTTTGCAAAATCAGTAATGCCCCAAGTAATGGCGCTATAGTGTGTCCAAGGGAATTAAAACCCTGTGCTAAATTTAGACGACTAGCCGCAGTATTTTCAGGCCCGAGTACGGCAACATAAGGATTAGCAGCCACTTGTAAAATAGTTATGCCACTTGCTAAGATGAATAATCCAAGTAAAAATACACTATATTCCTGAACTATTGAAGCAGGGTAAAAGGTAAGACAGCCAAAACCCATTAAAGTTAATCCTAATACAATGCCGCCCTTGTACCCCATTTTTTTAATCAGATAACCCGCGGGAATACTCATTAAAAAATAGGCGCCAAAAAAGAAAAACTGAATAAGCTGAGCTTGCCAATGCTTTAAATCAAATACCGCTTTTAAATGCGGCACTAAAATATCATTTAAGGAAGTTAACAATCCCCAAAGAAAAAATAAAACAGTTAGTATGATAAATGAAAATTTGGCAGAAGAAGGCGTTGTTTGCATGGTAACGTTGTTGAAAACTAAAAATGGTTTATTGAATGGGAAAGTAAGACATTTTTTTGAAAAATAAATTAGATTTTAGAACAAAAATATTATTCTCTTGGAACATGGCATAAATCTACCTACTTTTCGCCTACCAATTTTTTATCCAAAACAAAGAATACCATGTATTTTCTCTTCAAATCATTACATATTGTCGGATTCGTTTCATGGTTTGCCGGTCTGTTTTATTTAGTTAGAATTTTTGTCTATCAGGTTGAATCATGGGAAAAAAGCGAACCCGACAGAAGCATATTAAGCCATCAATTTGACCTGATGGCCCACAGGGTATATACTATTATTTGTAAGCCAGCCTTGTATATCACCTGGACTTTTGGTTTGGGAATGCTCTGGCTAAATGGTTTAGCCTGGTTATCTGCCAACAACTGGATGTTTATCAAGTTAATTTTTCTGGTTGGTCTTACACTTTACCATTTTTGGTGTGGAGCTTTAATACCAAAACTGGAGAAACGCACCTTAGGTATCAGCTCCTTTCAATTTAGGATGTTAAACGAGGTTCCAACCGTATTTTTAGTAGCTATTTCATTGTTAGCCGTTTATAAAAACAGCCTTGATTTCTTAATGGCATTGGGAGGCATTATCCTTTTTGGCATAACCCTTTTTGTAGCAACGAAAGCCTATAAGAGCGCGCGGGATAGAGGTAGCGCACGATAAGGCTTTCGTTAAATATAATTATTGCCTTAAGAATGAAGACATTAAAAAGTTAGTGAGGTAATTTATCTCTCACCATTCCGTAGGTATAAGTTCCAAATACTGCACCGGCGATAACGACAATAATAAAAAAATAACCATTCCCGGCCAAAACGAACATAGGACCTGGACAAGCACCCACCAGGGCCCAACCTAATCCGAAAATAGTTCCGGAGATTAAATGTCTTTTTATATTGAGAGGTAGGGGCGAATAGGTCACCAAGCCACCGCCGGCAACTTTCACTTTAAAAATCTTCAACAGCGTCATAGAAATTGCACCTATCACCACCGCGGTACCAATAATACCATACATGTGAAAACTTTCGAATCTAAACATTTCATAAATTCTAAACCAGGAAATAGCTTCTGATTTGGTCATAGTAATGCCAAAAAAGATACCTATGAGAAAAAAGATAATTCCTTTCATATTAGATAGAGTTTATAGGATATAAGGTAATAAAAAATGGGTCATTAGCAGGCCTCCAATAAAGAAACCGATGACTGTTAACAAGGAAGGTAGTTGAAAATGAGAAAGCCCAGTGATGGCATGACCACTGGTACAACCGTCGGCATAGCGGGATCCAAAACCGACAAGAAAACCACCTGCGAGCGCAATAATCCAGGCTTTGAGACTATCCCAGCGAAAATATTCATCGGGAAAAAAGCCACGACCTAAAGAATCATCTGTGGGATAAACGATACCAAGTTTCTCTAAGGCAAAAATCGTATCGGTATCGAGGCTTACGGCAAAAGGATTTGGGAAAATAACCCCGGCAATGAATCCGCCTATTATGGCTCCTCCGATAAAGAATAGTCTCCAACTATCTTCTTTGTAGTCAAATTTAAAAAACTCATTTTTCTTACCCGCGCCTACTAACCCACAAATATTTTTGAATGTAGTGGAAACCCCGAAAGACCGGCCTGCCATGGTAAGTAAAAAAAGAATAAAGGCAATGGCTAATCCAGAAATTGACCAATGCCAGGAAGGGTAAATTAAATCGTCGAGCATTTTTTACCCAAAAATACATTTACTTTAAGAATTTTTGTACAATTCTAGTTGTGAAACCAAAGAAAATGCTGATTGCATGCCGGAAACCCTCCATTTCAATTCTCCATTTTTATAAATAGCCAGCGTTGGAACCCCCGTTATATTTAATTGCTGGGCTATTTCAGGATTCCTATCAATATCAATTTTAATGATTTTCGCATGCTCCCCTACACTTACAGCTACTTCCTTTAAAATAGGAGCCATAGCTTTGCAAGGACCGCACCATTCCGCTGAAAAATCAATTAAAACGGGAATTTCTGAATGAATGAGATCATTAAACGATTTCTTGATTGCCATATTTGTTTTAGTTTAGTCAGGCAAAACTAATTCAAAATGGAAGGCATAGCTGTGATATGAATCACGTTAATAAAATAAATGCTTATTTTATTTTAATAATCTGCTGAAATCCTTCATCCTTCCCTGCTTTAACTTTACAAAAGAGAATAAGATCTGAGGTAAGTTCGGAGAGATTCAGCGTCCAGTTATTCAAACCCTTCATACCCTCTCCACTCAACTTTTTCAATATTCTTCCTGATAAATCACTAATGATTATTTCCGTAAAGGTTGATTGCGGCAAATAAAACGAAATGACCGTTTCGCTATTAAACGGATTAGGTACAGCGGAGTACACCCTGAATATTTCCTTTTCAAAAGGCCTTTTAACCAGATTCAATGGGAAAATTTGTGTTTCCTTATACGCTTCAGGCGACAACACATTATTAGCTAAATACAGGTCATTAAAAGGCAGATTATTTGAAGAAAAGAGCAAGGAGAACAGCACGCCATCATCCGTTAATTTTTCAGCACTGACGTTCAATAAACCTCTTTCGGCTACGATATTTACGTAATCAGACGTTAAACTACCCGGAATGAAAGATATATTGTTTGAAAAACGAGGATTCCACTGTATCGTCGATTGAAAGCCTTCTGGTTTATTTTTCTCATTAAAGAAGAAAGAAACCAGAAACTCTCCATTGACAGCATTTTCTGTAACGGAATAATATAATGGCCAGGGGGAAACTTCTCTTCGGAACTGTACACCAGGCACCTGATTTAATGGAGCATCTCCTGAAAGATCGCCAATTTTGACCGCAGTAAAGGAACCTGTGGTATCTTTAGAAATGTCAGAATAAATAATTTCCTCTGGAAAAGGTGTTTTCCAGGGATCCGATGAATCGGGAAATATAAAATGGGTGGGAATAAATCGCCAGCTTGTATTTTTTTCAAATTTTGACGAAAGATTTATCACCAATTTCCTCAGTTCCAACAAATCCCGAATACTGATGTTACCAGAATTATCAATATCAGCAGCAAGAAGTTGCAAGGGTGACTTTAAAGTTTGCCCTTGAAGAAGCTGTCTTTGAAGCAGCACTAAATCAAGGGTTGAAATGCCATTTTTATAATCATTGGGACTCACTGGTTTTAAAATATAAGGACCTCCCGTTGAAATATTTTGAATGGCAAACAATCCATTTTCATTGGTCTGGCCAGAAGAAGTGGTGAAACCAGAGAGACCAACAGTTACCTGATTTACTGGTTTTCCTGTAGCCGTTTTTATAGCCCCGGTTATTTTGACTTTCGGGCTACAAGTATTTAAAGAATCTGGTAAATAGAGAGAAACGTCACATGAAACAGAGATTCCCTTAGCGTCGGTAAGGAAAACCCTCAATGGGATAGCCATATTTTTTAAGGCAGAACAATCGAAACTCAACACAGAATCTTTATCGTTCGGAATATAACTTGCAGATAAATCTGACACTTTCTTAAGAGATAAAAATGAACCGGGAAAACAAGTGGATAAGTTGGAAACCAACTCTTTATTATTTAAAACATCTCTTGCGTTTATCTTAACCAGACCACTTTCACCAGAAGATAATGGCGTAAAGTTTTTAGTCAGCTTTTGTACACAATCTAAGGATTGAAGGCTGGAAGGGATAACCGATACAGGTAAAACAGCGCTTGATTTCTGCTTCCAATGATCAGACACCTCTATCCACAGGTCATAATTTCCTGGTTGAATAGCATTGATACGGGCGGTAAGAAACCCATTTTTATATACTCCGTTATCTACCTTTCCTCCCCATGATATCCTTGTTTTTGTGTTTTTCTCATAAAGAACTACGGAATCGAGTGAAACAGAGGAAAAGGGACAATTCTCAAGTATTTTAACTGTCAAAGACATAGATAATCCGCAGGAACCATTGGTTTGTATCACCAAAGATGAATCCGGGACTATAATAACAGGCTTAATTGTGTCAGTAAGGTTTAGGATTTGGGTATATTTCCAGGCAAAAACTTGATCATTATCGCAGGTTAAGGAATTATTTTTAGGATAATCATTCAGTGAAACCGGGCTCAAGGTAGAAAGTGTTGATCCCGACACCATCCTCGTGGGATCGAATGTGACCAAGGTATTTTCATTCAGTAATCTATCCTTTTCTGCATTTAATTTTGCCATGGAATGGTAAAAGGGCATGGCCTTTCCATTAGCATTTAACTTCCTGGGAATGGTTCGTGCAAATGTTGAAGGATTTGAAGTAATATCTTTACAAACGGCATCAGAGGGTACATCGCACCAATTAATTAGGGTATAAGTTCTTTGAATGGTTATCCCATTGCTCCCTTTCTCCTGATCGCTGGAAAGGGAGTCAACAAAAGAAATAGCCAATAAATCGCAAGCATTTGAGGTGACGGATAAGGAAAAGGCTGGATCTGAACCACAAAAAGCAGTTGTATCGGGAGGAATATTAATTGTAAAAGTATGAGAGGGACGCACCAGGATAATTTGAGAATCACGAACGATTACGGATTTATTATCCACTAACTTTTCAACCATCCAGTGCCTGGTAATATGTCCTGAACCGCATTTTACATAATCAACGGTACTATAATTAACCTTTCCGGTACAATCCAAACCATAAATTGCGGGCATACCAAACAATTCATTAGACTTAAATTCGTCTTTTAAAGCATTCAATGCTGCGGTATCGGTGCAACTCACCCAATTTTTAGCCTTTTTGTTTGGATCTTGATTTAGATTTGGGGAGAAGACCACGGGATTCATGACATCTTGTAAAACAACCTGAAATTCACAATAACTATTATTTGTGAGATTACCGAAGCCGATATCACTTGCCCATAATTCAGCCACATTTTCCTTGCCGGCATCGCAACAAAAGTATTCGATATAAGGTAGAAAGCGAGGGGTATAATAAAGGCCGGCATTTCTTCCAACATTAATTCTTTCAAAGTCAGCGATAGTCACTTTCCCATCCTTATTTCCATATTTATCATAATCGAGATTCCCCAAAAAGTTATCTAAAATGCAGGAAGAGGAGACCACCCTTCTTAGATAGAGCGTGTCCAGCGAGCAATTATCTGTTGAGCCATTATTGACCATATCGGTTCTGATTCTTGCTGAAACCTTGTTTGTCCTACCGTTAGTGTACCAATTTGAATTGGCACTGAACAATAAAGGTACTGTTACGGACGGTTTACAGCGAACCCTAGGGAAAACCTGATCTTGCAGCACAAAATAGAGCGTATCATAGCTTATTGCTTCACATTCTCCGGCGGTTGCGGCCACAATAATTCTATGCGCGCCGGCTGGCAAGTCATCAATAGACGACCCTAAAGGGGTATTAACCAAAGGATAATTCACCTTATTCCAAACGGAAGAACTTTTGAATTTCCCTGAAACAGAGATAACTTTAGATTCTACCTGATAGGAAAGCAACAAATTGGCCCGTGGGGTACAATCATCTTTTACGGTCCAATTGAACCATTTTCCAAGATCGCGTTCATCGGTTCCATGCGTAAAAGGCAGTAAAATATTGCTTTTACATGCATTTCCTGGTAGCTGAATAAACACTGGATTTGCAGCATCCCTTCCTAAAACGGTATTTTGCCCAGAACCCGTCAGTGCAGGAAAGGAAGGGCCTGATGTGCGCGAAAAATAAATCCACAAAGTATCTGTAATGATTTTCTTTTGGCAAATATCTTCAATAGTTACTACGATTCGAACCCGTTTACCGTCATTACAAGCGGAGTAAACCCTCGATTTATAGGAAACATTCCATAAATTTTGTTTATCAAAAAGGCTGATAGTGTCCTTAAAACCATTTGGCCAGGTATAGAATGCGCTGTACACAGATTTTACCAAACGATCTAATTCCATGCTATCTGAAATGGAGCACACATCAAATCTTACATCATCAGGTGCTTCACATTTATAAAAAGAATTATTCTGATCAATTTTACCTGACGGAAAATGTGGGTGCGATTTAATTCTAGGATTATCACCTAAGGGACCGAAGGAATACAGACTTGCCGGAGCATAATCGTAAGCAAGGGATGGCGTTACATCGCAGGAAGCGGGATTACCAATTTTTCTAAAGAAGATTTCCTGAACAAAAACAGAGGCATTATTAGAATTATCTGTAAAAGTAAAAGTTCGTTTAATTTTCGAAATAAGGTGAGGAAAAACCGAACCATTTTTAAATTTTATCATCGTGTCGCAGGGAAAGAGGATTAATTCATCCTTCACATTTCTCGAAATAAAATTTGGGCTACAACCGTCTTTCACTAAGGGGAGACCTAAAAACAGAGGAGCATCTGATTGGGTCCAATTGAGCTGATTATTAAGAACAGAGGGAATATCATTTTCCGAAAGAATCAGGGTATCTCTGCTTTCCCAATCTCTTTTAGCCGCATCGTCTTTAAAAACGGGGCCAATAGTATCCCTGACAAAAACCTGTCCGAGGCAAACCAATCCGCCTTTTGAATTAAATAAAGAGAAAGGAAAAATACCCAAACGATTAATGACTCCACCTCGAACGGGCGTCATATTTACGCCATCATAAACGATAACATAGCCTTGAAAGAGAGGAAAACATTCCCCAAGAATTTCTGCCGGGGTAATTTCGTAAATACAATCGTTGGTTACGTAAACCTTAATATCCTGACAAGATAACTTGCATGAATCCATTTTTTGTAAAAGCACAGGAGGATAATGGGTAAGCGGCAGGAGCCCTGTTTGTTTGGCAAAACCATTCAAAGGGGCAAGCAAGCCTAACCAAAGTAATGATACAAAAAATAAATTAGTGTGTATTCTCATCAGCATTCATTAACCTTTAATAACGGTAAGAATTCAAATATTGTTCCATATTTTAAAAAACGGACAAACTAAAAATAGATTACAAATATAATATTTTTTTTGAATATGTAAAACATGTATTTTAAAACAAAAACAGGCCAACAAAAAAAATGCAGGCCTGTTTAAGTGGGATATTAGCTTAGTGATTACGCCTCCAGGGAATCCCAGGAACCTCCATTATAGACTTCAGTTGCTCCATTATTTTGAAGCATAGTGGTTGCCATACCACTTCTATTACCTGAACGACAAACTAAAATCAGCGGTTTGGACATAGCCATAAGCTCATCTAACCTGGAGGGGACTTCACCTAGTGGAATATTTAAAGAATTCGGAAAGTGACCCTCACTAAATTCCCAAGGCTCCCGCACATCGACGACGGAAACACCCGGCATTTTTAAAAAATTTGATACAGACATTGAAAATAATTAAGGATGATTAGTCTGCAAAGTTAATGAAGTGTTTGGGTTTTTCATTTCAAAGCCAGACAAGTTTTGCAGGGCATAATTTTGTGCTTCCGTCACGGTAAGGAAAAAATGATTTTCACCTATTTCAGGTACGACGTTGGCTTTTATCAATAAATCTCTGACGGGTCCTTTCACTGAAGTAAAGCAAAAACAGAGATTTTTCTTTTTATAATCGTTAACCAGTTCCAGTAACTGCTGCAATCCTGTACTATCAATATAATTTACACTTTCCATATTTAAAATAAGCCATTGAAGCTTTGGACCTTTTTCAAGAATCCAATCTGTTAATTTATCTCTGAAGAAAGAGATATTAGCAAAGAAAAGATCGGCATCGAAGCGAACGATTAAAATTTCAGGAATAATTTCCAACCCCTGGAAACGATTGATATTCCTAAAAACATCAGAATCCGGCACTCTGCCTAAAATAGCAAAATGAGGTCTTGAAGCTCTGAAGATCATGAGGGCGAGTGATAAAAGCACACCAATACCAATACCGAGTATTATGCCAAAAAATAAAGTACTAATAAAAGTTGCCAGCAGCATAAAAAAATCTTGCCGATTACTTTTCCATAAAAACTTTGGTTCTTTAATATCGAGAAGGGTATAGACAGCAAACAGGATAATGGAAGCTAATATAGCCTTGGGTAAAAAGTAGAAATACGGTGTCAAAAAGAGCAGGGTGACAATGATAAAAAGGGAAGAAACGATGGACGCCACGCCCGATTTTGCCCCTGCCTGATGATTTACGGCGGTGCGGGAAAACCCGCCGGTAATGGGAAATGCCCGAACGAAAGCGGCCATCATATTTACGGTACCCAGTGCGATTAACTCCTGATTTGCCCTCAGTTTATAGTTATTATGAATTCTCTGCATGGTTTTAGCGATAGAAAAACTTTCTAAAAATCCAACCAAAGAAATGGCAAAACTGGCAGGAAGTAAGTCCTGAAACAAGGTCCAATTCAATTTTGGTAAATAAAGTTCCGGCAAGCCTTCGGGAATTTTTCCTAATATTTTAACCCCCATGGCATCTAAGTTTCCCCATTTTGTAATTAAGATGCCTCCTAATAATAAAACAAGAGCCCCTGGAATACGTATTTTGAACTCCTTAAAAGCTATTAACAACAACACACCCGCTATGGCCAAAAAGAAGGTAGGTAAATTGGTCTCCCCGAAACGATGAAACCATTCCGAAAAGGAAACTAAAAAATGTCCCTTTTGAGTAAAATTGATACCCGTTAAATGATTTAACTGCGAACTCATTATGATCAAAGCAGCAGCAGAGGTAAATCCGCTAATAACAGGTTGAGACAGGAAGTTAACTAAGAAACCCATTCTAAAAACCCCCATTAAAAATTGAATGATTCCGACAAGTAAAGCCAGGGTCAAAGCTGCTTCCACATAGGCGTGGGACCCTAAAACGGCATAAGCCTGAATAGCTGAAGCTGTAAGGATTGAATCCATGGCCACAGGACCTACCGCTAATTGCCTGGATGTTCCTAAAATAGCATAAACGAGAAGAGGAATAGTCACTGCGTATAAACCATGAATGGGAGGCAGCCCGGCCAGCATAGCATAAGCCATCCCTTGAGGAACAAGAATGATACCGACAATTAGCCCAGCATAAATATCTTTTTTAAAATCATCTTTTGAATAAGATTCCAATAATTCAAGAATGGGAAAAAATGTTTTTAAAGACATATAAATGCATTGATCAAGTGCAGAAGATACACAATATTAGACCATTGCGCTGAATAATAATGTGACTACCATTACATAAGGGTATTAAAAACAAAAAAAGATGATCCCCAAAGAAGGGATCATCCTGACTACACTCACTAGTTTATCAACTTACTAACTGTATGAAAAAGTATTACTATTAACATCAAACGAATATACAAAAAAAAGAGATATAAAAAATAGAAATGGTTGGTTTATTAAAAATTTAATGGGAAGAAAAAATTATTCCTTTTCTGCTGTTGATAAGCGCTTACCGTATCTAAGATAGACTGATGAACAGGTAAATATTTATTAAATCCGGGAATGGTCAATGATTTATCAGTTTTGTAGAAGAAGGAATTTTTTGAAAGCCTCAAAGATTCTCTGGTAATAAAGGGTCTTTTACCCGATAATCGGGCTATAAGCCAGGCGAAAGGAAGAATAAGCGATTGAATAACGGAAGGTATTGAAATCCAGTTAATCTTTTTTTCCAACGCGCCGGCGACGGTGGTAAAAAAGTCATTATACGATTGAATGCCGGCTACTAAAATGAACCGCTGAGACTGTACATCTGAACACATCAGATGGTACATAGCTTTTACCACATCTCTTACGTCCACCCAGGTAGCTGCTCCATCGGGAATAAATGGAAATCCACTATCAATGAGAGAAAAGAAGCGGGAAGTTCCTTCAGTCCAGCGACCGCTGCCAAGGATCATACCTGGATTTACAATAACGGCCGACAATCCCTCAGCCATACCTCTCCAGACTTCTTGTTCGCCCAAGAATTTAGACATACCATAACGGGAATTGTAGGGGCTATGTTTCCAAACTGCGTTTTCGTCTAATGTTTCGCCAGCTTTAGACCTGCCCAAAGCGGCGATAGAACTAACGAAGCAAAATTTCTCAATTTCATTATCCAGAGACAGGTTCACTAAGTCAGCCGTTACTCTCACGTTTATCAGCTGCATTTCCTTATAATCTCTGGCATCGAAAGAAACGAGGGCGGCGACATGAAAAACCCAATCGACGTCTTCGAAACAATCGGAGAGAAAAAACCAATCTGTCAATTCGCCTTCTACCCAAGCGATTTGGCCGGCTATGTCGCCAACCAAATCGAGGGAACTACTTTTTCTTTTAATAGCCCGAATATTATTATAGCCTTGTTGGACTAAAAACCTTAACAGATAAGAACCGAGGAAACCCGTTCCGCCAGTTACCAGAATCCGTTTATTTTTATTTTCCAATGTAGGGAATTAATGATTAGGCTAAAAGAAAATTACTCTGGCTTCAGGGTCATAGTATATTGGGCAACGGCCTTAATTTTCTCTTTATCGAGTAAAGCTTTAAAAGAAGCCATGGCTTTCCTGCCATTGGTAACCACCTCAATTCTTTCGTTCAACTTAAGTTTTGAAACGGTAAGATTAGCGGCACCACTGGCACCCATATCGCCATAGATACCATGGCAGGTAACACAGTATTGCTTATAAATCTTTTTACCGTCCACCGCAGAGGGTTTATTTGACGTTGACTCACTGACTGAAATTTTAGCGCCCATCATGAGGATAGAGCTAATTAAGGCAGCGAAAATTAAAATATTTCTCATGTGTTTGGATTTTAGTTTCCAAAAATAGGTTAAAATAAATAAAAACGAAACTTGTGCGAACCATTAATTTATCATTAACAATTGACCTTATATACTGATGCGACCCATTATGTACTAAATATCCCTTATCTTTATACATTAACAATCAAAAAACGAAATAATATGAGCCAACCAAACTTGGGATTTCCCTCTGGCAAATTTCTTGGAACCTTAGGGGTTATCTTATTAATTGCTATTGTGGTCATCATTTTTTCAAATGCGACGTTCATCACCATTAATGCAGGTGAGCGAGGTGTTTTATTCAGAAGATTCTCGGGAGGTCTGGAAAAGACAAAAATCTACAGTCCTGGATTTCATGTATATGCACCATGGAATTCCATGTACATTTACAATGTTAGAGAACAACAACTGGAGGAGCAGATGGAGGTTTTATCAAGTAACGGATTAAATATAAGAGTTGACGTAACTGTTAGAGCGCACCCATCGTTTGACAAAATCCCTGAACTTCACGAAACTTTTGGTAAAGATTTTATAGAGTCATTAATCAGACCGGAAGTAAGGAGTTCCGTTAGAAAAATAATTGGCCGGTTTACCCCGGAGGAATTATATTCTACGCGTCGGGAGGAAGTTCAGACGCTTATTCAAAAAGATCTGGAATTAACGCTGGTTAAAAACTTTATTACGTTAAGAGCTGCGTTAATCAGGGAAATCAGCTTACCTGAAAAGGTAAGAACAGCTATTGAGGAGAAAATACAAGCTGAGCAATTATCCTTGAAATTTGAATACATCCTTGATCAGGAGAAGCAGGAATCGGAGCGTAAAATAATTGAAGCCAAAGCGAAAGCTGAATCTAACCAAATACTTACAGCGAGTTTATCAGACAAGATATTAAAGGATAAAGGCATTGAAGCTACCTTAAAGCTAGCTAATTCACCTAATTCAAAAATAATTATTATAGGAAGCGGCAAGGACGGTTTACCTTTAATTTTGGGTAACCAAAACTAAATAGATAGAAGCGAGAGGTAAAAAATGTAGAATGAATCTACTTTTTTATCTCTCCTTTTGTTTCCTTTAATAATTTTTGGATATCTAGAATGAAGCCATCCACCGATAAGGGATCCGTTCCGTCACAGAAGCTTCTAATATGGTTTTTATCATCAATTAAGATGAGCCGCCCGCTATGATCGAACCCACCCGGAGCCTCTTCATTCTCGATGGCAATACTAAAATAGTCTTTTGCAATATCGAAAATGGCTTCTTTTTTGCCCGTTACAAATTTCCATTTTTCGGTATTTACGCCAAGATTTCTTGCATAATTTGCTAATCTTTCCACGGTATCCCGCTTGGGGTCGATAGAAAAAGAAACGAACATTAATTTATCTTCCTTCAAATACTGTTCATAGACTCTTAGCATTTGTCTGCTGACCATTGGGCAGATACTTGGACAACTTATAAAAAAGAAATCTACCACATAAATTTTATTCTCCACCGACTTTTCGGTAAAAGGCAAACTATCCTGGTCAATAAAAGAAAAAGAGGGGATTGTGTGATATTTTATCGTACCATCTTCCAGTGTTTCCTTATTGCCCAAAATGGGAAGAACCTCTGATTCGACCTTATTGCAACTGAGAGATAAGGATAGGAGGAAGAGAATCAAAAATATATTCGTAAAATTCATTTATTAATTATTTACGGAGAGCTTCTCCTTCCATTTTTTACCTAATTCCAGGCTGGCATTGGTATGCACTTTGATATCGGAAATTATCTTTTTCTGTTCCTGCAGATAATCTATTATTTGATTATTATTTTTTGAAGACTTCATAATATGTGGTGGAATATAATCATTCATCCAGACCATCATTTCATCTTCAGCTTTCTCCAAATCATTTGCTTGTTTGAGGAGCTCGATTTTATTGTCTGGGGAAATAGTCGAATCAGTTTCCACTTTTTTTCTAAAGGCCATATAAAGGTAAGTTATTTCACCTGTTTTGGGCATAACCTCATCATGAATCTCCATAATTTCGTTATGAAGAACCTCTGCATCATTATTTTTGCAGGAAAGGAGGTTTAGAAGGAAAAACACTGGTAGTAACCTTGCGTACAACATATTAATTTTATACTTAAAAAGGCTAAAAATTAATAAAAAGTTTAGCAGAGGAAGGAAAAAATTATTCCAGGACACCCTTTTTAACTTCGTACTCCTTTATGAAACCTTCAACAATTTCATCGATAATATCTTTGAGGTAAGAACGCTCCATTCTGGCTATAGCTTTGAGTTTTTTCAACTTACTCTCATCAAAAACAAGCGTTAATCTGCGAGTATTACCAGGACCAAGCCTCATAGATTTAGGATCAACGGTACTTCTCAGGATAGCATCGAGGCCAGCCATAGGCTTTAAAGTTCGTTTCTTATTGCTTGTGTCATCCTGAATATAATTAGGATCGGTATATTTTTCAAATGAATCATCGAAAGCCTCTTGAAGAAACGTTTGAAGATCATCACTAAACTTCTTACCATGAGATCGTCTGAGAGGAGCTGAGGGTTGTTCCCCAAGCAGAGAAATCCCTTCTATAGGTCTTATGTTTCCCTCCATTGGAAGAAGGGGCTGCTGATTTATTGGACTTCCAGCATGAAAAACAGGGCTAGTCTGACTAGCTTCATGAAGGAGGTCCTCCATACCCGATGTGAATCTTTTTTTACTCATTTCATTTTAAATCAAAAAAACAGAAATCATTTTCAGGCTCCTTCTGTTCTGGTGAGTAATTCTTTACAAAGTGCTAAATAATCTTCTGACCCCGGGCTAGATGGACTGTAGGCAAAAATGTCTTTTCGCTGAGCGGGTGCTTCTGCGAGGGCTACGTTATCTCTTATTAGGGTCTCAAACAGTAATTCTCCAAAATATTTTCTGATGGTATCAACTACGTCCCTGTTTAGCACTTTTCTTTGATCATACATAGTAGCTACAACCCCTGCAATTTGCAAATCTTTATTTAACCTGAGTTGAACCTTTTGAATGACCTGTTTTATTTTAGCAAGCCCCTGCATGGCCAGAAATTCGGTTTGCAGTGGAATGAGGACATAATCGGAGCTTGTCAGTGAGTTCAGCGTAAGCAAACCCAAGGAAGGGGGACAATCGATGATAATAAAATCATAATTATCTCTGATTTGGTCTAATAATTCTTTAAGAATATATTCTCTTCCAGCCTCATTTATCAGTTCCATTTCGGCTCCGGAGAGATCGAGGGTAGAGATAATGACATCCAGATTATCTTTGGCTGGATAAGGAACCAAGGGGCTTTCCCCTCTTAAGGCCTCGTAAATAGTGTTAGGAAATCTGGGTAAACCAAGAGAAATTGTTAAGTTAGCCTGCGGATCCAGATCTAAAAGACAAACTCGCTTACCCAATTCGACTAAACCAGCACCAATATTGATAGCGCTGGTTGTTTTTCCAACACCCCCTTTATGATTTAATAGCGAAATAATTAGTCCCATAATTAGTTAGAATGATTGTATCAGATGAATCTGGCAGTAATTTTACAAAAATAGTAATTATTTTGGTTAAAATAAACTTTTATCTTTTAGCTTTGATTTTCATGAATTAAATATTTGTATGTTGGAGGAATTAAATCAGTATGCTGTAAAGGTTGATATCAAAGTACAGTGGAGTGACATGGATATATCTCAACAGGTAAACAGTACGCGCTTTTTCAGTTGGTTTGAGGTTGCCAGAGTAGAATATTTCATTCGATTAGGACTTGACATCATTGACAATGATGAAGAACCAGGCTTCAGGGTAAAACAGCAAACCATTGTATATCAGACAGCTGTAAATTTTCCAGATACCATTGTGATAGGAATCAGGGCTATTTTTGCCGATCAAAATAAAATTGAACTAGAGGCTGCTTTTTATTCGCGAAGACACCATACGCTGGTTGCCAAAGCCAATGTAAGCATGGAAGCATACGAATATCTAAAAAACACACCCTCACTGATTCCGCTGAACATTCAAAGAAGAGTTTCCCAACTCGATGAAATACAGATCGAGGAATCTGGAGTGCAGGAAAAATTTGACCCTAATGCTGCCATCCCTGAATTTTCCGATGAAGACATTGCAAACGAATGGTTGGGAGAGTTACCCAAGACTTAGTTTTTAAAAAACAAGGCCGTTTTCAATGTATTGTGCCCACGGGTCGACGTCCGCTACCTGCTGCGCCGGTAAGATCATCTCCCAAATCAGCCCTGGCTTTATTTGCGAGTTGGGTCAGTTTTTCCATGATGTCAGGATGAGCGTTCTGAACATCATATAATTCAGTGGGATCCCGACTTAGGTTATAGAGTGCGACGGGAAAAGGGAAATCTTCAGGTGTGGGGCTTGGAAACCCATCGTTTCCGGGTAGATTTTGGGTGTAAGTCCTTCCCGGATGTTGAAAAACCAGTTTCCAGTGATCATATCTGACGGCTTCCAGTGCATTTTTCCGATAATAATACAAGAATTCCCTCCTAATTGGCTGGTTCAGATTTCCCTTTAAGAAAGGTAAGAAAGAAAGGCCGTCCATTTGAACTTTTGGCAAGGGCAAATTTAATATTTCGGCGAGGGTTGGAAAAACATCTATCGTAGCGGTGAGTTGATTACAAATTGAACCGGAGGGAATGACCGACGGCCAACAAATGATGGCGGGCACGCGGTGTCCACCTTCGAAAGTGGTTCCTTTTCCCTCTCTGAATCCACCTGCACTTCCTGCATGATTACCATAATTGAGCCAGGGTCCATTATCACTGGTAAAAATAATCATTGTATTTTTAGAAATCCCTAATCTATCGAGGGTTCTGACAATGGTATCCACAGACCAATCAATTTCGGCCATCAGATCGGCAAATAAACCTTTCCCCGTATAATTTTTGAATCTGTTGGAAACAGCGATAGGGACGTGAGGCATGGAGTGAGCCAAATAAAGGAAAAAAGGAGCTTTTTTATTGGATTCCACAAAAGAAATGGCCCTTTCAGTGTATTGTTTTGTTAAATCACCTTGTTCCTGCAAGGTGGTTATCAAAGCAAAAGTGTCTTTATTTAAGATTAATGGAAGCGTTGGAATCGACTTTTTCCATCCGGTAGAGGGAGAACCATCATAATGGACAGGCCACATATCATTAGAATAAGGCAATCCAAAAAAGGAATCAAAACCTTGATTCAAAGGCATAAAGGAAGGATGATCACCTAAATGCCATTTTCCAACAGCAGCTGTCCTATAATTCTTTTGTTTTAACAGTTCTGCTATGGTAACCTCATCAGGGCTGAGACCAAGTTTTGAACCCGGGAAATAAGCCCCTGAAACCCCCATCCTATTTGGGTAACAACCTGTCAACAGCGCAGCACGGGAGGCACTGCAAACAGCTTGAGCGCTTAAAAAATTAGTAAAGCGCATACCTTTAGCCGCTAATTTATCAATGGCTGGCGTAGTATATCCCAATGCTCCATTACATGAAAGATCACCGTATCCAAGATCATCCATATAAATGAGTATAATATTGGGATTATCCGTATTTTTTGCAGGGAAAAATGGGAGAATATCTGTCAAAGAAGTAGATAAAATCGAAAGCAAAAAGGGAAAAAGAAAGAGCATAACAGACGATTTAAAGATTATTTTACTCAATATAGGAAAATAACGATACACTTTTCCTTTGTGATGCAGAAAAAAAATAGCACTTTTGTTTATTATATTATTTAAACTTTTACCAAGCTCACCATGAAAAACGAATTTTCCATCGTAAACATCTTATTGATTTTAGCAGTTGCCTTTCTCCTGGTTGATAAATTCATCAGTTCAAGCAAAGGTTCAACCGCTACAAATACTGCTTCGGCAAACTCAAATATACCCGATGGTTCCATCGTGTACATAAACACAGATAGCTTATTGTCAAATTATGGTTTCTTTAAAGAAGAAGCAGCAAAGTTAGAACAAAAAGGAAAAGAAGCGGAGGCTTCCCTTCAGGCACGAGGACAGGCTTTACAAAGAGAGTTTGCTCAGGCTCAGAACAGAGTACAAACAGGTACCTTAACACCACGACAGGTGCAGGAAGAAGAACAGCGTCTTATGCAAAAACAACAAAGTCTTGCAGCAGAACAAG
The DNA here is from genome assembly GCA_017858735.1 of Bacteroidota bacterium. Lineage (GTDB taxonomy): Bacteria > Bacteroidota > Bacteroidia > Chitinophagales > Saprospiraceae > BJGN01. The sequence continues at coordinate 49,408 of JAFMBH010000006.1, forward strand.
AAAGACTGGGACAAGGTCTTATGGCAGATCAACAGGCTCTTCAAGGTATCATTCAAGGTAAACTAAAAGGCATTCTCGAGGATGTCCGAAAAGAGAAAGGGTATAAATATATCCTGAACTACGCTACAGGTACAGGGGTACTTATGGTAGATAAAAACTTAGATATAACTACCACTGTGGTAGAACTGTTGAATAATAAGGAACAATAGACTTATCAACATGTTGTTGTGGAAAATATGCGTGTTTTCCACAACAACATTTTGTTTTAAATTATTTACTAACAAAACAAATTATTTTTTTATTTTATACAATAACTTGACAATCAATACATATTAAACATATTTATCTAGCATTATTCCTTGATAAATTCGCATTTTACAAAGTTATCCACAGGCTGTTCAAATTACGTTCACGGCAAAATTTGTACAATTGAAATAGGTAGATTAAATTGCAGTCGATTTCATTATCACACTAAGAACAAACTACTCCCACTCCTGGAAAAGAGAAACCTTACTTAACCGACATCTGGCTGGGTGCTATTTTATTATTATTATTTTTAAAGATTTGAAATTAAAAGAGCTATGGGAACTTCATTAATGTTGAAAAAATCGGAACAAAACCTTCAAAAAACGTACTCTCATGAAGAGGCACTGGCCACTGCTACAGATTACTTTAAGGGTGACACGCTGGCTGCCAGCGTCTGGGTAAACAAATATGCCTTAAAAGATTCATTTGGAAAGATTTACGAAAAATCTCCTGATGATATGCACAGAAGGATTGCCAAAGAATTGGCAAGAATTGAAGCTAAATATGCCAACTCACTAACTGAGTCTGAAATATATGACTTACTTGCCGATTTTAAATATATTATCCCTCAGGGAAGTCCTATGGCAGGTATTGGCAACCATTTTCAGGTTTCTTCCCTCAGTAACTGTTTCGTCATTGGTACCGGAGCAGATTCTTACGGCGGTATTATCAGAACCGACGAGGAGCAGGTACAATTAATGAAAAGAAGAGGAGGTGTTGGACATGATTTATCGCATATTCGTCCAAAGGGAAGTCCTGTCATGAACTCTGCCTTAACTTCTACAGGTATAGTTCCTTTTATGGAAAGATATTCCAATTCAACCCGAGAAGTTGCTCAGGATGGCCGTCGTGGTGCTTTAATGTTATCAGTTTCAAGTAAACACCCTGATGCTGAGGATTTTATAGATGCTAAACTGGAACAGGGGAAAGTTACCGGCGCAAATGTATCCGTCAGGATTGACGATAAATTTATGCGTGCCGTTATTTCAGGAAAAAAATATGTACAACAATATCCCATTGAAAGTAAAAATCCAACCTTCACCAAGGAGGTAGACGCATCGAAAATTTGGGACAAAATCATTTATAACGCTTGGAAATCGGCTGAACCTGGCGTGCTGTTCTGGGACACTATCATCAGGGAATCTGTCGCTGATTGTTATGCAGATTTAGGCTACAAAACCGTTTCGACGAACCCTTGCGGTGAAATTCCTCTTTGCCCTTACGATAGCTGTCGTTTACTTGCCATTAATTTATATCATTATGTAAAAAATCCTTTCACCCCTGAATCTTCCTTTGACTTTGATCTTTTTGCAAAACACGTGCAAATTGCCCAGAGATTAATGGATGACATCATTGATCTGGAAATTGAGAAAATCGATGGTATTCTTGCTAAGGTGGAACGCGATCCGGAAGACAGCATAATGAAATCGGTTGAAAAAAACCTTTGGGAAAAGGTTAGAAAAACATGTATGAACGGACGAAGAACCGGCGTGGGTATCACTGCAGAAGGTGATATGCTGGCTTCCCTCGGCTTGCGCTATGGCTCAGAAGAAGGCACGGCTAAATCTGTTGAAGTTCACAAAACACTGGCAATTAATGCGTACAGAAGTTCTGTTCATCTTGCAAGAGATAGAGGAAGTTTCCCTGTATTTGACGCTGAAAGGGAAAAAAACAACCCATTTATCCAGCGTTTACGCGAAGCTGATCCAACTTTATATGAAGAAATGCTCGTTCACGGCCGACGCAATATTGCATTATTGACCATTGCTCCTACGGGTACTACCAGTTTGATGACCCAGACCACTTCGGGAATAGAGCCTGTGTTTATGATTTCCTACACCAGAAGGCGTAAGGTTAATCCTAATGACCCGGAGGTCGAAGTTAACTTTATAGACGAAGTGGGGGATCACTGGGAAGAATTTCACGTTTTCCACCATAAATTTTTGGATTGGCTGCAAATAAATGGTTATGATGTAGCCAAAGTAAAAAAATTACCTGCCGAGGAATTAGACAAAATAATTGCCACGAGTCCTTATTATAAGGGAACCGCAAATGATGTGGATTGGGTTCAAAAGGTAAAAATGCAGGGTGCTATTCAAAAATGGGTAGATCATTCTATTTCAGTGACTGTAAATGTACCGGAAGAGACTTCTGTGGAGATGGTACGTCAGATTTATCAGACTGCATGGGAGGAAGGTTGTAAGGGCTGTACCATTTACCGTGACGGTTCTCGTTCCGGGGTCCTTATCTCCGATAAAAAAGAAGGTTCTTCAGAACACCCTACTTCTTCTTTTCCCGAAACGTCCTCTCCGAAAAGACCTGTTATACTGGATGCAAAAGTCGTTCGATTTATGAACAATAACGAACCGTGGATGGCTGTCATTGGTCTTTTACACAACAGGCCTTATGAAATTTTTACCGGTGCTGCCGTTGATATCTTTAAATTCCCCGATTACGTTACACAAGGTTGGGTAAGCAAGGCAAAAGATGACAAAGGTCAAAGCAGGTATGATTTCCAGTTCACGGACAAGGACGGCTATAAAATTACGATTGAAGGATTGTCCCGCTCGTTCAACAAAGAATTCTGGAACTATGCCAAACTTATTTCAGGCGTCCTAAGACATGGTATGCCTTTGTTAAATGTAGTAGATTTAATTTCTGGTCTCACCGTAGAACAATCTTACATCAACACATGGAAAAATGGCGTCATAAGATCCTTAAAAGCATTTATCCCTGACGGAACCATTGCTTCAGAAGCAGAATGCCCTGAATGTGCTGATCCTAACGGCCTGATATTTAAGGAAGGTTGCTTAATTTGCAAAAGTTGTGGCTTCTCCGAATGTAATTAATCAAAAATTGCCCCTTTAAATAAGTTTGATCGTGTTGTCGCATTGCGGCAACACTTTTTTATTTTATATGTTTCTTTTTATAGATTCTCTAAGGACAATACCTGTTATATTTGCTTTGCTAATTCATCCTTTTAACGTCGAAGATATGTCAAATTATTATAATTTTAATGGTCAGATAACTGCCTCATCAGAAGTAAAGCTATCCGTAAGCGATTTAAGTATTTTAAGAGGATACGGTATTTTTGACTACTTTTTGGTTCGACAAAAAACTGTCATGTTCCTCGATGATTATCTTAACAGGTTCTACGGATCTGCTCAAATTTTAGGGCTTAACATTCCTGTCACAAAAGATGAAATGGCCCGGCAGATTTATGCATTGATAGAGGCAAATAATACGACTGATGCTGGCATAAGATTGTTACTTACCGGGGGGTATTCTGAGGATGGATATACCCCATCGACGCCAAATTACCTGATTTTACAGCATCCTATTTCATGGGTACCCCAAAAAGACTATGAAACAGGCATAAAATTAATCACCCATTTATTTCAACGGGAACTTCCTGAAGTAAAATCCATCAATTATTTAACAGGGATAAAGCTTCAACAAGAGATGAAAAATGCAAGTGCCGGTGAAATTTTATATCATGACGGTCAGTTTTACAGAGAAACGGTTAGGGCAAATGTCTTTTTTGTAGTTAATGATGAAATTTTCACCCCTGCTCAGAAGATACTCAAAGGAATAACCAGAAAACACATTCTTACCATAGCCTCGAAGCATTGTAAGGTCAACGAAATAGAGGTGCCATTAAATTTTCTGGACAAAGCATCCGAGATATTTATAACCTCATCGACTAAAGGGGTTCTTCCTGTCGTCAATGTGGACGGGATGATGGTAGGCCAGGGAAAACCAGGTCCTAAGGCGTCCCTTTTATTAACTGAGTGGGAAAAATACTGTGAAGCCTATATCAAAGACCACTCAAATTAGTTCACCTACTGATTTATATTTGAAAATATGAACCAACCACATCTAATTACGCCAGAACAACTGGCTGGCATGGACAGATTTTACAGAATGAACCTGATAAATTCATTATCGGGATATAAACAACCTTTCTTAGTTGGGACGATTGACGGGAGAAACAGAACCAATCTGGGATTATTTAACTCCTTGGTTCATATTGGAGCACAACCGGCAAGATTAGGATTTTTTATTAGGCCACTTACGGTGCCCAGGCACACTTATCATAATATCCTTGAACGCAAAAAATTTACCATAAATCTGGTTGCAGAAGCCTTTATCGACCCTAGTCACCAAGCCTCCGCTGATTACCCCTGGGGCGTGTCAGAATTTGAAAAAACAGGATTAACACCCTATTTTTCAGCATCGCACATTGCCCCTTACGTGGAGGAGGCCACCATTCGGATAGGATTGGAACTGGAGGAAGAGCAAAAGTTAGCTTGTAATGGTAATATATTGATTGTCGGGAAAGTAGTGGAGATTTATGTTCCTGAAAATGGTATCTTCCCCAATGGAAGTATCGATATTATTGGTCAAAAAACGGCTGGCGTAATAGGTTTAGATACTTATTTTACCACAGAAATCAAGAAAATTTTACCTTACGCTAGGCCCAACTAAATATAAAAAATTGTCAAAGGTTAGAAAAGTATTTATTTGTAGTTCATGTGGAGCACAATCGCCTAAGTGGACTGGAAAATGTCCTTCTTGTGGCGAGTGGAACACCTATCAGGAGGAAGTGCTCCAACGAGACACTTCGGCGGAACCAGGCAGGAATGCCTGGAAAAGTGGGACCTCCCATGAGATACTCCCCCAGCCTATTGCCCTTCCGGACATTCAATCAAATGATACCCCCAGATTAGTTACGAGCGATGACGAACTAAACAGAGTCCTCGGAGGAGGTATCGTCAGAGGTTCTCTCGTTCTCATTGGAGGACAACCAGGCATTGGGAAATCTACCCTTCTTCTTCAACTTGCGCTACAATTAAACGCTAAAGTAATCTATGTATCAGGGGAAGAAAGTGAGGAACAAATAAAAATGCGTGCCGACCGATTGGGAGGAAATCCTTCTCAATGTTACATTCTGACAGAGACCAACGCTACCCGAATTTGTACCATCGCCTTAGATTTTCAGCCAGACCTGATTATAGCCGATTCCATACAAACCCTTTCTGTTCCCTATTTAGATGCCATGCCTGGAAGTATCTCTCAAATCAGAGAGTGTGCAGGGGAGTTCCAGCGATTTGCGAAAAGCACCCATATCCCTGTTTTTCTTATCGGTCATATAACGAAAGATGGCACCTTAGCCGGACCAAAATTACTGGAACATATCGTTGACACAGTCCTTCAATTTGAGGGAGAACAACAATATACCTATCGGATACTCAGGACCTTGAAGAACCGATTTGGCTCTACCGACGAAATGGGTATTTATGAAATGCAGGCAGGAGGGTTACGGCAGGTTTCCAATCCTTCCGAGCTTTTGCTTTCTCAACACGAAGAAACGCTGAGCGGAAGTGCCGTTGCTGCTACCCAGGAAGGTATGCGCCCCATGCTGATTGAAACGCAGGCTTTGGTTTCAAAAGCAGTCTATGGAACCCCTCAAAGATCGGCTACTGGCTTTGATTTGAGGCGATTAAGTATGCTTTTGGCGGTATTAGAAAAAAGAGGAGGATTACCTTTTGGGCAGCGGGATGTTTTTCTAAATATTGCCGGTGGCATCAGAGTGGACGACCCGGGTATTGATCTGGCCATTGTTGCCGCCCTTATTTCCTCACTGGAAGATGTTCCCATTCCACAAAAAAGTTGTTTTGTTGGGGAAGTAGGATTATCAGGAGAAATCAGAGCGGTCAATCGGATTGAGCAAAGAATACAGGAAGCTGACCGCCTCGGATTTGAGACAATTTATCTTTCAAAATACAATTTGAAAGGTCTTGATACCCAAAGATTCGGTATCAAGATTCACTCATTTGGAAGATTAGAAGAATTATACACTGTCCTTTTTACGTAATATCATATTTCATGAAAATGACTGACATCTCACCTGAAATACATCCTCAACCCACTCTTTTTTATGATGGGGTGTGCAATCTTTGTCACTTTTCAGTGCAATGGATTATTAAAAGAGATCAAAGAAAAATTTTCAGGTATGAAAATTTACAATCTGAAGCAGGGCAAAATATCATTAAGCAGATAGCCCCTTCGATGCTATCATCAGACAGCGTAATATTAGTCATGGATGGACAAATTTTCTTGTATTCTGATGCTTCATTAGCTGTTCTAAAGAAATTAGGAGGTATTTATACGCTACTTGGTAGAATAGGGTTTTTACTCCCTCTTTCTTTTAGAAATACCATTTATCGCTTTATTGCCAAAAACAGATATAAATGGTTTGGAAAAAAAACTGACTGCATTTTACCTCAAAATGAATATTAGGGTAAAAGCCCCAGAAAAAACGGCAAATAACGAAGTCAGAGATAAGGAAGGGACATAGAAAAGGCTGTCCAAGAGAATGGACAGCCCCTTTATTTATAAAGAATGTTTAATACAAAAATGGTTTTCCATTCGCAAGAACTTCCTGCGTTTTCTCATCAAAAGTCACACGAGCTCCTGTTCTATAGGCAGCGGTTGACATGATGGTTGCGATAGAATGTTGGTAACCTGCTTCAATAGGTGCATTAGGTTGCTTTCTGGAACGAACGCATTCCATCCAGTTTTTAATGTGATTGAAGGTGAGTGAATCACCGCCTGTGTTAGCAGCAGTTTCCACTTTATCGCCATCCAGTTTAAAGCTTTGTAATAAATTAGCTTTCATACCCATTGCTTTTGCCTCTCTTTCTCCCATACCACCTTCAGAAGAAATCTCATTGGTATCGAGGTTAATCATACCACCGTTTGAGTAGTATAATTCTTTGGTACCCCCTGCACCGTTTGAGAAACGGCTGGTAAATTGAACCTGGAAACCTGATTTCAGATCATCGGCAGGACCATAATCGAAGACAACGGTTAAGGTATCGGCATTGGTTCTGCCGTCTTTCCACTGATAAATACCACCATTGGCGACGGCACTTCTCGGGTGAGCTAATCCACTGAACCAGTGAACAGTATCGATCTGGTGACTCATCCATTGGCCCGGAATACCTGAGGAGTATGGCCAGAATAAGCGATATTCCAAATATTTTCTTGGGTCGAAAGCTTCGAAAGGTCTATTTAACAAATAACGTTTCCAATCGATATCTTCTTCTTTCAGTTGAGAAACCAATTCTGGTCTTCTCCAACGACCGGGTTGATTGACATTCCACATTAATTCAACCATAACGATAGGGCCGAATTTACCACTTTTAATAAAATCAGCGGCTGCGTGATAATTCTGGCCGCTTCTTCGTTGAGAACCAATTTGTACAATTTTACCGGATTCTTTCACTGCTTTAAGCACGGCTCTGTTATCGGCCATCGTTTCAGCCAGTGGTTTTTCAGCATAAATATCGCATCCCGCCTTCACTGCTTCGATGGTATGGAGTGCATGTTGAAAATCGGCGGTACTCATAAAAACGGCATCTACATTTTTAGATGCATAGAGTTCGTCGTTATTCCTATACATAGTAACATTTGAACCCAGCGCTTTATCGATAAAAGCCTTACCGTCTTCTCTTCTTTTTTTCCAGATATCAGAAACACCCACCATTTCAAAATTCATTGAGCCCATTAATTCTTTAAATGGAGGAACGTGAGAACTTCTAAAACGGTCTGAAAATCCAACACAAGCTACGCGCACTCTGTCATTGGCACCGATGATACGTGCATAACTAGAAGCAGAGAAGCCAATGGCGGCACCAGCTAAGACTGATTTTTTAATAAAATCTCTTCTGTTTGTTTTCATTGCTATTGATTTAAACTTTATTAGTTTATTTTCCTAATCTTAATATTTTTAAACGAAACATTATCTCCATGATCCTGAATTAGGATATGCCCAGCATCGGCGGCGCCAAAGCCAGGATATTTGACATATTTGCTTCGGGCAACCAACGCTTTATAGATAGGAGATTTTCTTTCATATTCTACTACCTTATAGCCATTTAGCCAATGCTGCACTTTATTATCGGGATATACGATCACTCTACCTGTATTCCAATCGCCAATTTTCTTTTGAAATCTTGGCTCCACCTTAATAGAGGGAATCAAATCGTAAAGACTACCCAGGGTTCTGTTTCCAACTACCCCTTCCTTTGCATCAGGATGTTTTGCATCATCCAGAATTTGAAATTCCAGACCCACGCCAGATTTTCCGTTGGAATCATAAGATTCATCTACAAAATATTTAATACCAGAATTAGCACCTTCCGTCAACTTAAAATCGAATACCAGTTCAAAAGCACTGTATTTATCTTTTGTAACGATATCATTTCCCGTTTCTGAACCATCGGAACCGCCCACCATTAGGATACCGTCCTGCGTTTTCCATCTTACAGAAGGCATTTTATCTGAATGCACATTTCTCCAGCCTGTCATATCTGCACCATTGAAGAGAGAGACAAAACCCTGAAATTTCTCTTGTTCAGACAACTTATTGGTTAACAAATTGACCACAGGCGTTTGGTCAAGAGGCATAGCCTTCAAATTTTTGGTATTAATCTTAATATTTCTCCAACGTATTTCCTTACCCGGGACAGCATCTTTGCCTATAGAGTGTACTTGAAAAGCTATCAAACCAGAGAGCGTCAGATCATCTATTAAGGCAGAAACAGGTACATCATTTACCCAGGTACGAATTACCGGACCGATGGCTTCGATACGATATTTGTTCCATGCTTCCTTTTTAAAAGCAGTTTTTGCCGGAGGATTAATGTTTGGAATATACAGCCAATCACGCCTTGCCTCGTCATAAATACCACCAGACCAGGCTCTATCGGACGGATCAATTTCCATTTGATAGCCATGAACTCTGCCATTTTTAACTTCGGGCAAGGAGAGGCTTCTGAATTGAATACCTGAATTCATGGAATTATCCACTTTCAGTTCCACTTCGAGGATAAAATCGCCATAATCTTTCACAGTGGCCAGAAATGAATTTGGGGTATTGGGCACGGTAGTCCCTACGATGGCACCGTCTTCTACCCGGTATTTGGCTTCGCCGTTCAGCTGTTTAAATCCGGTAAGATCTTTACCATTAAACAATAGTTCCCAACCATCTTTTTTTTCCTGACTTGTCAGTACATTAAGCTGTGCCTGTAAGTTAATCTGGGAAACAGAAACAAGGAGCAGACAGAGGAATTTTCCAAAATGTAAGTTCATTTGATATTTATGTTAAAATGTTAAAAAGGGTTAAATATCTTGAATCAGGATATTCCTGAATTGAATTGCCATTTCATTTTTTGGATGCAATTGAAGGCCTATTTGTCCTTCATTAGGAATGGTATCGGACAGATACTGAAGCACTTCGATGCCATTTAGCCAAACGGTAAAATTTTTCCCTTCGCATTTAATCCTCATGGTATTCCAGCCATTGGGTTTAAGTATTTCAGGAATATTAGCAGCGGTCACGGGGTAACCCTTCCCTGGCATATAAGGAGAGCCTGTTTTATCCATTTTCAGGGAACCCGAAATACCTATTTGAATTTGATTAGCTTCAGATTTTAAAAACACGCCAGAATCCACAACGCCATCGCCCATTTTAAAATCAGTTTGAAAAATAAAATCTGCAAAAATTCTTTCAGTCCAAAGAATACTGCCCTTTCTTTCCGGGCTACTTTTAACGTCTAAAACACCGTCCACCACTTGCCAGCTATCTTTTTCAGCGGAGGCGATCCAGCCCTTTAAATTTTTACCATTAAAAAGTTTTTTTAAAGACGGTTCTTTAGTTTGTGCTAAGGCTTCCAAAGAAAAGAAGGTTAAAAAAGACAAGAAGAGGAAAGGTGAAAATCTCATATTATTCAGCATTTTAGTAAAAAACAATAGGGGTGACTTATAAAGCCACCCCTAATATAAGAAAAAAATCAATAACCAGGATTCTGTGCAAAAGCAGAAGCATTTCCTGTAACTCTATCTATTTGAACTTGAGGAATAGGACGCAGCGCATGAAAAGGTTTAATGTTAGAGGCACCCTGGGGGTTATATTTTTGTACTCTTTCCACGAGAATTCCCCAACGTTTAAGATCGAGCCAACGCATTTGCTCACCAATTAATTCTCTTTCTCTTTCTTCGATAATTAATTCAAGATTCATTTTTTCAGAAGTAATTTCCATTGCTGCTTGTTTACCAGGGAAAGCAGCGCGACGGCGAACTACGTTGATGGTAGCAACCGCTCCATCTTTATTACCTGTCAGTAACTGAGCTTCTGCTAACATCAGGTAAGTATCTGCAAGACGGAAGGCGATATAATCTCTACCTCCTTGAAATTGTGTTCTATCAATTCTACCTCCATCTATGTGTTTTGCGACGGATGGAAAAAGACGCTCATCATATCTGGAGGGCACTAGCACCTGGTATTTTTTTGCCGCTCTTTCCGCCATTGGCATTTCATAGCCTGGTAAAAAGATACAAGTATCACCCGCTGCGAAAGTCACTTTAGATTTTGAATTATCAAAACTAATGTTATAAGTTCCAGGTTTGTTTGAGAAATAAACATCTTTGAAAGTTTTCTTATAACGGCTATCATTAACTCTATCCTTAAATATGACATCCAAAGTATATTTAGTCGGCATATAACGCTTAAAAGGTCTGCCGTTAACAACGTCACGCTGCATACCAGGTTGAACATCATATTCCATCAAAAAGAATACATGGGCGTTATTTCCACCTCCATTGGTCAATGGATCCCGGGTATATTGAACAGACCAGATAACCTCATCATTAATTTCATTTCCCTGTTGGTGTACCAAACCAAAATCTGGCAATAACTTTAGTCCATAGTTATTGATGACATTTTGAAACAAAGGAATAGCTTTGGCTAAATCATCATTGGCCTTTGCCTCTGAGGTACTTTTGGTCAAATAAACTTTTCCGAGTAAATGTTCTGCGGCAGGCCGGGTAGCTTTACCGTAAAGCGTAGCTTTGGCTTTTGCCTCAAGATCTGGTATTGCTTCAGTCAGATCTTTGATAATAGCCGCATATTGCGCCTGAACCGTTGAACGGGTTACCTCCTTAGTTGGTGCTACCGTTTCCTTTAATCTCAAATCTACTCCACCAAATAATTGGGTCAGGATAAAATAATTATGGGCACGAATGAATTTGGCTTCAGCAACTCTTTGCTTTAAGGTAGCCTCTGGCATTCCAGTAACATTTACACTCCTGTCAATAACTGCATTACAAGTATTTATCCCTCGGTAAAATTCATCCCACAGTTGTTGAACATGTCCATTCCTGGAATCAAATTGGCTATTATAGGTATTCATAAACTTCCAGCTACCATCAGCGCCATTGGTATGGGTATCGGTTCCAAAAATGGTAAAATTATTACCTCTCTCCGTTCCATACCAGGCTCTGATAGAAGAATAAGCCGCATTCACCCCATCATTTACACCTGCGGGTGTATTCAAATAATCATTTCCGATGGCTGAAATTACGTCCTCTTGCAGCAAATCGCCACAGGAAGGAGCCGAGAGTAGGAAAAAAAGGAACACTCCTACCGAAATCTTATTATTTATGTGCATTGTTTTCATAACATTCATTAAGAAATTTAAAATTAGAACTTGGCATTCAGGCCAATAGTGAAGGTACGGATAGCAGGACTAACGGAACTAGTTACTTCTCCACCTCCAACACCTTGCTCGCCATCGGCCCAGGTTTCAGGATCCACACCTTGATATTTAGTAATGTATTGGGAAAATATGAAGGGTTGCTGAATACTGGAGAAAAAACGAAGACTTTCCATTTTTAATTTAGCAACCAATTTTTTTGGCAAGTTGTATCCAATATTAATGTTTCTCACTTTTATGAAGGATCCATCAAAATAGGCCAGTGAACGGTCATATTTTGGAAATTCCTGAGTTACTACAGGTTGTGGGAACGCATTGGTTGGATTACTTGGCGTCCAATAATCAACCGCAAGGTTATTGTAACGACCAGCCAATCTATTTTGACTTACATGGTAACCGCTACGAATCATTTGACCAATCCTTGCGAAAATGAAGAAGGAGAAATCAATACCTTTGTAAGAAAAGCGATTGGTTAAACCGGCAGCAAAATCGGGAACGGCAGATCCAAGAATCTGGCGATCACTGGCGTTTATTCTTCCATCTCCATTAAAATCTTCCACTTTTATCTGACCTACTCTGTCTCCAAAAACTTTAGCCTGATCGGCCTCATTTGATTGCCAGATTCCTAATTTCTTATAATCAAAAAATACAGTCAATGGTTTGCCAATAAATCGACCTGCAGCGATATCATCTACTTTACCGTTAGCCAATTCTAAAATGGCTTCTGTATTTTTATTGAAAATCAAATCTGTTTCCCAGGTAAAGCCACCTTTATCTACGTTTACAGTAGAAAGGGTCAATTCAACCCCTTTGTTTTGTGTAGAACCCACGTTTGTTGTGAAACCTCCAAAACCTGTAGAAGTGGGCAGAGGCTGGGGAGCTAATAAGTCCGTTGTTACCGTATTATAGTATTCTGCAGAACCATTAATTCTTCCTGAGAAAAAGCTAAAATCAAGACCAAGATTTGCTGTAGTTGAAGTTTCCCAACGAAGATCGGGATTACCTATAGTGTTTGGTCTGTACCCAAATCCCGCTGTATTATCATACGCATAAGAAGTTCTTCCAAGCAATGCCTGTGTTTGATATGGATTAATGGCTTGATTACCAATAGCTCCATAACTTGCTCTTAATTTCAATGTTTCAAGAAATCCTAGATTCTCCATAAAAGATTCTCTGGCGATATTCCAACCTACTGCTACAGAAGGAAAAATACCATATCGATTATTTGTTCCAAATCGGGAAGAACCATCAGCACGAACCGTAGCAGTCAACAGATACTTCTCTCTGAAATCGTAATTAATTCTACCCATGTAGGAAAGTAATGCCCATTCTGAAAGATTAGTGGAGGCGCCTGTAATCAAGCTGGCAGAACCCAAGGAATGATATAATTGCGCTTCGGCAGGGATACCAGAAACGCTAATGCGTGCAAACTCTTCTCTGTCTTTTTGAAAGGATTGTAATGCCGTGAAATTAAAATTATGAGAACTTCCAAATTTCTTATCATAAGTGAGGATATTTTCCAAGGTATAATTGAAATTAAAACGGTCTTCAACACTACCTGTAGCTACACCACCTCTTTGACTATTTGTAAAAGCACCGGTAAACCGGCCATTTCTTGTAACGGTGAAATCAGGTCCAAAATTCACCCTGTACCTTAAACCCTTTGCGATTTGCCATTCGCCGTAAATACTATTAAATATACGATATCTTTTACCAAGATCTTCCTGTGCGCCATCCACGATTTCAGCAAATGGATTGGTTCTAAGGCCATCTAAAGTTGGAAGAAATATGAGATTACCTTCATCGTCATAAGGTTTACCTAAAGGATTCTCGGCTAAAGCGCCACCAAGTGGATTATAATTTTCTCCATTTCTGGAGCTGTTTACAAAAAGGGTAGATAAGCCAACTTTCAGGCTTTTATTAATCTGATGATCTAAATTGACCCTGAAAGTATAACGAGTGAAATCTTGTTTTTTAACCACACCTATATCCTGAAAAAAGTTACCGGTAATATTAAAGGTAGTTTTTTCAGATCCACCGGAAATACCCAATTGATGGGACTGAATCATTCCATCTTGTAACATACCATTCACATAATCAGTACTTCTGCCCAATTTAATACTTTCCATTTCTATGGGCTCGAAAATCTTAGCATCATCAGCTTCTGTTCCCTGACCAAGTGGATATTGTCCGATGGCTCTTCTTGATTCCCTTTTGTACTCAGCAAAACCAGGACCATCAAAAACTTTAATATTGCCCAGACTTTGATTCGAACCTACATAGGTATCAAAAGAAACTACCGTTTTACCTGCAGCACCTCTTCTTGTAGAAATGATGACCACGCCATTCGCACCTCTTGCACCGTAAATTGCTGTAGCTGAAGCATCTTTAAGAATTTCCATAGACAGGATATCCTGCGGATTGATATCGTCAATCCCCCCTGATAAAGGAATACCATCTACCACATAAAGCGGGTTATTTGTTGCATTAAAGGAACGACGTCCCCTGATACGAATCTGTGGTCCGGCACCGGGTTTACTTCCTGCCTGTACTACGTCAACACCAGCCGCTCTACCTTGTAATGCCTGACGGGCATTCGTTACAGGAAGTGCCATAATATCTTCTGCACTGACAGACGATATAGCACCCGCTAACTGACTTTTCTTTTGTGTACCATAACCAACGACGACGACCTCAGAAAGATTTTGAACATCTTCGTCCAAGGTAACATTCACTTGAGTTTGTGTACCAGCTGTAATTTCCTGGGAAATAAATCCCACATAACTGAAAACCAGGATATCATTCCCACTTCCCACTGTAATTGAATAAGCTCCATTTTCATCTGTAACGGTACCAAAAGTAGTACCCTTTAAACTTACGGTTACCCCAATTAAACCCTCTTTATTTGCATCAGAAACGGTCCCATTAATGGTCCGAGATTGAGCCAGAAGCATTTGAAAAGGAAGTAATGTTAGTAAAAAACCCAATAAAAGAAAGTGTTTTTTCATAATTGTATATTTTAATTTGCTACAATTTAAATTATTTAATATTAACTATTGCTTTTTATGTACATTAAATTTACGAAAACGTTTGCGTTCAGAAAAATGAAAGGATTTGATGTTTTATCCAAATTATACCCTTATCTTTTGATTTATATTCACAAATCAGTCCTTTAACTAACCTTTTTTTATGGCAACCACTCCTTTTTTACACGAAAATTTCTTGTTACAAAACAACACAGCCGCCTCCTTATACCATGATTATGCTAAGGATATGCCCATTATAGATTATCATAATCATTTGCCTCCTCAGCAAATTACTGAAAATCATTCCTTTGAAAATATTTCAAAAATCTGGCTCTATGGTGATCATTACAAATGGAGAGCTATGCGGATGAATGGCGTTGATGAATCCTATTGCACTGGGAATAAAAGTGATTTCGAAAAATTTGAAAAATGGTCAGAAACGGTTCCTTATACCTGGAGAAACCCGCTGTTTCATTGGACCGCTCTGGAAATGAAACGCTATTTTGGTGTTGATGACCTCCTAAATAAGGATAATGCAGCCTCAATTTATGCTCATTGTAACGAACTGCTACAAACGCCGTCTTTCAAGGTGCGTCCCCTACTAACAAATATGAATGTCAGGGCGGTCTGCACCACTGATGATCCCTTAGATTCTCTTGAATTTCATATAGCTATGAAAAATGAGGGGGTCGGCCCTTTAAAAATGTTGCCCGCATTTAGACCTGACAAATTCATTTTAATAAAAAATGCAAATTTTGCCTCTTTTGTCAGACAACTCGCTGATATAACTTCCCTGTCTATCTTAAATTATGACGACCTTCTCACAGCGCTATCAAATCGTGCCGATTTTTTTGCCTCTCTCGGTTGCCAGCTTTCGGACCATGGATTAGAATATTTATGTGCTGAAAATTATACTGCTTTGGAGGTTGATCGCATTTTCAAAAAAGCACTCAATGGAGAACCTGTTTCTCAGGAAGAAGCACATATATATATGTCGTCTATCCTTTTCGACCTGGGCTGTCTTTATCATTCATTAGGTTGGATTCAGCAATTTCATATTGGGGCCATGCGAAATAATAATCTGAGAGCACTAAGGAATTTAGGTCCAGATACCGGTTGGGACTCTATCGGTGATTGGTCTCAGGCCAGTACATTGTCAAAATACCTGGCACGTTTAGATGAGGAAGACCGATTGACAAAAACAATTATCTATAATTTAAATCCTGCTGATAATGCAGTAATGGCTTCTATGATTGGTAACTTTAATGATGGAAGTGTGGCAGGAAAAATACAATATGGCTCAGGCTGGTGGTTTTTAGACCAAAAAGATGGCATGGAACAGCAAATGAATACCCTATCCAACATGGGGCTGATAAGTAAATTTGTGGGAATGCTCACCGATTCCAGAAGTTTCCTCTCCTTCCCACGTCATGAATATTTCAGACGAATTTTATGTAATATGATAGGTAAGGAAATTGAAAATGGGGAACTTCCGAGTGATATACCATGGGCGGGAAAAATCATTCAGGATATTTGCTACCATAATGTCAGAGAATACTTAGGCTGGGAAAAATAATATTTAACCTTTTAAAAAATCATACGATGAATAATATTAAAGCTGTTGTCCTCATTTTATCCTTCATCTCTCCTTTTATGCTTATATCTCAAAATGAAGGAGTTACCTTTAACACCTTACCAAACAAGGATATTGAAGTTAAGATTAATGGTAAATTGTTTACCCAGTATTTTATTTCGCAAAATGAAGAGGTCAAAAAACCTGTGTTATACCCATTAATCACCGAAAACGGTCAACTGCTGACGAGAGGTTATCCTGTAGCTCCAAGAGCTGGGGAACGTATTGATCATCCTCACCATGTTGGCCTTTGGTTAAATTATGGAAAAGTAAACGACATCGATTATTGGAATAATTCAAGGGAGATATTGACCACCGGGGACCCTAAAAATTACGGATTGGTGAAACATCAGGCAGTAACAAAAATAAAACCTGGTAAGAATAAAGGGGAGCTTTCCATTCGTGCAGGTTGGTTTGAAGCAGATGGTAAAGGGAAGGAAGTGTTAGAGGAAAACACGACGTTTATTTTTGGAACTCACCCATTGGGAAGGTATATTGACCGTATTACCACACTCAAAGCACTCGTTGAAAGTGTTTATTTTAAGGATGATAAAGAAGGTATGATTGCCATCAGAGTAGCCCGTGAACTGGAACACCCTTCCAATAAGCCTGAAATTTTCACTGATGCGCAAGGGAAGGAAACCAATGTTCCTACCTTAGATAACACAGGGGTTTCAGGTGAATATTTGAGTAGTGAAGGCATAAAAGGAGAGGAAGTGTGGAGTACCAGAGCCAAATGGATGCGTTTGGGTGGAATAATTAAAGACCAGCCCGTTTCAATAACCATTTTGGATCATCCAAAAAACAACAGCTATCCTACTTACTGGCATGCGAGAGGTTACGGACTTTTTTCTGCTAATCCATTGGGGGCTAACATCTTCAGCAAAGGAAAGGATTCGTTGAATCTTACTTTGAAGAAAGGAGAAGAAGTTACTTTCCGTTACCGGATTCTCATAGCTGATCGTCTTCCTGATGCCAGTATTTTAGATAAAGAAGCAGCGGAATTTGGAAAAAAATAGTATATTCACCTTACAATCGTTGATATTATGAATGAAAAAAAATCGGTAGCCAGGAGGAATTTTCTAAAATACACTTCGGCTTCTTTAGCTGCATTTACTATCGTCCCACGATCTGTTTTGGGTGGAAAAGGTTATACTGCCCCAAGTGATCAACTGACTAAAGGCATCATTGGGGTAGGTGGCATGGGTTTAGGTCATTTTGATTATGAAGGGACCAAACTTTTGGCTGTGTGTGATGTCGATAAGAATCATCTTCAAAGAGCATCGGATATTGCAGGTCCGGATGTGAGCACTTACAGTGATTTCAGAGAACTATTGGCCAGACCTGATATTGATGTGGTTCATATTGCCACACCTCCGCATTGGCATGGATTAATGGCTATTGCCGCTGCGGAAGCGGGTAAGGATATATGGTGTGAAAAGCCTATGACCAGGACCATTGGTGAAGGTATTAAAGTGGTTGAAGCGGTCCAAAGACATGGTCGTATGTTCAGACTCAATACCTGGTTCAGGTTTAAAGATACCTTTTATGGACTGGGAACAGACGTTAAGCCACTCAAAAAAGTCATTGAAAGTGGCGTTTTAGGATGGCCTTTAAAAGTAACGGTAAGCGGAATTACCGGATATAACTGGAAATTTTTCTGGAGTGGCAAGACTAATCTTAAGCCAATGCCGGTGCCAGAATCTCTCGATTATGATGCCTGGCTTGGGCCTGCTCCATACAAACCTTACAATCCTGAAAGAGTGCACTCTGTATTCCGGGGTTACTGGGATTACGACGGTGGAGGTCTGGGCGATATGGGGCAACATTACCTCGATCCTGTTCAATATTTATTAGGAAAAGACCACACTACCCCAGTACGGGTGGAGGTCGATGCTCCTCAGCAAGATGCCGATGCTGTAGGTTCCTGGAGACGGGTTACTTACACTTATGCCGATGGTTGTCAGGTCATTCTCGATGGAGAAAATAAAGACAAAGATGCCGCGTATATCGAAGGGCCTTACGGTAAAATATATAAGGGTTTTAAGTCCGATATACCAAATCTTAAAGGGTTAATTGACACCTTACCTGACCCGGAACCTCAAATTGGACTTTTCTCGGACAGTGTGCGTACCAGACAAAAATTTGCGCTCAATGAGATGAATGGACATCGTTCTGCTACTTTGGTAAATATGGGTATCATCGCCATCCGTTTGGGCAGAACCCTTCATTTTGACCCGGTAGCACAATCCTTTATCAATGATGAAGAAGCCAATAGATTGGTTTGGCAACCTATGAGAGGTTCCTGGAGTATTTAAATAAAAGAGGTTCAAACCTGACTTAATAATTAAATTATGATTCGCAATCTTTTTTTTACGGGACTTATTTTGTCCATTTTATTGCCAAATGTCGGGCTTAGTCAACGCACTTTACCGACGCAGATGGCTGACATTTTAAATGAAATCCCTGCACGCGACGGAAATCAACGCAATAGATTAGCTAAAGAAATGATAGAAATGGGTCCTGCCGGGCTCGATTTATTTACCTCAAAGGTAAGTGCTGCAGAAGTTGGAAACGACACCAGGGTTCGTACCGCCTTAAACGGCTTGGTTTGGTATGCTGGTCAGGATGGAAATGAACCTGCAAGGCAATTAGTTGAAAAAGCCTTTTTGCGTGCTTTGGTTGCCTCGAAAGAAACAACCGTTCAGTCCTTCTTTTTACACCATCTTTCCTTTATAGGTAAGGATATAGTTCCCTCTATCGAACCTTTTCTAGCCTCTGAAACATTGGCTGATTATGCCGTGCAAACCCTTATTGCCATTCGTTCCGAAGAGGCTCACGATGCTTTACTTCGCGCCTTTGCCAAAAGCACCGGAAATAAAAAGTTGCCCGTGCTGAAAGGTATCGCAGCCTATAGTAATGCCAAAAGTCTGGATATTTTACATGCAGTTATCCAAAATGAAACGGGTGCTGATTTACGTAAAATTGCCCTGGCAGGTATAGCTAAAGCGGGTCAGCCTTCTTCCGAAAAAATAATGAAAACAGCGGCAACTTCCGTCGGATTCAAATACGAGCCAACGGAAACCATGCGTTCCTGGATTAATTATCTGGATCAGCTGGCTAAAAATAATCAATGGTCTATCGCTGAAAAAAATGCCAGATTTATCTTCAAAAATAACGCTTCAACACCGGCTTATACCTATTCCTTAGCTGCCCTTCGCTTACTTGTTACCTATGACGGCATGGATGCCATAGATGAAATAATTCAAGCGTTAAGCCATGCTAATGCAGATTACAGAGGAGCAGCATTAGCCCTGGCTTTGGAAAACAAGGACGTTGCAGGCCTTAGAAAGATTCTTGATAAAGCTGGTTCTTTATCCCCGGCAGCTAATATCCAGATACTTGACTATGTGGGTTTGTTGAAAAACCCTCTGGCTCTTCCATTTGTTGAATCTCAATTAAAGGCAACAGAACTTGACAATAGATTAGCCGCCATAAAGGCTTTGATGGCTATAAAAGGCAGGGAAGGTATTCCAACCTTGCTTACCTATGCCTCCAATATAAGTTCTGCAGAAATCCCCACTATTTCACTTCTTTTAAAAACATGGATTAGTTCCCGGGAAATTCCGGCGATTATCTCTGCTTTGCATAAAGCTGGAAATAGCGGTAAGATTGTTTTTCTTGAAACTTTAGCTTCAAGAAATGCCGTCCTTGCTTTCAATGACGTTATAGGTTATACCAATGCCACCGATAAAGCCATTTCTTTAACAGCATATAAGGCATTAACGGGGACAAGTTCTGCCAATTCCATCGATGTTTTACTGGAAAAATTATCGTCAGCTACTGACGATCAAGTTATTAAATTATTACAAGACGCCGTAGTTTCTATAAAATCAGCACAGACAGTTGAAAAGCTAAAGGAAATCTGGGTGAAAAGTCCAGAAAACCAAAAGAAATACCTCGGTGCTTTTGCTCCTATTTCGGATCCTTCGTTGCTTAATCTCGTGGCCTCTGCTTACAAAAGCAATCAGGTCGATCTCAAAAATGCGGCTTTTCAAGCCTTGACCAAATGGGAGAATGAAGCCGCTACCTCATACCTTTTACCTGTCATAGAGTCTAATGAACCAGAAAGAGCCAATGCTGCTTTTCGGGCTTTTGTAAAACAAATAGGCAGCTCGTCATTGAGTACAGAAAGAAAGGTGTTGTCAATCAGAAAATTGATTCCCTATACCCAGGATGATGCAGGTTTAAAAAGACTTATTATCAATCAACTGGCTAATAATAAATCTTTTCTCTCTTTTATTACCGTAGCCACTTTCCTGGACGATGCCAAAGTGCAACAGGCTGCAGCTCAGGCTTGTAGTGATATTGCATTGCCAGAATCGGGAGGTAAAGCTGGTCTGTTTGGAGCCACTGTAAAACCAGTATTAGAAAAATGTATGGTGGTTCTCAGCGGTGCAGAAAGTGATTATACCAGGGAAAATATACGGACATGGCTTTCTCAAATGCCCGCAACTGAAGGATTTGTGCCTATGTTTAATGGAAAGGATTTGTCCGGCTGGCAAGGTCTTGTTGAAAACCCTATAGCTCGTGCTGCCATGACACCTGATGTTTTAGCTGCAAAACAGAAAGAGGCTAATGCTAAATTACCTCTGAATTGGACGGTGGTGAACGGTGAAATCAGATTTACTGGGACTGGTTATGAAAATCTTTGCTCAGTTAAGGATTATGCCGATTTCGAAATGTGGGTAGATTGGCGGATTTCCAAAAATGGCGACAGCGGCATTTATCTTAGAGGAACACCTCAAGTTCAAATTTGGGACACTACCCGTGTGGATGTAGGTGCCAATGTAGGTTCCGGCGGTCTATATAACAATAAAACTAATCCTTCCAAGCCATTAAAATTAATGGATAATGCGATAAATGACTGGAATACTTTTTTCATCAGAATGGTTGGTGAGAAAGTAACTGTTTATCTTAATGGTGAATTGGTGGTAGATAATGTGACGCTGGAAAATTATTGGGACAGAAAATTACCTATTTTTCCTTCCGGACCTATCGAACTTCAAGCTCATGGTACCGACCTGGCTTTTAGGGACGTGTATGTCAGAAATCTGTCCAGCAGCCAGATCAGCCTTACACCGGAGGAGGAAACCAACGGATTCGTTTCTTTATTTAATGGTAAAGATTTAACTGGTTGGGTTGGTAATATGACCGACTATAAGGTGGTTGACCAAACGATTCTTATAGATCCAACGGCTGGCGGCAAAGGAAATTTATATACAGAAAAAGAATATGATGATTTTATTTTCCGTTTTGATTTCCAATTAACACCGGGAGCTAATAATGGTATTGGCATAAGAACGCCTTTAGAAGGAGATGCTGCTTATGTAGGTATGGAAATTCAGGTTCTTGATAATACTTCACCTATTTATGCAAATCTTGAAGCTTATCAATATCATGGTTCTGTTTACGGAATTATTCCTGCAAAAAGAGAGTTTCTAAAACCCGTTGGCCAATGGAATGAAGAGGAAATTCGTATCGAAGGAGATAGAATCAGAGTGACCTTAAATGGGCAGATTATCGTTGATGGCGACTTAAAAGAAGCCTCAGAAAATGGTACTTTGGATCACAAAAATCATCCTGGATTACAACGAGCTAAAGGACATATTGGCTTTCTTGGACATGGTTCCGAAGTTCGATTTAAAAATTTGAGAATTAAATCTTTATAAACAATGCTGTAGAGACGCGATGCTTCGCGTCTCTGCAGCATAACCCATTAATATTGGGTCACTATAGCATAAAATATTAAATCAAAGAAAGTTCATATAAACAAAAAAAATAGAAGGTCATTGATGGACACATGCCAGTTATGTTGAAGGTTTTTTGCATAATATCGTCCAATTTTAATATAAAGATAGGCCAATGATCCTTTATAAGCCGTAAAAATATCCCCCTACCCCTCTTGTTGTCGCCTTTTATCCTTATATTCAACAACCAAAGCCATTTCCGATGATGAATTATAGACATTTGACCTTGTTCCTGCCCCTTTTTGTTTTTTTTAGCCATTGTTTTGGGCAAATTCAACATTTGGGCGTTTTTAATTCCACAAATGATATCGGAAAACCAAAATTAACTGGCAGCTCCTATTACGATGTTGAAAACCAAGTGTATAAACTAAAAGGAGCAGGTTCTCAAATTGGGTTGAATAAGGATGAATTCTATTTTCTTTCCAGTAGAATACAAGGCGATTTTGTAGTCACGGCTAATTTTGAGTTTGCTAACACCATTGGAAATAATCCCCGTCGTAAATTAGGATGGATGGTAAGAGAGAGTTTAGAGGATGATGCAGTACATTTTACGTCCACCATTCAGGGCGATGGGCTGACTATGGCCACCTGGCGTGAAATACATGGGGCATATATGCGAAATGGGAAAGACGAATTAATTTTTCCAAAGAAAAAAGCACGTACCATCCAACTGGAACGAAAAGGGAATACTTACACGATGCGGATAGCCAATGAGGGTGAACCTCTGCAATCTTATGGTGCCGTGACGATGGAAAATATAGGTAAAAATCCTTATGTGGGCTTATTTGTGTGCTCAAATAAGCCAGATGCCCTGGAGGAAGTAAATATCTGGAACGTTCGGGTGGACAAAATGATGCCGCCTTCTTTTAATTTCAATGGAGCAGATAGCCTGGGTAGCCGTTTGGAAATGTTGGATGTTTTTACCGGAAATCGAAAGGTAATCTATGAAAGCCCTGTTCGTTTTGAAGCACCTAACTGGATGCCCGATGGCAAACACCTGTTATTCAATAGTGAAGGAAATATCTGGACTATTCCTGTTGATGGTAAAGGTGCACCCTCAAAACTCAATACAGGAAATGCCAATAGAAACAATAATGACCATGTGATTTCATTTGATGGAAAATGGTTGGGTATAAGTTCTCACAGGGCCGGATTATTTGGTGGTGGATCAACGATTTATGTGCTGCCTCTCTCAGGGGGTGAACCCAGATTGGTCACCGAAAAAACACCTTCCTATCTGCATGGCTGGGCAGCAAATAATAAGGAAGTATATTATGTGGGGCGAAGGGATACCAGCCGAAACTCGCTTTATCATGTTTTTAAGGCCAATATAGAAACGGGTGAAGAAACCCAATTAACCCGTTTTACCTTTGGTCATGTGGACGGACCTGAAGGTTCGCCCGATGGTAAATGGATCTATTTCAATGGTAGTATGACGGGTACCATGCAACTTTGGCGAATGAAACCCGATGGTACAGCTTTGGAACAATTGACTTTCGACCAATATAATAATTGGTTTCCCCATATTTCACCTGACGGTAAATGGATAGCTTACATCTCTTTTGAAGATGATATTGATCCTACGCAACATCCTGGCTGCAAACCAGTCAGCCTTAAATTAATGCCTGTAATGGGAGGATTTCCCAAAACCATCGCCTATCTATATGGTGGGCAAGGAACGATAAATACACCATCCTGGTCGCCAGACAGCCGATTCATCGCATTTGTCAGTTATTCTGATAGCGTCAAATAAAAAATTATTGCAATCCAATCTTTTTAGTCGGGCAAATATTAACAGTTTGGCAAAACAGGTCTGTTTTTAATGCCTGTGCCAATGATATTTTCAATTTTTTGACGCTCAGCCCCTTCCAATACTAATCTTGGTCTCCTCACAAATTCTGAACCCAATCCTGTTTTTGACTCTGCCAGTTTTATGTATTGAACCAATTTTGGATGAATATCCAATTCCAATAAAGGCATAAACCACCTGTAAATGTTTATAGCTTCCTCTATCCTACCCGCTTTAACCAGCTTAAAAACAGTCACTGTTTCTGCGGGAAATGCGCAGACCAAACCTGCCACCCAGCCATCGGCTCCTAATACCAATTCCTCTAATGCTAAGGTGTCAACACCACATAAAATGCTAAATCTGTCTCCAAAAGCATTTCGAAGTCTGGTGACATTGGTAACATCACGTGTTGATTCCTTAATGGCTTGAATATTTGAAATGGGTGCTAATTTTGCAAACATATCAATGGTGACATCAATTTTATAATCTACCGGATTGTTGTAAATCATGATGGGAAGCGGCGTGCTTTCCGCAACATCCTTGAAATATTGGACAGTTTCTCTATCATCAGCCTTATAACGCATGGGAGGTAATAACATAAGTCCCTGGGCACCCCAAAGGGATGCATTCTGTGCCAATTCAATGGCCAGATCCGTACTTCCTTCCGCGATACTAATGATAACAGGAACTTTACCTTCAACAAATTGCAAGGTTTCTTTTACTAAAATTTCCTTTTCATCGTTCGTCAATACGCTTGCCTCACCAAGGGATCCGCCAAGAACAATGCCATTTATGCCCGCATCTAATTGGGCGCTTAGATTTTTTTTAAATAGTTCTAAATCCAACTGATTTTGGGAGGTGAACTTAGTTGTGATTGCGGGAAATACTCCCTTCCATGAAACGGCCATTTATTAAAGAATTTTAGGATGAACTAAAGCTACTTAAAAGTAAGAAAAATTATGCTAGGAACGTTTAAAAGCTCGAAGTAAGAGGATAGCCGTATAAAGAATAACGACAATAACTAACCAACGCAAAGATTCCAAAGGGAGGGATTTCACTATAAATGCAGCAATAAATACGGCAACAATGCCAGGAATGGCCATTGAAAAGGCGGCTTTCCTATTATAAGCTCCTTCTTTGATGAATTTGATAGATGCAGGAGGCATTAAAAAGGCACAAGATCCCATCATGATTGGAAAGGCTACCTGTGGGGATAATCCAAGGGAGAATACCATGGCCATGCATGGCGCGTACAAACCAATGCCGGCCGTCATTAAAGCTCCCAGCAAGAAATTGACCGCTACGGCAAATACTAATTTATACCCAGATAAACCTATGGCGGTCCCTCCGCCTTTTATCCATTCCATATTTACCGCTACCATAAAACCAGCGGTGATAATTAGGGCAATACCCATAATTAATCTGACATGATCTACTTTTAATCTGGAAACAATGCCAGCTCCCCAAACAGCACCAACAGCCGCCGATAGGAGCATGGTGATTAAGGTGATGGGCTCCACTTTTATAACCGTTATGAAAATAATCGCTTGAATTAATACAGGTATTGTATTTGCTACATTCAAGGTACCTGGCAGCAATTTATCCTCCGTTTGCCCGGTGAATTTCAGTAAGGCCGTTTGCGGGGCAAAGGCTCCAATGCCTAAAACATCAATGAAGTTGACAAAGAAACCAATCAATCCTGTCTTTAACCAACTAACCTTTTCCAGATTATGCTTATGCTTCAGGAAATCCATAACAAAGGTTATGGAGAACCAACAGGTCAATATTCCTAATATGAGCCATATAAATGTAACCATTTCCTTCATTTAATTTTTGTTTGAAATTCAACTACATGAACACTTTGAATATCTAAGATAAATAGCTAATTTGGTTAAATGTAATGAATATTCAAATAAATGAAAATGAGTGCAAGCCCAAGTATTTTCAATGATGTCATCGGACCTGTCATGCGCGGTCCTTCCAGTTCCCATTGTGCCGCAGCGCTCCGGATTGGTAGAATGTGCAGGGATTTGATGAACAACGTATTGACTAATATTTACATTGAATTTGATCCAAACGGATCTCTTGCCACCACACATAAAAGTCAAGGCTCAGATATGGGTATTTTTGGTGGATTCATGGGTTGGGAGGCTTATGATGAAAGGCTCCCCTTGTCAGAAAATTACCTGGAATCAAATGGTATTTTTGTTCATATAGAAATAAAAGATATTCAGGCAGATCATCCAAATACTTATAAATTAACCTTATCCAATGCAAATGAAATTCATTCTTTAACTGCCATTTCCACTGGTGGGGGCATGATTGAGGTGATAGACATCGACCAGAATAAGGTTTCCATGACAGGAGATTATTTCGAAACCCTGATATATTGTGATAATCCTTCCTCTCTTTTTCCTATTATTCTTGATTCCATCTCTCCTGAATTCATGGAATTCCATACAGGAGTTTCTTGTTTTTTGGAAATCAAGACCCAGGATTTGATGCCTAAAGATTTATTGGATAAGTTACGTCAACAGGATGGGGTTGCAAAAATTAAGATTATTCATCCGGTTTTACCCATTAAGGCTAGAAAAGATATGGAAGTTCCTTTCAATAACTGTCAGGAAATGTTTGAATATAATGAGGACAAAAAGCTGGAATTATGGCAACTCGCAGTAAAATATGAAGCGTTAAGGGGTAATATTTCCGACACTGAAGTTTTTGAAATGATGCGGAAAATTGTCGGAATAATGAGTCAATCCATTCAAACAGGATTAAAGGGGACTCATTATGAAGACAGGATTTTAGGTAGTCAGTCCTTACTGTTTCAAGATAAATTATCATCCCATAAATTGTTGGGCGGTGACGCCAATAATTTAATTACGATGTATGTTTCTGCGGTTATGGAGGTAAAAAGTTCTATGGGCATCATTGTTGCTGCTCCAACCGCAGGTTCTTGTGGCGCATTGCCCGGCGCTGTTTTTGGCATGGCACATTCAATGAACCTCCCAGAAGAGGAAATAGTAAAGGCCTTACTCTCGGCCGGATTAATTGGTGTTTTTATAGCAAAAAATGCCACTTTTGCCGCTGAAGTAGGAGGTTGTATGGCCGAAACAGGTTCCGCAGGTGGAATGGCCGCAGCCGCTTTGGTTGGCTTAAAAGGCGGAACGCTGTTACAGGCCATTGGTGCCGCTTCCCTTGCATTACAAAATTCACTGGGTCTTATTTGTGATCCCATTGGTAATCGGGTGGAAGCTCCCTGCCTTGGTAGAAATGTTATGGCCGCTTCCAATGCAGTAGCTTGTGCCAATATGGCCTTGTCAAATTATGCATTTTTAATTCCCCTGGACGAGGTGATTGAGACCATGAAAGCCGTCGGCGATGAGATTCATCATACCTTAAGATGCACTAATCTTGGTGGATTATCTGTTACCAATGCAGCAAAAAAAATAGAGCAGAACCTGGAAGCCATTCCCACTACGTTTTATAAATCCTGCTGATATATTTTAAATCCTTACCATGAAACAATCTGTTTATTTGCTTTTTGATGGTCAGGCCAGAGAGGCAATGACTTTTTACCAGGAATGTCTTGGTGGCGATTTGAATCTCACCAGTATTGGTGAATCTCCCATGAAAATGCATTTTCCAGAACATTTCCAGGAAAAAATATTGAATGGCAAGTTACAAAGCGAATGGCTGGATATCTCCACTTCTGATTGGTTATTGCCTCAGGAAGAGCCTGTTAGAGGTAATATGCAATGTCTGTATATTAGTGGCGGAAAAGTGGAGGACACCCAAAAGCTATTTGACCTGCTTTCAAGAGAGGCCAATGTCACGGATCCATTTATTCCCCAACCTATCGGAACGTATGGTGCCTTAAATGATAAATTTGGCGTGCGTTGGATGTTCCACGCGGTTTGATTTGTCCAAGTTCTTGAAGCCGACCCATTCCCTCTCATTCTTAAACACTAGTATCAATTTCTCTTTACTCATCGCCGATTTCTTTTATGATACTTGAAACGGAGCTTTTGTCCATCTTAGAAAATGCAAACCATTTTTTACCTAAATCTTTTAACGAAGCCCCCAAGTGATACACATCGGAATTATCAATAATAATAAAGCGGTCATGGCTGTTGGCAAATTCCCTTATCTCAAAATTGCCATATTGTTCATTGGCTTTTTTTACATCTAAAGTTAATTGATTTATAATGGTTTTGGTTA
Source organism: Bacteroidota bacterium (assembly GCA_017858735.1). Classification (GTDB taxonomy): domain Bacteria; phylum Bacteroidota; class Bacteroidia; order Chitinophagales; family Saprospiraceae; genus BJGN01. The sequence goes on from JAFMBH010000006.1 coordinate 77,754, forward strand.
ATAACAACACCTTTACCGTTTTTGCTTTTTTGGATAAATGCGTTAAAGTGGTTTCGTCTATATAATTATCAATTAATACAATACTTTTTTTAGCAGAACGAATGATTTTGGAAGCCAATTCGTAGGCATCAAAAACTTGACCGTCAAAAAATACGCCTTGATTTGGGATGGCGTTTTTACTTTCCAGGGCTTTGAATACCTGTTCAAATTTTTGGTCAGTTTCGATTTGCTTGCGTTCAATACCGTCCATTCGTTGCAATAATCCGTAATGATTAGCAATTAATTTTCGCATTTCCACAAAAGCACTGATTATTTGGATGCTAACTTTTACTGCCACATCACTCCTCAATACAGCGGAAAGCATTGCTACGCCTTGTTCAGTGAATGCATAAGGGAGCGATCTACGACCTCCATGTGCACTTGACATCACATTTTGTGATTTCAAGTTGTGATTCTCAGACATCACATTTTGTGATTTCCAATTTTCAAACTCAGTTTCAATTAACTGGAAACGAAACAATTCCGGAAAACGCTCTATGTTTCTGTTTACTGCTTGATTCAGCACACGGGTTTCTACCTTATATATATTAGCCAAATCACTATCAAGCATAACTTGTGTGCCACGAAAATGGAAAATTCGATTTTCAATCTCCTTTTGTGCGAAGGTTAATTTGCTACTCATAGGCTGCTAGTTCAGAAATTTCCCGCCATTGGGCTAAAATGTTTAATCGACGTTTTTTTCAACTAAATTTCAATGGTTCTAATAAGTCAGGTAGCTTTTATCCAATTTTTTAAGCAAGCAAAGCTTACAAGATGCCTTTTCTTTCAGAACTTCTTTAAGCAATGTAATCCTTCTTGGTTTCTTGGTTAATGTACGGTTTAATCTGAATTAATAACTATAAATGACTTTAAAAAAGCTGTTCATCCCTTAATTGCTGAACCTTCCTGGTAAATTTGTCCCTCAGTTTTTTGAGTATCTTTTGATGACTTTGCTCCTGTGCCAGATTTTTTGTTTCCATGGGATCCTTTTCCAAATCATACAATTCTTCCGGAGCTTGAATGTATCTATACTTGAAATATTTCCATTTTTCTGTCCTGATGCCCTCACTGGATGGTATATCAGGTAATTTCCAAAGATGCTCAATCAAAATGAAATCCCGGTGTAAAGAATAATCAGGACGATTCAGATAGGGTTTCAAACTTTCTCCCTGATAATTTACAGGCGATTTTATCTCCGCAAAATCAAGAATTGATGGAGTGATATCAATATTCAAAACCATATCCGATACGGTTCGGGACTTATTTGGCAATCTTGGATCATAAATGATGAGAGGAATGCGTATGGAAGGATCGTACATTAACCATTTGTCCGCCAATTGCCTATCCCCCGTAAAATAACCATTATCGCCCATGATGATAAAAATAGTATTTTCCGCCTGCCCTTTTTGTGCCAAGAGGTTTCTCAAAGCCCCAATTTCATCATCAATTTCGGTGATCATCCGATAATATCCCCGCATCATGCGTTGATACTTTTCAGGAGTATCAAATCGCCATTTCCATCTTACCCTGTTGAATCCATTTTTAACCTCTATCGGTAATCTGTCAAAATAAAGGTCTTCCCCTAAGGAAGGTTCAGGAAAAACATCCTTTTCGTACAAGGAATCTGATTTTTCCTGCCAAAAATACTGTTCTACCGAGGAATCATGGCCATGCGGCGCACTGAAAGAAACAGAAAGGCAAAAAGGTTTGTTTTTTGGAGCATTTGAAATAAAATCTTGCGCCTGTTGACCAGCATAGCGTGTAAGGTGAACAGTATTGGCACCCAGTTTTTTATAAAAATATCCTCCCTTATCGGACCGTGGACCGCGATCATAAAAATCGCTTTCATCAAAATATTGCTCAGGACGATCTATCGCTACACCTAATTTTCCATAAAACCCAACATGATATCCATTTTCCTTTAAAATTTTGGGATACATCAAGTTCGTATATTGAACTTGCAAAGAAGGTTTTTGAAAAGTATAATTATGGGTTCGTTCATACAATCCTGTCAAAATAGACGCTCTGCTGGCGGCACAAATGGGGGTAGTTGAAAAGGCATTTTTAAAATAAACGCCCTTTTTTGCCAGTTCATCCATTTGGGGTGTTTTGATTATGGAATTTCCAGCAACACC